>NZ_NUCO01000021.1:163840-399559 GCF_002555445.1 Bacillus sp. AFS017336
AAATGATTTCACGTCTTTTTTTAATTATAAATATACTTTTAATTTCTAAGACTTGTTACAAACGCTTCTAATCGATCACACGCAGCTTCTAATTCTTTCATTGAATACGCGTATGAAAGGCGAATGAATGAATCACCATATTCAGAAAAAGCTTCCCCGGGGATAACTGCTAGATTATGTTTTTCTACTAGATTTAATGCGAATTCCATGGATGGCATATTGAACTCTTTAATTGATGGGAATAAATAAAATGCACCTTCTGGCTTAATACAAAAAAGACCCATCTTTTCTAATCGATCAACCATATAATCACGTCTTATTTTATATTCTTTTGCCATTTCAATTGGCGAATCAATGCAGTCAGTTAATGCTGTAATTGCAGCATATTGAGAAATTGATGTTGCACATGATACGTTATACTGATGCACTTTTAAGATTTCCTGGGCTAAATAAACAGGTGCAAAAATAAAACCAATTCTCCAACCAGTCATCGAATGTGACTTACTAAGGCCATTAATGACAATTGTCTTATCTCTCATACCAGGGAAACTTGCAATTGAAATATGAGTGCTGTCATATGTAAGTTCACTATAAATTTCATCTGACAATATGAATAAATCTTTTTCAGATAAATAATTAGCTAAATTCTCAAGTTCCTCTTTTGTTAAAGTTACACCTGTTGGGTTATTCGGGTATGGTAAAACAATACAACGTGTTTTTTCTGTTATATATTCATCCAATAATTCAGGCGTAATTTTAAAGCCATTGTTAGATGTATCGACAAAAACGGGTTTTGCCCCACATGTTGTTATGATTGGTGCATACCCAGGATAGATTGGTGCAGGAAGAATAACTTCACATTCATCATTAAGAATTGTCCTAAAAGTAACATCAATTGCTTGACTAGCACCTACTGTAACGATAACCTCGTTTGCTGGGTCATACGATAGAGAGTATTTTGTCTTTAAAAAATTAGATGCTGCATTTCTAAGTGCTGGTATTCCGGCATTAGGAGTATAGACTGTTTGATTTTGATTAATGGCGTCTATTGCTGAAGCTTTAATTGGTTCTGGCGTTGGGAAATCCGGTTGACCTAATGTTAATGCTATTACATTCTCATATTTTTCAATTTTTTGGGCAAATTTTCTAATACCTGAGATTTGAATTTCTTTTACATTTTGATTAATAAATCTTTTCATACTAAATCCCTCTACTTATTATTTTTTATATAAAAAAGTAAACATCTTATTCTGTTTAATAAATGAAATTTCTTTCATTTTACCATATAATATAAAAAGTATTTAGTAGTGAAATAATTTGATTACCTAGAGAAGGTGTATAAAATGTTACAAGTAATAGGAGTAACTAAAAATAAAGTAATCGATCGAAATATATCGATTGCTGAGGCAAAATCAAATAAATATCTATGGTACTGGGTTGATATTAATGAGCCAACTCAAGAAGAGATTTCACTTTTATCAACTGAATTTAATTTTCATCAACTTGCCATTGAGGATTGTTTAGAATATGTACAAAGACCTAAGCTAGATTATTATGACGGATATCATTTTTTAATTTTGCATGAATTAAACAAACTAGACTTAGAGGAAACGGAGCTAGATATATTTGTAAGTGATCATTATGTGGTCACATTCCACATTCAGCATAGTCCCTCAGTACAACTTGTTTTAGATAATATACTGACTGATCGTCGGGCATCCAAGAGCCCACTTCATTTAACTCATCGACTCATTGATGAGCTTGTAGATAGTTATTTTCCACTAATCTATCGTTTAGAGGACGAACTATCTGATTTAGAAATTGATCCGCTACGAAAAGAAGTAAGCAATGTAGTAGAGAGATTATATGATATAAAATCAGATTTATCGAAATTAAGGAAAACAATCTTACCAACTCGAGATCTATTATATCGAATCTTAAACTCAAATCGATTTAAAGATATATCTGAGCATCGAATTTATTTTGAAGATATTCATGATCATTTAATGAAGCTCTCAGATATGATCGAAACAAATAGAGACTTAGCTTCTGATATAAGAGAAAGTTATTTTTCATTAAGCTCAGAAAAAATGAATAATATAATGAAAACATTAACAATTATTTCGTCTTTCTTTTTACCATTAACGTTTATCGTAGGTTTATACGGGATGAACTTTCACTATATGCCAGAGTTAGCTTGGAAATATGGCTATTTATTTATTCTAATTTTAATGGGATTTGTAACGATTTTAATGTACATATTTTTTAAAAGGAAAGGTTGGTTTTAAGTCGTTTTAACATACATATAACTTTAGTTAAAATAATCAAATAAAACAGAGTAGGAGTATTCTAATGAAAACACTGAGCTATTTAAGTTTTTCACTGCTTTATCTCTTAGGATTATTTTTATTACTAGACTTTGTATTCAAGTTTCAAAATACGACTTTTAACAATATTTATTACACTGTGTTATACCCATTTCTAAGCCTATTTTTGATTGGCATTTATGCATCATTGCCAAAATTTGCAAAACTTATTACGAAGTCGGGTTTATCTTACCATTCAAACGAAAAGCTAAAATGGTTTGTTTCAATAATTTTACTGATCATTCTTTCGTTAATTATGATAATAAGGTTTGGTACATACCCCCATGTATTAGTAACTATATTAACTATTTTTGGTTATGTCCTCTCATTAATTACAGGATATAAATTAATAAGGTTCAGAAATAAAAACTTAGAATAAAGCAGAGGCCTATAATAGGGCCTTTTTAAATTGAATTGTAACTCGGCTAGGACGTGAGAATTTTAGAGTAAAGAGTATCGCGATCAAACTAGAATTCTACTACTCGACTAATTGATCCATCTGGAATTTTTAGTGATTAAAGTTTTGCCCTGAATGACTTCAACTTGACGACTTTTCTTATATTTTAGAATTCTTTGTAATAATGTGACGTACTATGTCAAAATGTTTTTTTCGAATTTTTTGTATTAATAATTAGAACTTTTAATAACTATGTTATAATTTGTTGAAAGAAGGGGTGGGGGACACTTTAATGCTGCAATTAAAAGATTTATTAATTCAATTTGCAATCATAATCATTCCGGTCTTTTTATATGAAATGTTTTGGCTAAGTAGATACCATAATACAAGTCCAAAGCAAAATAGAATACTAGTTGGATTGCTAACTTTTTTTAATATTTTTATTTGCTTGCTTTACCCAATTCATATCAGTAAGAGCATGGCTATTACTTTTAGTATTTTATTAATCTATTCATCTATTTTGTACGGTGGAAGATGGATCGGAACAATGATTATTTTTACGAAAGCAGTTTTTGTCTATTTACTATATGGATTATCATCATTAAAATCTTTTCCTTTTGAGTTGATTTCATGTATTTTACCATTTATCGTATCACCACAATGGGTAAGTTTTTCTAAACGTAAGAAATTTGCTCTTAGTATCTTAATGCCAATCTTATTTTCATTTAGTATGATCTGTTTACTTTATTATGAAGCAACAGTCAATGGGATAAAAGAGTACCAAACAGATAAAACGATTTTTTCAGCATGCATCTTTTTTACTGTTTTAACGATTACGATGTTATTCCATGTTTATTTAAGAGAATTTTTATTTGAAAATGCTGAAATTAGAGTTCAAATGCAAAAGTCGGAAAAATTAAACATGGTAAGTGAACTTGCGGCCAGTGTTGCGCATGAAGTTAGAAACCCACTTACTGTTGTAAGGGGTTTCATTCAATTGATTGAAAATCAAGAAAGTGGAACGAATAGAGAATATATGAAACTTGTATTAGCCGAACTGGACCGGGCGGAGAATATTATTTCGGACTACTTAAATCTAGCTAGACCTCAAATTGAAGAGAAAAAAATCATTAATATGACCGAACAATTGAATGAGGTTACTACTTTAATGTCAACTTATGCCTCATTGCAAGGCGCATTCTTACAAGTAAATGTTAATGAAGATATGTATACTGTTGGAGATCGAGCTAAACTTAAACAAGCAATCATTAATGTCTTAAAAAATGGTGTAGAAGCAATTAAAGACACTAAAGGTTATATTAAGATTGAAGCAAATATGGAGAAGGTAAAAGATAAAGAGTACATACGAATCATTGTAAAAGATAATGGAATTGGTATGTCGAAAGCTCAGCTTGATCGTTTAGGACAACCTTTTTATTCGTTGAAAGAAAAGGGAACAGGATTAGGATTAATGGTTACTTTTAGTATTATTGAGGCGCATAAGGGTACGATTGAATATTTAAGTGAAGAAGGCAATGGTACAGAAGTTCATATAATGTTACCAGCGTATCATCAAGAACAAAGTGAAGAGATTCAATTAAAAGAATAAAGAGAGGGTAATGATCCTCTCGTACTAACTTCGAACTCTCGTTTTCTAAAGTCAGCTGGTTGTTCATTCGTATGGATCAGGTTGAAAAATTTAATTTTTATGTTTAAACAAATAAAGAGAAGGGAAGATTCCCTTCTCTTTTAAAGATATCATAATCTATAAGTGCTAATATAAAACAAATTATTTTACTGATTTTGGTTTAAAAAAGAGTGATTTTATTGCATTTTTCCAATCTCTTTCTTTTGAAGCAGCAACCATTTTCTTCGTTTCCTGCAACTCTCTAATCATTCTCATTAATTGAGCGTCTCGACCGGATTCTTTCGATTGAATTTCTTCAAATATTTGTTCCAATTTTTCGTCTTTTTCTTCAATAACAGCAGCAAGCTCGTGGAGCTCTTCACTTTTTTCTTCAACTGAAATTAATATTTGTTCTAATTTTTGATCTTTTTCCAAGTTCTGTTTTATTAGAGTTTGATTTTGAGTTAGGATTTGTTCATTCTGAAATGCTAGATTCGTAATTTGTGACATGAATTCTTCAAACATAATTTGATTAGTATTTGTCGGAACAAAGGTCGTAACTTTTTCTTTTGATACAATTTGATCAATTACTATTTTTGATTCGTTTAAATTTGTAGGAATATCTTCATCAGGAAGTTTATTATTTTCTTCAAGTATTTGTTCAACAGTCATTTCCTCAAAGTGATATTCTTTGACTACTTCATCCAGTTGCGATAATGTAGGAGCTTCGTTCATTTGATCTATTTCTTCTATTGATTGTTTGTCGGGTATTCCTTCAAATGTTACTTCCCTGGATACGTTCGCTTCAATCGGTTTTTTTTCAATTAAAGTAGGTTGCACTTCTAATGGCGTTTCCATTAGTTCCTGTTCGACTACAGTTTCTTCTATAATTACTTCTTCAATTAATTCACGTTCTGCACCATTTTCTACTAATAAAGTTTCTTCTTGTAAATGACTAATTAATTCGGTTTCATTTTGAATTACAACTACTTCATCTAAATTTTCATTTTCTTCTTCAATTATTTCATTTTTATTTTTTATGTCAAAATCATTATGTATGTTATCTTCTAGAGGAGTTTGCGGGGCATTTGATGTAATTTGCTCATCATTATTTAAAGTTATTTCATTTTCACTAGTTATTGCAACTTCTGCAATCGTTTCAGCAAGACTTTGATTTAATAGGTTATTTAAAGCGGATTGTACGGCTTGTGATAGATTTTCATCTTTTTGGTAATCTTTCACAATCAGTTGAAATAATTCAAAATCACTTTGATTATAAATCCTAGTATCTTGATTTTTTGTAAACTGGTATGCATTTTTTTCTAATTCCTTACTAATTTCTCTAACGCGAGACTTACCGATCTTTAATTTCTTTGAAATGTCTTTACTTGTAAAAATTACTGACATTTTTTATCCTCCTGAAAAATGTGTGTTTTTAGAACATTCAATACAGAGTTAAACTTTTCCTACTTGTTTTAGTTAAAATAATTCTACAATGTATAACAAAGTGCATATGATTATACCGATTAAAATCAATATATGAGGAAAAACAGTGAAAAATAGTAAATCTTACTAAAAAAATAGCATAAATTGGGGTGAAAGAAAGAGAGTGAAACAATGTTTAATCACTCTCATACTAAAAATTTAAAAATGTAATCAAATCGTTCAAAAAGTAGAATAATAGTAATCTATTGGTCCGAATTTGTATTATTTTTATTTGTTTTTTCTAATCCTGCTTCTTGAAGTAATGCTTTTTGAGCTTGTCCTTTTTTACCTAAATAATTATGCTTAGCACCGAAGTATAAAATAAACAGGAATGAAATGATATTAATTACCGCATCAATTTGATCATTATTTAGGAATTTAAACCCAAAAGAATTCACTAATAATTGAAGCGCAAATAAGAAGCCAGCAACATAACGAATAATATCTTGTAAGTTATTATTACCGAACATATTAATCACCCCCTATTAATAGAGTATGCTTGTCCGTAAAATATGGTGCAAAAGTATAGGGGGAAAGGAGTAAAAGAGAATATCACGAGATTAGAAGTGCACAAGAGTAGGTATAAAGAAAGGGAAATATTTTCTTAAGATTTTAAAATCTCAAGAAGATATTTCCCTTAGCTCTTAACTATCTTTGTTGTTTACCTTTATTTTTACGAATTGGTTCACTCGGAAAAGTAAATGTAGAATTGTTTAGAAATGAAGAAGTTTTTAGAAATTGTCCTGGGGTATTTTTTCGGTGATTAGATCCGTGTTTTATTTTACTTTCGGATTTAACGTTATCAATACCTAAGAAATGATGAAGTATCTTTTTTGCATAGCTTAAAGACATGGATACTTTTGGATTTCGATGAGTATTTTCTAAAATTCCTAAATGTGGCAGCAGTTTAAAGTCTTCTTTTAAAGGAGGTATATGAAAGAAAAAATCTCCACAAGCAATTAATACGTCAGATTGTTGTTTACTTGCCCTAGGGTTATTGGAAAAATGTAATCCGACTTTTTTAGCAATTCCTTTATCAATAAGTTTTATAATAGCTTGTCTTTTTAGTGAATATAACTCACTTGGTTCAAGTGCAGTTTTAGCATGTTTATTCACAACAAATATTGCCTGAAAAATTTCTTCATTTGTAAAATTTAGTTTATTCAGGCCAGGATCTTTCGGTTTCATGTTTCTATGTTACCTCCAAAATAATAGATATGAGTATATTATATCTTTAGTTTTAATTTTTTCAAATCAAATCTAGAGAAGTGGTAATTTAAATAAAAAGCTAATCGAAATAATATTCATTAAAGCGACTAGCCTTTTGATGTTTTTAGTATGGATATGGACCTAGATTACCAGGATTATTTAAACCTGCATTTCCAGGTAAATAGGCACCTGGATTTACTGGTGGGTATGGTTGTGGATTACCAGGGAACGCCCCGCCGCCATATGGAGGATAACCAGGGAAAGCGCCGCCACCATATGGAGGATAACCAGGGAAAGCGCCGCCACCACCATATGGAGGATATCCAGGGTATGCGCCACCACCGTATGGAGGAAATGGTCCATAAGGTGGGCAATATGGCGGTCTAAAGGCCAGTGCACCTAAAGCGAATCCGCCTGCTAATCCTGCTAGTCCTCCTATTATTGGTAAAATCGGAAAAAACGGGAGAAAACGTTGTTCGTTATGATCATAATAATAGGATGGAGAATGATCATCTCTGTAATAATGATTCAAATTAGGGTGATAGTGATAATTCATGTATTTAACCTCCTCTCTTGTCTTCAATAATAGTGTATGGAGTCTTAAAATAATTGAGCAAGTACCCATAAAATTAGGTAACCAACCTAGTATGAGTGAGATTTAATTGGCTAAATATTCATGAATAAAAGGTTAATGCTTAAGTTGACCCTTAATTTCAATTGAAATGATTTCCGGTGGTGTAAATAAGCGAATCGGCAATTTGGTTGTACCAATTCCATTTGAAACAACTAAATGACTATTATATTTCTTCGATAAGTTGTAAACACCACGATTGTATTTTTTTGCATATGGAGGCATTATGAAGGATTTGTAAAACGGAAAATAAATCTGTCCTCCATGACTATGTCCAGAGAGTTGAAGGTTGATTGGATAGTTTTTTGTTAAATCAGCGATATCAGGTTCATGCGCAAGAACGATCGTATAGGAATTTTTTTGAATCTGTTCTAATATTTTATTATATTGTTTATTTCCTAGCATATAATCATCAAGACCGATAAATGAAACTTTTGTTTTCTGAATATAGTATGTTTTTTCTTCGTTTTTTAATAATAAAAAATTACTATCAACTAAAAGCTTTTCGTATTGTTCAGTAAAATAACCTCCATGATCATGGTTTCCATAAATGGCAAGTTTTCCTCTTTTGGGATTTAGTTCTTTTAAGAGTTGGATTACTTCTTTTTTATATGCAAACTTTCGAATATCACTAACCAAATCACCTGTAAAAAGAATAAAATCAGGCTTCATTTGGTTAATATTGTTTACGACTTTTTTAAATTGTTCTATATCTTTTTTATTTTTAAAATGAGTATCTGAGATTTGTATTAGTTTAATAGTAGTACTGGAATTTTGGCGATCGTTGGAAAATATTAAATGCTTTGTTCGAATTGATGATGGTTCAACGAAGATTGAGTAATAGATTAAACAAATACATAGCAAAAAAAATGATGTGAGTTTTATTTTCAACTGTTTCCCGACCTTTATAAATGAAATAAGTACATACTATATTAAATAGTTTAATTGTTGAAAATATTCTCAAAATAGATAAATGTTGTTAAACTATTAAATACAAAGGGAGTGATACGAGTGAAGGATAAAGTTATAATCGTTACTGGTGGATCTAGCGGTATGGGGAAAGCAATGGCTACTCGCTTTGCAAAAGAAGGTGCAAAAGTAGTTATTGCTGGAAAAGATATTGAAAAATTAAATAGTGCAAAAGAAGAAATTGAACGATATGATGGTCAAATATTGCCCATCGTCTTAGATGTTTGTGATCCAGAGCTCATAAAAAATATGGTAATGGAAGTTGATCAAACATTTGGTACAATTGATTTTTTAGTAAATAATGCAGCAGGTAATTTTATTTGTGCTGCAGAGGATTTGTCTGTAAACGGATGGAATTCTGTCATTAATACCGTACTGAATGGTACTTTTTATTGTAGCTCGGAAGTTGGACGGTATATGATCAAACATAATATTAAAGGAGCAATCACGAATATGATCGCTACGTACGCCTGGGATGCAGGTCCAGGAGTGATTCATTCTGCATCAGCTAAAGCTGGTGTACTTGCAATGACTAGAACATTAGCTGTAGAGTGGGGAAGAAAGTACGGGATACGAGTGAATGCAATAGCTCCCGGCCCTATTGAGCGTACAGAGGGAGCGGATAAACTATGGCTTTCAGATGAACTAGCAAACAGAACAATGCAGAGTGTACCATTAGGTCGATTAGGTACTCCTGAGGAGATAGCAGGACTTTGTGCATATTTATTTTCAAATGAGGCTAGTTATATTAATGGTTCATGTTTTACAATGGATGGAGGACAGTCAATACATCAATACCCTTTCTAGAAGGAGGTTCAAAATGGATCCTTTAGACGTAATAAGTAACTTAGATAAAGTCATACCATACTTCCAACCAATTTATGGAGCCGATACACAAAATTGTGTAGGAGTAGAGGTTGTTGGTAGACTGAAACTTGAAAATTTACACAGCCTTGAATTCTTCTTTGCAAATGACTTGGTGCCAGACGACTACTTACTAGAGGTTGATAATCATATATTAATTCAAGCCCTCGATGGAGTTTTACAATCAAAATTTGATGGTGGAATTTTTATCAATCGTCATCCTTCAGCACTACTTTCAGATGATCCTGAAAGTCTTTTAACAATTTTACAATCCTATGAAGAAAAAGGGATACACCTTAATAAAATTGTTATTATTCTTCAACACCAACTTTTTTATGGTTTTGAGAAGGAATTAAAGAATTTAATTACATATTATCAAACATACGGTATTAAATTTGCGATTAATAGCGTAAATGAAAAATTAATTAATTTAGAAAAACTTCGATTTTTATCTCCCGACATCATTAAAATCGATTTTAAAATGGTTCAACAACTTCATACCTCATCGTTTCAAGATTTATTAAATTCCGTAATTTATGTAGCTGGAAAAGTAGGGGCATCGATGTACTATGATGGGATCATTGATTCGATCCAATTAAGAAATGCATGGAAAAATGGTGGGAGATTCTATCAAGGTGCATACTTGTCTATACCGCAGCCTTCAATTAGTCAGTTAAATCATGAATGTGAACCACTGAAGAATGACATCTTAAAATATATTCGAGGCGAAAAGAACAAATTAATTGCACTTAGAGATATGACAAACTTAATTCAGCGAAAAGTCGAATCAACGATTAATAAGTATAAATTAGAAGATGATTTAAATTCATTTTTAGTAAATATTTCAAATGAATTAAATACAATATGTTTTAGAATGTATATATGTGATGAGGATGGTTTTCAGCAGTCTGCTAACATGTTTAAAGTTAATGGTGAAAGGTGGGAACTTCAGCAAAAGTATAAAGGTAGGAACTGGAGCTGGAGGCCATATTTTTTAGAAACCGTATTAAAAATGCAATCAAATGATCAAGGACTTTTATCCGATATGTATAGAGATATTGAAACCGGTGAGAAGATTCGGACATTTTCTTATCCGATGAATAGCGGGAACTATTTATATATTGATCTAAGTTATGATTTTTTATTTAAACATAATGAATTGCTTTTTTAACGAAAATGTTTAATTTGAAATTAGGTATGTAAAAAAGGGGCCGTCCTAAAAGTCTGCGTAACTGACCTTTAGGTGGCCTCTATTTGATGATCTAAGGCTGTCTAGCATCAAAATATGCTGGGGATTCAAAGCTTTATTTTCACTTCAGATTTTTATTTCATCTACTCTGACATCCTCACTAGATCACTCTATTTAAAACAAGAAAAAACAAGTACAACTGGAATTCTTTGTCTTCGTAAAAATTCTTCTTCACTTTTAAAATGGATTCGTTTAGGTGTCCCTTCTTGTAGCTGATCAATTCGAAATCCGGTTTTCCTTAAAATAGTAAAATATTGTTCGATTGTACGATGATATTTGACCACTATTTTATTGATCCAGGGTTCTTTTCTCTCACCTGTTAGAAAATAATCGTCCACTATCCAACTTTCTCTTAGATCACCAGACTGTTTACTTTCATTGGAGGCTGTAGTTAATGGGTGTTGAACACTAAATACAAATTGGCCATTCTCCCTTAAAGAGTTAAATACTTTTTGTAATATTAGCTCTATATTTGAAATATAGTGTAATACAAATCGTGATGTAATAAGTTCAAATGAATCTGTTGGGAAGTTATAATCCTCAATTGAAGAGTAGTAAATTGAGCCTACGGTGTCTTTTAAATTAGTTTCGGCTACTTTAATCATTTGCTCTGATCCCTCAATACCTAAATAGCTGTTTGCGCCAAGTAACAAAAGCTCTTTTCCAAAGCTTGCGTCACCACAACCTAAATCTAATATGTTTTTTTGATCAACATTTCTAATTAATTCATGGATAATCGGACCTTCTATCGCATTGTTAGGACTATCTATTCGATTTCTGCGTTTCATATATTCTGAAAAAAAATCATCCTGATTGTAAACCGTTGAACCACGATACTCCATTTTACCGCTCCTTTATTGTCCGAAATGTTTATAAAAGTTGACACAAATTAACTAACTTTAACATTAAATTTGATATGGAAAAAGAGAGTTTATACCTATATTCAGATTTTAAAATATTAGGGGAAGTTTATTATCAAAAATCGACTATTTCACTTAAAAAGGCACATATTCAATGAAATAGTGCTATTTCGATGTCAGCTAATGTAAAAAAGATAAGAACGATTCGTATAGTATAAATAATTAAAACAATGATACGATAAGTAAAAGTTTAGTTGAGGGAGGATTAAATTTTGAGGGGACTTATTTCGAAAGTTCTTTTTGTATCGTCCGTCATGTTTTTTGTCTTTCATTTTATAGGAGTTGGATGAACTAAATTTTTGGACAAGCCCTTGAAAACATTATAAAAAATAGTTGAAGTTAATAGGAATAAAAAAACACCTAAATGATTGAACTTTCATTTAGGTGTTTTAATGTTAAAAAGATTAACTTTTTTGAAGCGCAGCCTCAATTTGATCCATTTGAACGCCTCTAATGATCTCTTCATTTATAATTAAAGTCGGTGTTGAAAAGGAATCTAACTCAAACATCATTCTTTTTTTCGCAAACTCATCTTTTGAAACGTTATATTCGGTATAAGTAACTTTCATTTCTTTTAAATAATTTTTCAAAAATTCACATGGTGGACAGCCATCTTGCGTGAATAATTCAATTTTCATAAATTTACATCCTTTCTATATTAATTTCTAAAAGCAATTTGTATAAAACTATTATGACATAGAAAAATTGCGATGTTAAAGAAATTTGTTTTTTCAGCTGAAACGACTATTTCACTTGTATTTATCTTGGAATACAAGTATTCTTATTAATGGACACTTACATAGCTTAAATCTATCAGAAGTTTTATGGATAGAAATTGTAAGAAAGTATAACCTATATTTAGGGAATGACACATGGTAGAAAGGAGTTCTAATATGTCTTTATTACTAGGAATTTTAGAACGCTTAGAAAGTTTAAAACAACAAGCTACGAATGGTGAGGTTGCTCAAAGATATTTTGAGGTTAATGGCGAAAGAAAATGTAGCGTAAAGTATTCTGAGAAAAATGAAACTTTTGAATTAGAAGTATTTCAACAAGGTGAAAAACCACAAACGTTTCCATTCGATAATATCGATATGGTTGCAATTGAAATATACGAAATTATTTCTTCACTAGATTAAGAAAAGAAAAGAAAAAGCAGGCTTAAGCTTGTTTTTTCTTTTTTTTTTTGAAGATTTAGTTACAAAATAGTAAGGTCGTGCTAATCCCTTTTCGTAATGAATACATTATTATGTAACGTTTATGAAAAGGGAGGTCATATATGTGAATAAAGATCAGTATCGATTTTACAATGTTAGTGAACGAAAAATGAGTTTCGATCAGGTAGTTGATCGTTTATATCACTTTGTAAAAAGTGATCCTAATAAACAATATCGACTTTCTATCGGAACTGATTCTCAGGTTCATAGTAATGGGACTAAGTTTATTACAGCGCTTCATTTGCATAGAGTAGGAAATGGAGCTTGGGGATGTTTACATACTTGTTGGCATCACAAGAAAATCCGTAATTTAAAAGAGAAAATATTTCTAGAAACAATGTATAGTCAGGAAATAGCATTTTTATTATCACCTTTTCATTTGGAAAAAATTTTTAGTCCTCTGCATGAGAATGCTAATTCAAATAATTTTAGTTTTGAAATTCATTTAGATATTGGTACTGTGGGACTGACGAAAGAGTTTATACAAGAAATGACATCTAAAGTAAGTGCAATGGGGATCATTCCTAAGATTAAACCAGATTCTTATACGGCATTTAGTTATGCAAATAAATTTACAAAATAAGTAGTTTAAACTAAATAAACATTGATTAAAATGAGGACTAGGAGGGATTGATGGATGCTAAGTGAACAAAACTTTACGAATGATGAATTATCTTTATTAGTCGATACAGTGATGAAACAAAATTATGCAATTGAACTAATTTCATCGCAAATTACTGATATAGAAAACGGATTAATGGATGCAGGAGAAGATCAATACGAGAGACTAATACATTTATATCAAAAATTAAGGGATTTGGGTTTATGATATCAATTATAGATGAACGTTTAGATAATAAATTATTTATCTAAACGTTTTTTTGTTTTCATGAATAAATTAAAATAATAAAGCAATTTATTAGGAAAAGTTAAATTGGAAAGGGGTTACAAATCTGATAATATAGGGAAGGGGACATAGTCCTAAAGAATAGAATAATGTATAAGTTTTAATTTATACAAATGATTAGTGAAGTAACTAGCCTATTTAACTGATGGTTATTTAGATGGACTTACTAGTTTTAACCATTTTTTAAATACTAATACTTTACTACCTGGGGGACGATGTTTTTGATTAGTATTGATGGTTCACAATTTTTTGAACATAAAGTAGAAGAAGTAATTATTTCGAGTGAAAAGGTAGCTCACGTACAAAGTGGTAACAGTTTGGAGCATGCTTTATTAGTACTTACAAAATCAGGATATTCATCAATTCCTGTTCTAAATCCAAAGTTTCAATTACTTGGCTTAATTAGCACTTCAATGATATTAGATGGAATACTTGGGCTAGAAAGAATTGAATTTGATCGTTTAAGTAATATGAAAGTTCAAGAGGTAATGTGTACAGAAATTCCTCTATTAAAAACAACAGATACGCTAGCTAAAGGGCTTGAAACTGTAGTTGATCATCCTTTTGTATGTGTAGTAGATGAGAATAATACGTTTGAAGGTATACTAACTAGAAGAGCGATTTTAAAACAATTGAATAAAAATGTAAGAAGATACAATAAACATTAATTGATAAAAGTAGGTCATTTGAATATTGGCTTACTTTTTTTATTCATGTAGTACAGTAGTAAGGTAGAATAGTTAAGGGGCTAGAAAAAGATTTTAAAAGAATTAAATATGAAGCATATGGATTTATCTTAAAGATCATAGAAAGCCAAAAATTGAGCTCTTAATGATTTTCCTGCACTACTTAAGGGGGGATTAAATGCAGATTGATGATATTCGTTTAATAATTACTTTATCTGAAGAGAAAAATATGAGGAAAGCGTCTGAGAGACTATTTGTTTCTCAACCGGCTCTTAGTCAAAGGCTACAAAATTTAGAGAAGCAGATTGGCAGTGAATTGTTTATTCGGTCTCAAAAGGGATTGATTATTACAGCTTCTGGGGAAATTATTTTAAACTATGCAAGGAAAATGGAAGAAACATACCAAACGATGTTAGAGCAATTGCAAATTTTAAAATCAGATATTTCTGGTACTTTAAAAATTGCGGTTTCGTCTGTCGTTGCTCAGTACTGGTTACCGCCAGTATTAAAAAAATATGTTTCAAGTTATCCTGAAGTTCAGGTTTCTCTTTTTACTGGATGGAGTAGTGAAATTACAAATCGTTTATATGAAAATGAGGTACACCTGGCAATTGTAAGAGGGAATCAAAATTGGTTCGGAGAAAAGGAATTGCTTTTTTCTGATGAACTATTATTAGTCGATACAAAGAAACATAATCTTTTGGATTATAAGAATATACAAAGACCATTTATCCAGTTTAAAAGTAATTCAAATTACTATCAATTGATCCAATCATGGTGGTATGAGCATTTTAATTCATTACCTAAACACGAAATAGTTGTTGATCAAATAGAAACGTGTAAGCAATTTGTATTAAATGGTCTAGGTTTTGCAATTTTACCTTCTTCCGTGTTGCATGATGTAAATGACGAAAGTGTTATAAAAACACCTATAATGACAAAAGAAGATGCTGGGTTAAATCGAGATACATACTTACTTTATAATCGAGATGCCATGAAATTAAAACAAGTAGCTGGATTTATCGAATCAATTAGAAAAAAAACAAAAGATTAATCGACAAAATGTTGCTTGTTAGTTACTAGATTTGATAGAGTATTCTTATTGATATAATAAAGGGGGCAATACATTATGAAATTAATGGACGCAAATGAAATTATCGCATTTATCGCAAATAGTACTAAAAAAACACCTGTTAAGGTATATGTAAAAGGTGAGCTAGACAAGCTTACAATCACTGAGTCAGTTCAATCATTTATTTCTCAAAATTCTGGAGTTTTATTTGGTGAGTGGGACGATGTTAAAGTAATCCTTGAAGAGCAAAAAGAATACATAGAAGATTACGTAGTAGAATCAGATCGTCGTAATTCAGCTATTCCACTTTTAGATTCTAAAGGTATTAAAGCTCGTATTGAGCCAGGTGCATTTATCCGTGATCAAGTTACAATTGGCGATAACGCTGTAATTATGATGGGTGCTGTAATTAATATCGGTGCTGTAATTGGAGAAGGCACTATGATCGATATGAATGCAGTACTTGGTGGACGTGCTACTACTGGTAAAAACTGTCACGTTGGCGCAGGTGCTGTTTTAGCTGGTGTAATTGAGCCACCATCAGCAAACCCAGTTATTCTTGAAGACAATGTTTTAATTGGTGCTAATGCAGTAGTTTTAGAAGGTATTAAAGTAGGTGAAGGTGCAGTAGTAGCTGCAGGCGCAATCGTTACTGAAGATGTTGCTCCTTATACAGTAGTTGCTGGTGTTCCAGCTAGAAAAATTAAAGATATCGATGATAAAACAATTTCAAAGACTGAAATTATTCAGGCTTTACGTCAATTAAATCAATAATAACAAATAAAGCGTAGAATATATTCTACGCTTTTTTTTAGAGAGGAGCCGCAATGGATTCTTTTATTCAAATTAGAAGAGATCTACACTTAATTCCTGAACTTGGTTTTCAAGAATTTAAAACACAAGCATATTTACTAGAGTACTTATCTAGTTTAAATCAAGAAAGACTTGTAATTGAAACATGGAGAACTGGTATTTTTGTTAGAGTAAAAGGAATAAAGCCTTCTAAAACGATTGGTTACCGTACAGATATTGATGGATTACCAATGAAAGAAAATACAGGCCTAGAGTTTTCTTCAACACATGAAGGCAATATGCACGCTTGTGGTCATGATGTACATATGAGCATTGCACTTGGCGTACTGACTAATCTAGTTAATGAACCTATAAATGATGATGTTGTGTTTATTTTTCAACCAGCAGAGGAAGGTCCAGGTGGAGCTGAGCCTTTACTAAAAAGTGAAGAGTTTACATCATTTAAACCTGATGAGATATATGCTTTACATATTGCGCCTGAATATCCAGTTGGAACAATCGCGACAAAACCTGGTATGTTATTTGCGCATACTTCTGAGCTATTTATTGATTTTCATGGCTTAAGTGGACATGCTGCATTCCCACATTTAACGAATGACATGATTGTTGCGTCTAGTCATTTTATCACTCAAGTACAATCAATCGTTTCTCGAAATGTGAATCCGTTAGACAGTGCGGTAATTACAATTGGAAAAATTACTGGTGGAACAGTTCAAAATGTTATTGCAGATCACGTTCGACTAGAAGGTACTATGAGAGCTCTAAATGTAGAAGCAATGATAAAATTAAAAAATAGAATTCAAAGCCTTGTGAATGGATTTCAAGAGAGCTTTCAGTGTAAAATAGATGTAGATTTTGGAAGTAATTACTATGGCGTAATAAATGATGAATCGTTAACGAATGAATTTTTCAATTTTGCGAGACAATATGACGGTATTAATGCAGTTGAATGTAATGTTGCTATGACAGGTGAAGATTTTGGTTATATGACAAAGGAAATACCTGGTCTGATGTTTTGGATTGGTGTAAATTCTGAATTTGGATTACATAACCAAAAATTAAATCCTGATGAAAATGTTATACCAATAATGATTCAATTTATTACGGATTTTATGAAAAAGTAGTGTGAAAATGATTTTCAGTTAATAATTATTATAAATTAATATTGACTTTAAATAAGTAGTTTACTATAATATCACTTGTATGATAAATAGTTACATAAATATTGGAGGTAATAACGATGGCAGAACGTTTAGTAGGAAAACAAGCACCACGCTTTGAAATGGAAGCAGTTTTACCAAATAAAGAATTTGGTAAAGTAAGCTTAGAAGAAAACATGAAAAATGATAAATGGACAGTATTATACTTCTATCCAATGGACTTCACTTTCGTATGTCCAACTGAAATCGTAGCAATCTCTGATCGTTATGATGAGTTTGAAGATCTTGATGCAGAAGTTGTAGGTGTTTCTACAGATACAATTCACACTCACTTAGCATGGATCAACACTGACCGTAAAGACAATGGTTTAGGCCAATTAAAATATGCATTAGGTGCAGATACAAACCACGCTATTTCTCGTGATTATGGCGTATTAATTGAAGAAGAAGGTATTGCATTACGTGGATTATTCATCATCAGCCCAGAAGGTGAATTAATGTACCAAGTAGTACACCACAACAATATCGGTCGTGAAGTTGATGAAGTTTTACGTGTACTTCAAGCTTTACAAACTGGTGGACTTTGCCCAGCTAACTGGAAACCAGGTCAAGCAACTTTATAATTTTTAATAAAATTAAGCAATGACAAAAGGTCTAACATAAAGTTAGGCCTTTTTAAACACAATACGGAACACTTTTAAAAATTGAACAAGCCCTTTTAGTTAAAAAAGTAGGGCTAAAGAAACGAAATAGGAGGACTAATAAATGAGACTTCGCTCGCCAATGCCAGAATTAAACGGCGCAACAACAGTATTAAATGGAGAAATCCAAAAAGAAAACTTAATCGGTGACAAACCAACATTAATTCATTTTTGGTCTGTTAGTTGCCATTTATGTAAAGTAGCAATGCCAAATATTAATGCATTTAGAGATGAGTATAAAGATCGTTTAAACGTAGTTAGTGTTCATATGCCAAGATCTGAAGATGATTTAGATATTGAAAAAATTAAAGAAGTTGCAGCGGAACACGGAATTACCCAAACAATTTTAGTTGATAATCAGCATACAATTACAGATGCATTTGAAAATAAATATGTACCTTCATATTATGTATTTGATAAAACTGGTGTATTACGTCATTTCCAAGCTGGAGAAGGCGGAATGCCAATGTTAGAAAAACGTGTTAATCGAGTACTAGACGAAGCTGCGAAAGTAGAATAATTTCAAACCACTAAAGAGACTTTAAATAAAGTCTCTTTTTAATTTTCCATAATCTTCATATAGAAACTAGTAGAAACAGTATTTTATCGGTATAATGAAGAAAACTAAGCTTTAGATTATGAAATTTCTGTAGGAGGAAATAAGTTTGGAAATTCAAACGGTCGCAATCTTTATATTATGGTTGTTTCTATATGCCTACATGATTATTGCTTCAATTGATTTTGGTGCAGGTTTTTACGCGTTTTATGCTATTTCAACGAAAGAGGAACCAAAATTAATTGGCTTAATAAATCGACATCTTTCATCTATATGGGAGTTAGCTACATTATTCTTCATTTTCTTCTTTGTTGGTGTAGTTGGCATATTCCCAAGGGTTGCATATTATTACGGAGTCCCTTTATTAGTTCCTGGTAGTGTAGCAATGATTTTTTTAGCGGTTAGGGGATCGTTTTATACCTTTCAGCAATATGGAGGAAATAGAAGTAAGTTATTTCTAATTTTATATGGTGCTACAAGTTTGCTAATCCCTGTTACTTTATCTACTGTATTAACAATATCTGAGGGTGGATTTATTATCGAAAATGGTACGGATATACGATTTTATCCATTTAAATTGATAACGAATTCCTATTCTTTATCCGTTATGCTTTTAGCAGTATGTTCAGTTTTATTTATAAGTGCAATGTTTTTAATCTACTCTGCAAAACTAATAAATGATTCTGAGTCAGAAGTAAAATTAAGAAAGTATGTACTAGTTTGGTCGGCTCCGACAATCATATCGAGTATTATTGTTTTTGCTTCAATGAAGTTACATAATAAAGTTCATTTTGATCGAATGCATAATGTGTGGGAGTTTTTCCTTATCTCGTTCATTTGCTTTTGTCTAGCTATTTATTTTGTTATAAAAGGAAAGAGATATGGATTAGCGTTCATACTTGTATTGTTACAATATTTCTTCGCATTTTTTGGATATGGGATCAGCCATTTACCATTTATTTTATATCCTTATTTAAGAATCGAAACAAGTTTTGCTAAGAGTACTTTGGCGATTGTATTGATTATCCTATTTGTCATATTCTTCGTCGTATTTACAGTGTATTTTATATTTTTAGTTCTTAATAAACCTTTTTTTATAAAAGTTTTCTTGAAAAATAATGATAAAAATGATTTTCTGGATTGATATGGATTATTAAATTAATTTAAAGGTGTATCATAGCTAACATATACATCATTAGACCAATAAGAAATAGAGGATAATCAATTGATTATCCTCTATTTTGCTGTATAGTAGTTTAATTCGAAAAAATGGCATTAGTCTATTTTGCAAAATTAAAATCTCAACAATTTGTAAGTTGCTTCGTTCGTTATTTTCTTAATTAAGTAAATGACAGTTTAGTAGCATAAGGATAAATTTAATTTCTAAGAAAGAATGAGTAATTAGCCTTGTTTAGAGTAATGGAATGTACCTGTATAATGTTAATTGTGGAAGTTACTGGAAGAAACGTCTACTAAAAAACAAAATAACAGGAGTAAAATTTATGAAAAACAAGAAAATCTTTTTACCTCTTTTTTTATTATTAGTTGTTGGAGTATTCATTCTAATCTATCAGCGCCAAACAGATGCTAATACTAATTCAAATTCTAGTGCGTATACGTATATGGATGCTGACAAAGTAAAAGTAAAAATAGGACAATCTAAGCAGTACTCTAAAGATGAACTAAATGCAGCAGTTGAAACTGTAAAGAAAGAATTCAAGGATTATGAAGGATGCACAATGACAGATATATGGTATTCAGAAACAGAATCGCATTCAATTTCCAAAGATTATATGCAATATGGTGGGGGTATGGATAATGGTGTAAACGAAAAAAATGTACTTGTTTTACTTTCTACATTTAAAGTCGATTCTACTGGGGGAGATGGAAGTTGGGAGCCAAATTCAACTCAGTCTGATTTTAGTTGGACTCTGATTAGAGATAGTAAAAAGGGTAAATGGAGAGTTGATGATTCTGGATATTGATGTACTAGAATCACGCTACAACTAACGCATGCGAACGTTGTCTAAATTAAATTTAACAGAATATACATAAGGATTTAATGATAAGTATGGGCGTGAAATAAGAGGAACTTCTTGAAAAATAATCGAAAAAAGGAGTTGTCTTAAAAGTATTTTAACTTTAAAGACAACTCCTTTAAATTATGTCATTAAACTTCCATGATAATTGGAAGGATCATTGGTTTACGTTTTGTTTTTTCGTATAAGAAAGGAGATAAAGTATCTGTAATCTCATTTTTAATTTCAGACCATTGAGACGTTTTACGTTCCATGATTTTGTTTAAATGAGTAGAAATCATTGCTTGTGCCTCATTTATTAAATCGCCGCTTTCTCTCATGTAAACAAATCCGCGTGAAATAATGTCTGGACCAGCAGAGATTTTAAATTCCTTCATATCGATGCTTACGACAACGATTACAAGACCTTCTTCAGATAAAATTCTACGATCTCTTAATACGATATTACCAATATCACCGATACCGCTTCCATCAATATAAACATTGCCAGAAGGTACTTTTCCTGCAACCATCGCTTCATCCGAACGAAGAGCTAATACTTCACCATTATCCATGATAAAGCAGTTTTCTTCCGGAACTCCACAATCCATTGCAAGTTTAGCGTGCATACGTTGCATTCTATATTCACCGTGAATTGGCATAAAATACTTTGGCTTCATTAGTCTAAGCATTAATTTTTGCTCTTCTTGACCACCATGACCACTAGTGTGAATGTCATTTAATGATCCGTGAATTACTTCTGCGCCAGCACGATACAATAAGTTGATCGTACGATTTACACTCATTGTATTACCTGGAATTGGTGAAGAAGAGAATACTACTGTATCTCCAGGGATAATTTGGATCTGACGGTGTGTACCATTAGCAATACGTGATAATGCGGCCATTGGTTCACCTTGACTACCTGTACATAAAATAACAAGTTGATTTGCAGGTATACGGTTAATTTGAGAAGCTTCAATAAATGTATCTTTAGGACATTTAATATAACCTAAGTCATGTCCAATCTCGATATTTGCTTCCATACTTCTTCCGAAAACAGCAATTTTACGTCCAGTTGCAATAGCAGACTCAACTACTTGCTGAAGACGATGAATATTTGAAGCAAATGTTGCAAATATAATTCGACCGTCTACTTTACGGAAAATTTCATTAATCGTATCGCCAACTTTTCTCTCAGACATTGTAAAATGTGATACTTCACTATTTGTACTATCTGAAAGTAAGCATAAAACGCCCTCTTTACCAATTTCAGCCATTTTTGTTAAATTAGCTGTTTCTCCAACTGGTGTAAAGTCGAATTTAAAGTCTCCTGTATGAACAACTTGTCCTTGAGGAGTTTTTACAACGATTCCGTAACAGTCTGGAATACTATGTGTAGTACGGTAGAATGTTACGCTTGTTTTTCTAAATTTGATGATATCGTCTTCTTTAATTTCAATTAATTTAGCTTTTCTTAGAAGACCATGTTCTTCAAGTTTGTTTTTAATTAAACCAAGAGCAAGTTTACCACCATAGATTGGAATATTTAATTCTCTTAATAAATATGGAATACCACCAATGTGGTCTTCATGTCCGTGAGTGATAAATAAACCTTTTATTTTTTCCTCATTTCGAACTAAATAAGAATAATCAGGTATTACGTAGTCTATTCCTAATAGTTCATCTTCAGGGAACTTGATTCCGGCATCGATTAATATAATTTCATCTTGATATTGTACTGCGTATGTATTTTTTCCAATTTCCCCTAAGCCACCTAGTGCGAATACGGCAGCTTGATCATTTTTAAGAAATTTCATATGTTTACGCTAGCTCCAGAACTTTAAAGCTTTCACTTTGTTTTTCGAATTCAAGATGAGCACCAGTTAAAGCTTGAACAAGCTCAATATTATAATTGAAAGGTAATAATTTCGCACGAACTTCTCTTTCACTTTCAGCTTCTACATAAACTGTTTTAGTTTTTTCTCTTACAGGTACCTCTAAAGGTAATTCCTGATAGTATACTTTAAAAATCATTTAAATCTCTCCTTGTCAATTCACTATCTTCTCAATATTATAAGTGATTTTTTATATATTTTCATTCTTTTTATTGAAGATTACCTAAAATACGGTTTAATTTAAAAATATATTAGAAATTATTGAGATGTATTTTTTCTTTTTTAATAATAGTTTTAGCCGTTTTTTTAATTTTTTTCTAAGTTTACGTAACATTAGTTTTACCTCCTATACACGAAATTAAACTTGCTTATAAACAACACGGACATGGTATATTTATGTGTAGTATTGATCGAAAAGGCATTTTCATACAATATATTCAGAAAAGACGTTAAAATAGAGGGAATCTTTTAAGGGATAGGGGAGAAATATGTGAAAAAATTATACACAGCCTTGTTTTTATTAAGTATTATTTGGAGTACATCGTTTTTATTTATTAAACTCCTTTTAAATGACATCGGCCCTGAAGCAATAGTGTTTTATCGTTGTTTCTTTGGTGCGGTTACTTTATTAATCATTATGCTAATAAAAAAGGTGAAAATTGATTTTAAAAATTTACCGAAAATGAGTTTAATTATTATCATCTCATTATTTAATCACGCAATTCCGTGGTTATTTCTTTCTTTTAGTGAAACACATCTACAAAGTAATGAAGCTGCAATTTTAAATGCGTTTACTCCAATAGCTACACTTCTAATCGGTTATTTTTTCTTTTCTCAAAGAATTCAAAGGATGCAAGGAATCGGGCTTTTTATTGGGATTATCGGACTTATGATTATGATGAATATTAACCCATCAACAATTTTCTCCAATAATATAATTTATTCAGTATTAATGTTATTTGTTACATTTTGTTATGGGCTTGGTTCACATTTAACGAAAAAGTATTTACAAAAAATTGATGTTTTAACTATTTCGTTTTTAACACTTGCTATATCTGGTGTTTTCAGTTTTATTTATATGTGTATTGTAGGAAAAGGGACACTTAAGCCTTTTGTAAATTTAGAAGTTTTTAGTGGTGTATTTGGACTTGGTGTTTTATGTTCGGGGTTGGCATATTTACTATTTTATTATATGGTTAAAGAAGGTAGTGCAGAATTTGCAACTATGGTTACTTATATAGTTCCTGTTTTTGCTTCAGTTTGGGGATTTTTCTTTTTAGACGAACCTTTAACATATAAAATGGTTATCGGATTATTAATCGTACTTCTAGGAGTATTTATTACAAATAGTAAGAAGAAGTCAAAAATTAGTAACTCAAAAGCAAATGCAGCATCTTAGTGAGTGAGGAGAGTAAAATATGACTAAACCAATTGTTTTTTTCGATATAGATGGAACGATATTAAATCATGATAAAGAAATTCCAGAAAGTACAAAGAAAGCTATTTCAGAACTACAAAATAAAGATATTCATGTTGGGATCGCAACTGGTCGTGCGCCATTTATGTTTAAAGAAATTCGTGAAGAATTAAACATAAATACTTTTGTTAGTTTAAATGGACAATATGCTGAATTTGAAGGTGAAAGAATTCACAGCCATGCATTAAATGAAGAACAACTTCATCTGTTTACTCAAAAAGCAAAAGAGCTTGATATTCCGCTTATTTATTTAAACAATGAAACGATGAGAGCATCGACAGATACAAATCTCCATATTAAAGAGGCGATGGCTACAATTAAAATGGTTCATCCTGAAATACAACATGATTTTTATCAAAATCGTGAAATTTATCAAGTGTTATTATTTTGCGAAGAGCATAAAGAATCTTTATTAACAGATGGTTTTAATCAGTTTAATTTCATTCGTTGGCATGATTACTCATCAGATGTCTTACCAGTCGGTGGATCAAAAGCAAATGGAATTTTACAAATGGTAAATCATCTAGGGTTTGATATGCAAAATGTATTCGCATTTGGTGATGGATTAAACGACCTAGAAATGATTGAAAAGGTCGGCACTGGTATTGCTATGGGGAACGCAGTAGAACCTCTTAAAAAGCTAGCAAATCATATAACAACGAATGTTGATGAAGACGGTATTTTAAACGGTTTAAAATGGGCAGGATTGCTTTAATAAAAATGGGATGTCTTAATGACATCCTCTTTTTTTATTGAAAAACCCGCAAGAATGTCTTTAATAGGCTTTAACAATATTTTTTATACATAAATAGGGGCCACCTAATTGTCAGTTAGCTGACTTTTAGGACGACCCCTGTTTTTTTTATGAATTTCTCTCTAAGGGTGCTGCACCTTCTGGAGGAGAGAATGGATTCGTTTTATTTATATGATCATAGAACATTACACCATTTAAATGGTCAATTTCATGCTGGAAGCAAATTGCTGGTAATCCTTTTAAACGGATTTTCACTTCACCAAGTCTAGTGTCAAAACCACTAACAGTGATTCTTGCATAACGAGGAACATATCCAGGAACATCACGATCAACTGATAGACAACCTTCACCACCGGATAAGTAAACTTGTTCTACAGAGTGGCTAATAATTTTTGGATTTAATAAAGCATAACTAAATAAATTGCCTTGTTGGTCAGTTACATGAACACCAATCGCTCTTTTTAAAATGCCTATTTGTGGTGCTGCTAAACCAATACCTGAACGTAATCCGTATTCTGTAGCAATTTCTGGGTTTTGGCTATTAATAACATACTCTAATAATGAATTAGCTAAATTTATATCATCAACCGATGGTGGTAAAATTACTTCGCTCGATACTTCCCTTAATCTAGGGTCGCCCTCTCGAATTATATTTGTCATTGTAATCAAATGAACTTCACTCCTTCATTTTTTCAAAAAATAAATATGTACTATTGACTAGTATTATTAGTTTAGTCTAACAAATCTTTTTTAAATTGTCAGTAAAGGGGCGAAGATTGAAATTGAAAAAGGAGCGATATAAAATCGCTCCTAAAGTTTGTGGTTATACATTTAATAATAGAGGCTGTGTTAGTGTGAATTATAAAACGAAAGCTGCACCAACGATAATTAATAAAATGAATAGAACAACGATTAATGCGAAACCACCGTAACCGCATCCGCATCCGCCGCCATAACCAGGGTATC
Source organism: Bacillus sp. AFS017336 (assembly GCF_002555445.1). Taxonomy (NCBI): domain Bacteria; kingdom Bacillati; phylum Bacillota; class Bacilli; order Caryophanales; family Bacillaceae; genus Bacillus; species Bacillus sp. AFS017336. The sequence goes on from NZ_NUCO01000021.1 coordinate 189,783, forward strand.
CACCTTTTCCGTATCCGTAACCGTACATATAATAACCTCCCTTTAAACTGTTTCCGCATATAGCGGATACTACAAATTATGAAAAAGTACATAAAGTGTGTGGGTATGTGACCATATTATTTTTGAGGACGTATAAAAAGTATGAAAAGATGCAATATGAAACTAATCATGACAAAAAATTGGGTGGAATTATGTATAAAAAAATCTATTCTTTATTTCTTATAGTAAGTCTTTTATTAATCTTTTGTATGGGCTGTACTTCTCAAGCAAATCAAAGAAAATTAGTTATAAATAAATTAAGTGAAATTGCGAAAATGGAGCAAAAGTTTCAAAAAGCTGGTGAGAAAATCCAAAAATTAGAAATTAAAGAGCTGGAGTATTATGAAAAAATTTATTTATATAAAATTAATGAAGTAAATAAAAGACAAGAGTCGGCTAAACTTGCGATTAATTTATTAAATGAGCGGAAAGAAGGAGTAAAAGAGGAGTCAAAATTAATTCACGATATAGACATAAAAATTGAAGAACTTCAAACAATAAACATTGAAACTAAAGATGAAAAGTTTCGCAATGAAGTAAATAACTTCATTAAAACCTGGAGAGACAGAACAAATTTATACGATAAATTGAATTCGAAATATAAAGAAGCGATTGAAACAGATCTTTCAATTTATCAGTTATTATCTCAGAAAAAAGTTGATTTAAAAAATGTTAAGAGTAAGACAAAGAATACAAATAAGAACTATAAAGATGTCATTAAATATAATGATCAATTAAATCTTTATACTCAAAAATTAAATGATCTACAAAAAGACATATATGAAAAATATGGTAAATAAATGGAATTACCTAGATATATTCAATAAAAATCGTTGTAGTACAGTTTGGAATTTACGATAAAAAATTTAAGTTATTAGCTATTTAAGTATAATTTTAAAGAGTTTCTGTTATTGTATAACAGATTGCTGTTTCAAAGGTAGTACAGGGTAAGAAAAATGAGAAAAGTTTTCCGAAAAATCATGAATAAAATAATACAACAAAATATTTGACGTGTTTGTGAACGTGTTATAAACTGTACTAGTGTTCAATGTTGTACTAGTGTAATACACAAATCGTATAAGTACAGTTTTTAATTATAAGTTTTCATTACTTGTAATTATTCCTAAGAAAATACACATGATGGATATAGTAAATAAATCCTCGATAATTAAAGAAGGGTGTGGGTTAAGTGGCAACTACTACTAAGAAAGTAGATGGAAAGGAAACAAAAGAAATGAAGAATACACAAACTGTTTCTGAATTAATGAATCATATGCTTCAATTTGGTGATTCAGTTGGAACTCTTCAAATTTTAAACGAAGAGGGCGAAATCGTTAACGAAGCAGCGATGCCAGAATTATCTGATGAAAAATTAAAAGAATTAATGAAGCGTATGGTATGGACTCGTGTCCTTGATCAACGTTCTATTTCATTAAACAGACAAGGTCGTTTAGGTTTCTACGCTCCTACTGCTGGACAAGAAGCTTCTCAATTAGCAAGTCAATTTGCTCTTGAAAAAGAAGACTTTATCCTACCTGGTTACCGTGATGTGCCTCAAATGATTTGGCACGGTTTACCATTATATAAAGCATTTTTATGGTCACGTGGACATTTCGTTGGAAGTCAAATTCCTCAAGATGTTAACGTAATTTTCCCTCAAATTATTATTGGTGCTCAAATTATTCAAGCTGCTGGTGTTGCGCTTGGTATGAAATTAAAAGGTAAAAACTCTGTTGCTATTACATATACAGGTGACGGTGGTTCTTCTCAAGGTGATTTCTACGAAGGATTAAACTTTGCTGGTGCTTATAACGCTCCTGCAATTTTCATTGTACAAAATAACAGATACGCAATCTCAACTCCAGTTTCTAAGCAATCAAAAGCTAGAACAATTGCTCAAAAAGCAATCGCAGTAGGTATTGCAGGTATTCAAGTTGATGGTATGGATCCTTTAGCAGTTTATGCAGCTACTTCTGAAGCTCGTAAACGTGCAGTAAATGGTGAAGGTCCAACGTTAATCGAAACTTTAACATTCCGTTATGGTCCACATACAATGGCTGGTGATGATCCAACTCGTTACCGTACAAAAGATACTGAAAATGAGTGGGAAGCAAAAGATCCAATCGTTCGTTTCCGTAAGTTCTTAGAGAAAAAAGGTCTATGGACTGAAGAAGAAGAGAATGCAATTATCGAAGAAGCAAAAGAAGCGATTAAAGATGGCATTAAACTTGCTGACCAAGAACCAAAACAAAAAGTTACTGATTTAATGGAAAATATGTTCGAAACTAAAACAAGTAATATTGAAGAGCAATATGCAATTTTCAAAGAGAAGGAGTCGAAGTAAGTCATGGCGCAAATGACAATGATTCAAGCTATCACAGATGCATTACGCGTTGAAATGAAAAACGATCCTACTGTAATCGTATTCGGTGAGGACGTTGGAGTAAACGGTGGTGTATTCCGTGCAACTGAAGGTTTACAAGCAGATTTCGGCGAAGAGCGTGTATTCGATACACCACTTGCTGAATCAGGAATTGGTGGACTAGCAATCGGTCTTGGTATTGAAGGCTTCCGTCCAGTAGCAGAAATTCAATTCTTCGGATTCTTATTCGAAATTATGGACTCAATCGCAGGCCAAGCTGCTCGTATGCGTTACCGTACAAGTGGTCGTTTTACTTCTCCAATTACTTTCCGTTCACCATTTGGTGGTGGGGTTCATACTCCAGAAATGCACGCGGATAGTTTAGAAGGATTAATGGCTCAAACTCCAGGTTTAAAAGTGGTTATTCCTTCAACACCTAAAGATGCGAAAGGTCTTTTAATTTCATCTATTCGTGATAATGATCCAGTTATCTATTTAGAGCACATGAAATTATATCGTTCATTCCGTGAAGATGTACCTGAAGGTGAGTACACAATCGAATTAGGTAAAGCTGATGTTAAACGTGAAGGTAAAGACGTTTCTGTATTTGCTTACGGTGCAATGGTTCACACTGCATTAAAAGCTGCAGAAGAATTAGAAAAAGAAGGTGTATCAGTAGAAGTTGTTGACTTACGTACTATTCACCCATTAGATACTGCTGCAATCGTTGCGTCTGTTGAGAAAACTGGCCGTGCAGTTGTTGTACAAGAAGCACAAAAACAAGCTGGTATTGCTGCAAATATTGTTGCTGAAATTAATGATCGTTGTATCCTTTCATTAGAAGCACCAGTTGTACGTATTACTGCAGCTGACACTGTATACCCATTCTCAGAAGCAGAAACTGTTTGGTTACCAAACCATAAAGATGTAGTTGAAGGTATTCAAAAAGTTTTAAACTTCTAATGATTATTTAACAAAAATAGAGAAAGGTATTTGATGAATTCATCAATACCTTTCTTACATTATAGATAGATAAAATTTAAAAATTAATTTAATTTTGTTCGGAGGTAGAAATCTGTGTCAAACTCAGTGGCAAGTCTATTTGAATTTAGATTACCAGATATCGGTGAAGGTATTCACGAAGGTGAAATTGTAAAATGGTTTATTAAAGCAGGCGACGAAGTAAATGAAGATGATATCATTTGTGAAGTACAAAACGATAAATCAGTAGTAGAAATTCCATCACCTGTTAAAGGTAAAGTATTAGAAGTATTAGTTTCAGAAGGAACAGTTGCAGTTGTAGGTGACGTATTAGTACGTTTAGATGCTCCTGGTTATGAAAACATTAGCTTTAAAGGTCAACATGCTGAAGAAGCTCCAGCAACTACTCCAGTACCAGAAGCTGCTGAAGCAGTTCAAGCAAAAGTACAAGAATCTTATGAGCAAGCTGAACCAAAAACAGATGCTGCACCACTTTCACCAGTTGCTGCAATTGAGCCAAAAGCTCATGTAATTGCAATGCCATCTGTACGTAAATATGCTCGTGAGAAAAATGTTGATTTACGCATTGTTCCAGGTTCAGGTAAAAATGGCCGTGTAACTAAAAATGACGTAGATGCATTCTTATTAGGTGGAGTAGCACCAGCTGCTGCTGCACAAACTGAGGTTGCTGTTGAAGTTGTAACTGAAACTCCAGCTACTCAAGAAGCTCCAAAAGCTATGCCAATTCCAGAAGGTGCATACCCTGAAACTCGTGAAAAAATGAGTGGAATTCGTAAAGCAATCGCTAAAGCAATGGTTAACTCTAAACACACTGCTCCACACGTTACATTAATGGATGAAGTAGATGTAGCAAAACTAGTTGCTAGCCGTAAAAAATATAAAGATGTTGCAGCTGCACAAGGTATCAAATTAACATTCTTACCTTATGTTGTTAAAGCTTTAACTTCTGCATTACGTAAATTCCCAGCATTAAATACATCAATCGATGATGCTACTAGCGAAATCGTACACAAACATTACTATAACATCGGTATCGCTGCAGACACTGATAAAGGTTTATTAGTACCTGTTGTTAAAGATGCTGATCGTAAAGCTATCTTCTCAATTTCTGCTGAAATTAACGAGTTAGCTACAAAAGCACGTGATGGTAAATTAGCTCCTGCAGAAATGAAAGGCGCAACTTGCACAATCACAAATATTGGTTCAGCTGGTGGACAATGGTTTACTCCAGTTATTAACCACCCTGAAGTTGCTATTTTAGGTATTGGTCGTATCGCTGAGAAACCAGTAGTTATTAATGGAGAAATCGTAGCAGCTCCAGTATTAGCGTTATCATTAAGCTTTGACCACCGTATTATCGATGGTGCAACAGCTCAAAACGCTTTAAACCACATTAAACGATTATTAAATGATCCAGAATTATTATTAATGGAGGCGTAAGATAAATGGTAGTAGGAGATTTTGCAATTGAACTAGATACGGTCGTTATCGGTGCCGGTCCTGGTGGTTATGTTGCAGCAATTCGCGCAGCACAACTTGGACAAAAAGTAGCGGTAGTTGAAAGAGGTAATCTTGGAGGAGTATGTTTAAACGTAGGTTGTATTCCTTCAAAAGCATTAATTACAGCTGGTCACCGTTATGAGACTGCTAAGCATTCTGAAGATATCGGTATTACAGCTGAAAATGTAAAAGTTGATTTTACAAAAGTTCAAGCTTGGAAAAGCAGTGTTGTTAATAAATTAACTGGCGGTGTAGCTGGTTTATTAAAAGGTAATAAAGTTGAAGTTATTACTGGTGAAGCATACTTTAATGATACGAATTCAATTCGTGTAATCACTGAAGATTCTGCTCAAACATATTCTTTCAACAATGCAATTATTGCAACAGGATCAACTCCAATCGAAATCCCTGGTTTCAAATGGAGCAAACGTGTAATTGATTCAACAGGTGCATTAAACTTAACTGAAATTCCAAAGAAATTAGTTGTGATCGGTGGCGGCTATATCGGTATGGAATTAGGTACAGCATATGCTAACTTTGGTACTCACGTAACAATTCTTGAAGCTGGTGATGAAATCTTAAATGGTTTCGAAAAATCAATGAGCTCAATTGTTAAACGTGGATTAAAGAAAAAAGGCAATGTTGATATCGTAACAAAAGCATTCGGTAAAGGCGTTGAAGAAACAGCTGATGGCGTAACTGTTAAATTCGAAGCTAACGGCGAAATGAAAGAAATCGAAGCTGATTACGTATTAGTAACAGTTGGACGTTTCCCTAACTCTCGTGAGATGGGCTTAGAAAATATCGGTGTTGAAATTAACGAACGTGGTGTAATTACAACTGATCAACAAGCTCGTACAACAGTTAAAAACATATTTGCAATTGGTGATGTAATTGCTGGACCTCCATTAGCTCACAAAGCTTCTTATGAAGGTAAAGTAGCTGCTGAAGCAATTAGCGGTATGCCTAGTCAAATTGAATACTTAGCAATCCCAGCAGTAGTATTCACTGATCCAGAACTAGCAACTGTTGGTTATACTAAAAAACAAGCGGACGAAGAAGGATTAGCTGTAAATGTTGCAAAATTCCCATTCGGTGGAAATGGTCGCGCATTATCACTTAATTCAACTGACGGATTCGTACAATTAGTTTCTCGTAAAGAAGATGGAGTACTAGTTGGTGCTCAAGTTGCAGGTGTAAATGCTTCAGATATCATTTCTGAACTAGGCCTTGCAATTGAAGCTTGCATGAGCGTTGAGGATATTGCTCAAACAATTCATGCTCACCCAACATTAGGTGAAATCTCAATGGAAGCTGCTGAATTAGCGATGGGTCATCCAATCCACGTTCTTAAGTAATGCTTCTAAAAATAATATAAAAAGAAGACCTTCATTAATTGGAGGTCTTCTTTTTTTGTTAGAAATATGTTTTTTAACGAGAGTTTGTAAAAAATTAACTAGTAAAGAGTTTTAGTTAAAACCCAATTCTTGTGCGAGATAGTCCCGTACATGTACGTAAGCCAAGAATATCTGGTCCGATACATGCTTCTCCACTGAGATAAAGTACAGGTAGATTTTCAATTGCGAATTCTAAAACTAGTTCGGCCTTTGCAATATAAATCTCTCCACCTAAAACTGCTCTAGGATTTGAAAGACTTAAAACAACTCCTTCTAATGATACACCAGCGATAATAAACCCAACAAAGATTTCTTTTGCAGCTGGATTTACACCCGTTTCTATTCCAATAATACCTCCAAGTGTGATTCTTCTACAGCTAAAACCACTAGGACAGCTAAGAGGTGGCGGGAAATTCTGAGCAATATTACTTAGTAATGCTATATCTTATTCATGCTAGTCCATTTTGAAAGCATACAAATATACAAATATAAAACTTGAGAGTTATTTTGATAGTTTTAAATGGTAGTTTGAGATAGGAGGAGGATGAATCACGATTGGCAAACCTATTGATGAAATTTAATGATGTGTTTCACTTAGCCAAAAATAGTAATAAATCTCTTTTTGTAGAAGAGTCTGATTGGAGTGGACAGTGCTCGACACCTATTGGAATTGGAATTGAGGGGGGGTTAAAGAGACAAATGGCCCGCTATAGGTCAAGGTTTCGCACCATGAAAATTGAATATCCTTAAGTGAAAATTATCATCATTCAATTGCCTGGATCCTCTTTATTAGATAGGAGGTTTTTTTGCATGATTAAGGCATGTCTAGCATAACTTTTAGAAAACACTTCTAGTAATTGATGATTGAATGGTGGGAGTATAGATGAGGAAACAATTAATCGTATTAATGATCCATCAATTTTTTTGGGTAGGTTTTTCATTTGTATTGTTATTGTCTAAAAGAGATCAAGTTTATTCGAAAGTCATTTTGTTTATAGTCTTTTTCTACCAGCTGTATTTAATTGCAAAATATGTTGGGAATACAAGAAAAGCAAGTATTGTTATTACTTGCTTTTACGCTTCGATCTTTTTCTTTTGTCAAGCAATCGTTAAATTATTTTAAATTATCTTTTATAAAAATACATGATTCGTTTGTTAAATAGTTCAAGCTTTGCTTCAATTTTTTGAGCTAAATATCTGCAAAGTTCATTTGCTTTACCTTTATCTCCATAAGTTGAGTTTGGTAATAGTGTAATCACTATGTTTTTATTGTCTTGAATTGAAACAACAAAATGTTTATAGCGTGAATCTTCACTTTGTAAATAAAGAGCATCTTGGTCATCTAATTTTTTATTGGAAATAGAATAAGGAAATGAAGCCCTTTCATAATTCCAGTCAACTTGTTGACCGATTTTAGTAGAAGATTGTATGTAATCATTTATTAAAGTATTTAATAATTCTAAGTTTGCTTCTTCGTATTTTGATTTATCCACTAATTGAATAGTAGCTTGTTGAACCATTTTTATATTTCCCCCTAAGACGTTTTTTGAGAAAAACATCACTTTTAATCATTTTTATCATAACATTATTTCAAATTTTTAGACAAGTATTCGGTATTAATTTAAATTTTTCTTCATATGTATTAATTTACAACACTTAAGAAGAGGAGTGGGTGATACTATGTTTGAAAAACTATATGATGATCATGAAAATGCAAGAGTAAGATTTGTAGGGTTTGTCGCTCATGATGTAAGATACGATATTGGCATTGTATATACGAACATGTTCTTTGGGAAGCCACTCGTCATTTGTATGCAATCAAGGCAATGTATCGTATTAGATCGCCAAGATGTATCGTTTCCTAATCAATTAAAATTTTTGTGTAAACTAAAAACAGAAGAAGAAGCAATGCAGCTTGCAGATTATTTAGCCGACTGGCTTCCGTCACCAAGTATAGAGGAGAGTTATGAATAAAAAATAAATGTGTTATACTAATTAAAACATTTACACGTTCCCAAACCTTTTGAATAATGTGGTATTAGAAAAATAAAGTTATACTTATTTACCTGTTGCGTAAATAAGTATAACACTTTATAATGAAATCAGTTGATTAATACAACATTATGAAAGGGGTTACATCATGGGAACGTTCGTGTGCAAATGTTGTGATAAAACAGTAGGTCATTTTGAGGATGAAAAAGTAACAACACTTTATGTAAAAGATTGCGAAGAGTGTCAATCAGCAGAAAATGAAGGTTGATAAATAATAATATAAAATTAATGTCTAAGAGTCGAACTAAAAAGGCATTTATATAATGAAGCAAAACCCACAAGGAGGTATTTTTTTCTTGTGGGTTTTTATGTATTTATCTTCTTAATAATAGGCAATTACTATTAATCTTTTAAAATTCAGTAAAGTTTTATGATATTTCAATGAGACTTACGGCTTTACCTTTGAAATTAATCACTATTTCATCGTGATTAGGCTTTTATCAACGGAATTTATCAAGATATCAACGAGAATTATGCTTTTATCAACGAGAAACATGATTTTATCAACGAGAAATACGCTTTTATCAACGAAGTTCACAACTTTATCAATAAAGTTCACAAAGTGTTCGCCCGTGTCGTACTTTTATAAACGTAAATAAAAAAGGCTACTCAAAAGTCCTTTGACTTAAGAGTCGCCATTTTTTTTAATTATGCAATTTGAGTTTGATCTCCAATTCTTGCTGTTACTACATCAGATGAAACTTCTCGCGTTTTAACTGGTATCAATTTTGAATTGTCTTTTAAATATTGAGCCATTTCATTAGAGTCAATTCTTGTATTCAAATTTGTTAAATAAGCAGAAACCATTGCAAAAGGATATCTATGCATATTTAAATGGTAAATGATCTCTCGAAGCCCCCGTATGCCGATTCCGTGACCATAATAATAATCACTTCCCATACATACTGTGTTTTCCCCTTGCCATTCTGGAGTCATTGGATCGACTTCTGGATTTTTTATATAAACTACATCGCCTGGTGCTGGGCGATCAACTTCAGCCGTTAATATGGCTAATTTAGGGTCATAATTCCAAGTGTATAAGTAAAAACCGTTATCGAAAATTTGATCAAAAATTTCATAGCCGTATAAATCTAATAGGGCCTTATAAAAGACCATTATGATTGCAGTAGCACATTCAGTTGCATAAAATTGTCCGTTTCGAAATATATCATAAATTCCCATTGAAGCTCTTATGCCTGGCCTAAGTCTGAATCCTCCCATTGGTGTACGAATCCAAAACATTGGATTACAATAAGCTCTTCTAAAAACTCTAAATTGCATACCACTTGTTAAGAGTTCTTTAGACGCCTGAAGGACATAAGTTCGAAGTGTTACATCAAATGATAATTCTTTCTCTGATTTATAAATATGTGACTTTTTACTAGATGTTAAATTAGACAATATTTCTTGATAAAGCTTATTATTTGAATCTTCGCTATTTTTTAATGAAGCATGAACAATTTTATTATTCACGACTATCAATAAGTCCACATCCTAACATAAAAACAATTTTTAATACGCATCAGTATAATTACCTTACCTATCATATGCCTATATGAGTTAGATGTGATTTATAATACAAAAAAACTAGGTTTCATTTCCTAGTTTTAGTGTGAAGACATATTCTAAAAATCCTTAGTTTCTTTTTGTGAGTTTATTTATTTTAATACCTTTAATGTTAATAATTCTTCATCTTCTGGACCTTGAACAGGTAGTCCTGCTTCAATATTCTTTTTAATATAAACGAGATTTTCAAGTGTAATCTCTTCACCAGGTAAGAAGATTGGAATTCCAGGTGGATAAACCATTACAAACTCAGCGATAATTCTTCCTACAGAATCCTCTAATGGAACAGACTCTGTTTCTGAATAGAATGCATCTCTTGGTGAGACTGCTAAATTTGGAATAGTAGGAATCTCAACATTTAAATTTGTATTACGCTCTGAAATTTCAAATTCAGTTACTAATATTTCAAGTGCGTGCATTAACTGCTGAATATCTTCTTCGCTGTCTCCAGGAGTTAAAATGCAAAGAACACTATACAAATCAGACATTTCTACTTCAATATTAAAACGCTCTCTTAACCAAACTTCAACATCATGACCAGTAATACCTAATTTTTTTACACTTATTAATAACTTGGTAGGATCAAAATTGAATGTTGCTTCATTACCAACTAAGTCATAACCAGGACAATATAGACCATTTATTGAATTAATTTTATTTCGTGCATTATTTGCTAGTCTAATAGTGTTTGTAAGTAATTCTTCACCAACAGTCGCTAATCTTTTTCTTGCAACATCTAATGAAGCAAGTAATAAATAGGATGTGGACGTAGTTGTCAGCATACTTAAAACAGATTGTACTCTGTGAACATTTACAAGGCCTTCTCTTACATTTAAAATGGAACTTTGAGTCATTGACCCTCCAAGCTTATGTACGCTCGTAGCGGCCATGTCAGCCCCTGCTTGCATCGCAGACATCGGTAATTCATTATGGAAATGAATATGTACACCGTGAGCTTCATCAACTAAAACGGCAAGGCCATGTGAATGTGCTAAGTCAACAATGCTTTTTAAGTCAGCTACAAATCCAAAGTATGTAGGGTTAATGACTAGAACTGCTTTAGCATCTGGATTATTTAATATAGCCTCTTTAACTGCATTTGTTGTAATACCGTGAGAAATACCTAATTCACTATCAATTTCAGGATGAACAAATATTGGTGTCGCTCCTGAGAAAATGATTGCGGATAAAACAGATTTATGAACATTTCTTGGTACGATTATTTTATCGCCAGGTCCACAAACACTCATTACCATTGTCATAATAGCACCGCTTGTGCCTTGTACCGAAAAGAAAGTGTGGTCTGCATCGAAAGCTTTAGCTGCAAGATCTTGTGCTTGTTTTATTTTACCTTTTGGATGATGCAAATCATCTAAAGGAGCAATGTTGATTAAATCGATTGATAATGCATTGTCACCAATAAACTCTCTAAAAGTAGGATCCATTCCATTTCCTTTTTTATGTCCAGGAATATGGAATTGAATAGGGTTCTTCTTTGCATGTTCTAATAAAGAAGAAAATAACGGTGTTTCATTTTGTTTCATTTAACATACACCCCATTTAATGAATAATAGTGTTTTTCGGAAGTGATATGTTTGTAAACAATTCAACTGTTTACTCTCATTAAGTTAAAAACTGTCTTACCTTCATTTGAAAAACAAAAAGATTATATCATTCTATGAATTTTCTGTATAGAAAAATATTACAAATTTATGAAATTTTATTCATTGAGATGAAATTATATCAATTTTTAAATAAAGAATGAAATTTGAAAAATGTGTTAAAATGGAATTAATTACATAAAAGTAGGAGTGAATTGAATGGATTACCAATACCCAATTTCATATGATTGGTCAACAAATGAGACAATCGAAGTAATAGCGTTCTACACATCAGTAGAAAAAGCATATGAAAAGGGAGTAGAACGTGAAGAACTAATGACTGCGTATAAACAGTTTAAGTCAATCGTACCTAGCATTGCTGAAGAAAAAAAATTATGTAACGAATTAGAGGAGCTATCGGGCTATTCTGCATATCAAGTAATACAAAAAGCTAAAAAGGGTGCACCTGGCGATAAGATTAAAATGCAATCTAGATAAAACATAATATATTAAAACAAAAATAAAAGCCCATTAAAGGTTTATTAGCTACCTTAAATGGGCTTTAAATGTACATCCCTAGACTTTTGAAATTAATTTCATAATTCGTCCTGTCGAAAAATGTGTAAAGAATGGGCATAGACTTTTGATTTTGACATATGTATAATTAAACAACACTTATATTAATTCATTTTACACTTATATTGTATAATGGAATTAAAGTATTATATGTTTCTATAATACGTTGGATTAGTTCATCCTTTGTAAGTGTAATCGCTTCATCTTTAGGAATCGTTATTCCACAAAGAAATTCAGCTTTTTTTACATCATGAAATCTTTTTATAACCGCACTGAAATCATCTTTTTTCATTTTACTTTTTTGAATTACATCAGGCTTCATGTGATCGTATGAAACAACAAAATCTTTTGGAATTATTTTGTAAAGTTTATTTTTATTTTTTTCAAAATTAATTGCAATCGATTGCTTATTTGGACTTTCGTAAATAATGCCAAAATAGACAAAAAGATGTGTACCCCACAGTCCAAATTGGAAATGAGGAAGCATTTTGTATCCACGATTATTTGTAGCAAACGCAATCCAAGTATCTTTTGGAGGATTCACAGTTCGACGAGCATGCTTAGCGATATGACCAAAAAAAGTTTGATCAGATTGTACATTTAAAAATGGTAATATTTCTTCTTCAATTTCTTTAAACTTTGGTTGAATTTCATTTTGTATAGCACTCATTCTATTTTCTAATGTTGAGTCAGTTGTAAATATTTCAAAATCACTTTCTTTAAAAAAAGTTTGAACCATATTGGAACCCCCTAGCTTTATTTCTCTGATTAGTATACCATGTTTGTCCAAAACAAATGGGTAATATGTTTCTGTATAATTTAGTTACATTATAAGCTTAAATAACATATATTAGTAGCAAGATAAAAATCAGAAAATTTTGTTAATTAACTTTTACAATTTGTTTTGCAACTTATATTCTATGGAGGGATAACGATGAGACAAGTGATTAATGCGTTAAAAAGAACTGATGCTGAAAAGAGAATACCTGTACTTAGATTAGAATTAGATTACGAATTAGCTACTTTATTTGATGCTATGACAGTGAATGACAGTGATGCAATGATTGAATCAAAGAAGAAATTAGAATTATTAAGATTAGAATTAATTCGTCTAGAAGCTTAGCGAATTTTATTTACCGAACCTTTAAATAGGTTCGTTTTTCTGTGTGCACATTCTTCTAAGCGCCCGCCCAATGATTTATCGTATGCCCACCCTCTAAAAAAGTTCCTCAATTAAATAAAAATCATTTCATTAGGTTTTTTTAGGATAAAATTGGTAAACTGATATACAGGACCATAATATAAATAGTTCAGCACGAGAGTTTGGAGTGTTAAAGATGAATGAAGACTGGAAAGAAATTGAACAATTCGCAAGAAACTTGCTTCAAGAGGCAGCTGAAAATATTAAAAGCTCTCTATATGACTCGATTACAATCAATACGAAATCGAATGAAAATGATTTAGTAACAAATAAAGATGAAGAAATTGAAAAATTCTTTTATGAAAAAATAAAAAAGAAGTTTCCGAATCATTACTTGCTCGGTGAAGAAGGCAAAGGCGATGAATTGGATCAAGTAGATGGAATTGTATGGATTCTTGATCCGATTGATGGAACGATGAATTTTGTCCATCAAAAACGTAATTTTGCAATTTCATTAGGTATTTATGAAAACGGAATCGGTAAAATGGGATTTATATTGGATGTAATACATAACGAACTATACTTCGCTAAAAAAGGAGAAGGTGCATTTTTAAACGATGTAGAAATAACTCCTTTGAAAAATATTGTAATCGAAGAGGCTATAGTAGCTGTAAATGCGATTTGGTTAACAAAAAATCGTTATTTAAACCATGAAAAATTAGGAGAGCTTGTTCGTAGAGTTAGAGGAAGTAGATCTTATGGAACTGCTGCGATCGAAATGGTCTATGTTGCAATGGGGCGAATCGATGCATATATTACACCAAGATTATCTCCATGGGATTTTGCTGCGGGTAAGATTATAGTTGAAGAGCTTGGTGGAATATGTACAACGCTAAAAAATGAAAAACTTTCGATATTGAAAAAAAGCTCAGTACTAATAAGTAATCCTTCAATTCAAAAAGAATTAATGAGCGACTACATCGAATTTTTACAATAAAGAAAGAGAAGGTAAGATATTAAAACTTACCTTCTCTTTTTAATTTAGCACGTAATGAAAAACCATAACCAACTAATGAAATTGAAATAATTAGTGAAATGACAGCGCCTATAATACTTAGTTCTGCTAGCATAATACCAACTAGAATTAAGAAGATTACGGATAAAAGTGCTACGCAGAAAAGCCGAAACTTAGTGTTAGACATGATGAATCCTCCTGTTCATATCTTATTTTACTCTCTGTCGAATCGGATGTAAATTTGAAAAAAATAAATATTTAATAAATTTTTATTAATAATTTATATTTTTGATTAAACATTTTATTGATAAATTTCGCCATGCATGTGCTATAATGTTTTAGTTAATAATGAAAACAGATGTGTATACATTTTAGGAGTGAATATATTTTGAAAAAAAGAGAAGATTTACGCAATATCGCAATTATTGCTCACGTTGACCATGGTAAAACAACGTTAGTTGATGAATTATTAAAACAATCAGGTACATTCCGTTCAAACGAAAACGTTAATGAGCGTGCAATGGACTCAAATGATATAGAACGTGAACGTGGAATTACAATTTTAGCTAAAAACACAGCAATTCAATACGAAGGTAAACGTATTAACATCATGGATACACCTGGACACGCCGATTTTGGTGGAGAAGTAGAACGTATCATGAAAATGGTAGATGGTGTTCTTTTAGTAGTTGATGCATATGAAGGATGTATGCCTCAAACTCGTTTCGTACTGAAAAAAGCTTTAGAACAACATTTAACACCAATCGTAGTTGTAAACAAAATTGACCGTGACTTCGCTCGTCCTGATGAAGTAGTAGATGAAGTAATCGATTTATTTATTGAATTAGGTGCAGACGAAGATCAATTAGAATTCCCAGTTGTATTCGCATCAGCAATCAACGGAACATCAAGTTTAGAGTCTGATCCTGCTAAACAAGAATCAAATATGAATGCTTTGTTTGATACAATTATTGAGCACATCCCAGCTCCAATTGATAATAGTGAAGAGGGATTACAATTCCAAGTAACATTATTAGACTACAATGACTATGTAGGTCGTATCGGAATCGGTCGTATTTTCCGTGGGACTATGCAAGTTGGTCAATCAGTTGCATTAATGAAGCTTGATGGATCAGTTAAACAATTCCGTATTACGAAAATGTTTGGATTTATTGGATTAAAGCGTATTGAAATCCAAGAAGCAAAAGCTGGTGACCTAGTAGCTGTATCTGGTATGGAAGATATCAACGTTGGTGAAACAGTATGTCCTGCTGAACAACAAGAAGCACTTCCAATCTTACGTATTGATGAGCCAACGCTTCAAATGACTTTCTTAGTTAATAATTCACCTTTTGCTGGTCGTGAAGGTAAATTTGTAACTTCTCGTAAAATTGAAGAAAGATTATTACAAGAACTTCAAACTGACGTAAGTTTACGTGTAGAAAACACAGATTCTCCTGATGTATGGATCGTAAGTGGTCGTGGAGAGCTTCACTTATCAATCTTAATTGAAAATATGCGACGTGAAGGTTATGAGCTTCAAGTTTCAAAACCAGAAGTTATCATTCGTGTAATTGATGGTGTAAGATGTGAGCCAGTTGAGCATGTACAAATTGACGTTCCTGAAGAATATACTGGTTCAATCATGGAATCAATGGGTGCCCGTAAAGGTGAAATGAGAGACATGGTTAATAATGGTAGCGGTCAAGTTCGTTTAACATTTATGGTACCAGCTCGTGGATTAATTGGTTACACTACTGAGTTCTTAACATTAACTCGTGGTTATGGAATCATTAACCATTCATTCGATAGCTACCAACCAGCTATTCAAGGTCAAGTTGGTGGACGTCGTCAAGGTGTATTAGTTTCAATGGAAACTGGTAAATCTTCAACTTACGGAATTATGGGTCTTGAAGACCGTGGTGTAATTTTCCTTGAGCCAGGTGTAGATGTATACGACGGTATGATTGTTGGTGAGCACAACCGTGAAAATGATTTATCAGTAAACGTTGTTAAAGTTAAACATGCAACTAACATCCGTTCAGCTAACAAAGACCAAACAACAACAATGAAAAAACCACGTATTATGACGCTTGAAGAATCTTTAGAATACTTAAATGATGATGAGTACTGTGAAGTTACACCAACATCAATTCGTTTACGTAAAAAGCTTCTTGATAAAAACGAGCGTGAGCGTGCAGCGAAAAAGAAAAAATTCGCTGAACAAGAATAATTAAATTTTAAAATAATTATGATATAATAAAACCGACTATTATTTAGTCGGTTTTATTTTGTCATTTAATAGGGGGATATGGATTTGGAAAAAGCTCCAAAGGGATTCGAATTTGTCATCACACAACTAATAAATACAACCCATGATGTAAGACTTTCAATGTGGATACTATATGCTCTAATCGTAGTGCTTTGTATTGTAGTATATCATTTAGGATTTGCCAAAAAATTAAGTATCCTTAAAATGCTGGTCATTTATATTCTACTAATGCTTGGATGTAGCTTGCTAACTTTCCTAGCTCTTAGAATACCAATTGTAGAGGCACTACTAGCAAGTGTTTTTGTATTAGGTGTTTATAAGATTCGTCTACATCAATCAAAAAAGAGTAAAGCTACTACATAACGTAACAAGTTATAGAAAGTTGGTATAAGATGAAATCTGTTCAGGACGCTTTATATAATTGGTTAACGATTAAAGTAATTTATGAAGGCAGACCATCTGATGAAGCTGCTAAAGAGACGTATGAGATGTTTGATTCGATTTTAAAAGAGGATCACCAAGTATCAAACGTAAAAATTGATAAAATGGAAGATTTTTATTTAATTACATTTACTCAAGCAGAAAAAGAACGTACAACTCGTTTTCCAATTGAAATGATTGATTGTTTTTTAGATCAAGTAAAAGTAAATCCGGAAAAGTATTAAAAGCCTAGATATTAATCTAGGTTTTTTTACATAGTGGGAAAAAGAACTTGTCAATTTAATCAATTATTTTTTTTATATAAAGGAAGCGGTATGTGGTTGATTTCCACTACAGGATTCTCGCTTTCCATGGGGCGAGATTCTTGAGCCTCCTCGGCTGCGCCTGTGGGGTCTCAGCCTTCCCGCTTATCCCATAGGAGTCGAGCCTCCTTCCGTTCCAATCAACTACTTCAAAATAAAAAAGCATGCAATAAAGCACCTTATTAATCTCATTTATTTTGAGAAAAATAGAAATTAAATACTCGGTTATTTTGCTACCATCGGTAAATCGTCTCCTTATAAATTAATAGATGAATCTTCTACAAACAATTAGTATCTCAATAATGAGATTCTGAAAAAGAGGTCTTTTCTAAAGTTTGCTGGTATGCCCAAACAAATTATCTATTAAAACAAATCAATAACAACATTAAAAGAAATATTACCATCAAATCTCAACACTTTGAAATATATAGAAATTAATCTAGGTTTTTTTGTTAAAACTATTTTTGGTTTGCCAACCAAAATAGCAGCAGCTCACAGTTTATGAACAAAACTCACTCATTTATGCACAAATACAGCAACTCACAAAAAAAAGAAACCTAATAGGTTTCTTTTTTCATATTCTGATTACCACTCGTCATTATCCTTTACAGGTTTTAAGAAACGGAACTTTCCTGTTGCAATTCTTTGTTCAGTTTTAATTTTAATTCGATCGTGGCACTCGGAGCATGTATATGTATGGATCGGACGATTTCTTAGTTTTTTAGCAATAGGGGACTCGTCGCTAATTGATTCGCTTTTATCACAAATCATGCATTTAACTCTCATGTGAAATTTCTCTCCTTATATATGTAACTTAAGTTAACATAATTATAACAGGTTTTAGAATATATTTTTAGAAAACAGTGGTTTTAGCAGGAAGTTTTAAAAAAACTTTGAATTATATTAGTATACTCTTTATTTAAAGGAGATGAAATAGTGATGGCAAACAGTATTGAGAAAACATTGTCACCGGGTTTGTTTGAAGACTGCAATAAAGAAAAGATTGTTTTTTTAAGTACATTTAACACCGAAAAGAAAGTTCCAATTATGAATGCAATTTCTTGGTTTACTGCTTTAGATGAAAAAACAATTCGTTTTGCTGTAGATCAAAGATCCGCAATTTTATCGAATATTGAAGCAGTTAATGGAGTGTCATTCAGCTTATTTTCAAATGAGGCAGTTTACAATATTTCTGGTAACGCAAAAATTCTAACGAAGCAAATGCCTGGGATACCGTTGAAATTAGCTTGTATAGAAGTAGATATAAATGAAGTGAAAAATATATTGTTTTATGGCTCTAAAATAACAGCCGAACCTGAATATGCAAAAACATACGATGAAAGGGCGGCAAAAAAGTTAGATGTAGCTGTTTTAAACGGACTAAGATCCTTTGAACATTAAAAACTATTCTAAAGTAGAGAGAGTTTCATATAATATATAAACGGTTCGTCCATTCTTCGACAATTAACAAAAGGTAAGAACAATCAATTTAGAAATAAATTTAATGATTCTATTCTGAGTTATTTGAGTCAGGAGGTTAAGGATTGAGTAAAATATATGTTCTCGACACCAATGTACTATTGCAAGATCCACTAGCAATCTTTTCATTTGAAGATAACGAAGTAGTTGTACCAGCTGTTGTATTAGAGGAAGTTGATTCAAAGAAGAGATATATGGATGAAGTAGGTCGTAATGCTAGGTATGTATCCAAATTAATTGATAGCTTTCGAGAACTAGGGAAATTACATGAAAGTATTCCTCTTGAAAATGGTGGTTCGTTTAGAATTGAATTAAATCATCGTTCGTTTCAGCAATTACAAGAGATATTTGTTGAAAAAACGAATGATAATCGCATTTTAGCAGTAGCGAAAAATTTATCTCTTGAAGAAGAGGCAAAAGAAAATGGAAAAACTGTCATCTTAGTAAGTAAAGATACATTAGTTCGTGTTAAAGCGGATGCCCTTAATTTATTTGCAGAAGATTATTTAAGCGACAGAGTGGTTGAAGTCGACCATATTTATACCGGGTATTTGGAGTATTACATAAATACAGATTTATTAAATAAGTTTTACGAGAAGACTGAGCTTCCGGTTTCGGATATTGCAAATCATCCATTTTATCCTAATCAATTTATCGTATTAAAGGATGCTCTAGGCGGTAAAAGTTCAGCACTTGGCGTTGTTGATAAAACGGGAACAAAAATTAAGAAATTCGTTTTTTCAAACGAACATATTTGGGGTATAAGACCTAGAAATGCTCAACAATCAATGGCGTTAGAATTACTATTACGCGACGATATCCCACTTGTAACATTAATCGGTAAAGCCGGTACTGGAAAAACATTATTAGCTTTAGCGGCAGGATTAATGCAAAGTGAAGACCTACAAAGTTATAAAAAATTATTAGTAGCTAGGCCGATCGTTCCAGTAGGTAAAGATCTTGGTTATTTACCAGGTGAAAAGGACGAAAAACTAAGGCCTTGGATGCAACCAATATATGATAATCTAGAATATTTGTTTAATACTAAAAAACCTGGTGAACTAGATGCTATCTTAGCTGGAATGGGCTCAATTGAAGTAGAAGCTTTAACTTATATAAGAGGGAGAAGTATCCCAGAGCAATTTATTATAATTGATGAAGCACAAAATCTAACAAGACACGAAGTAAAAACGATTTTAACTCGTGTTGGTGATAAGAGTAAAATCGTATTAATGGGAGACCCTGAACAAATTGATCATCCTTATCTAGATGAATACAATAATGGATTAACATATGTAGTTGAAAAATTTAAGGATCAAAAAATAAGTGGCCATGTAAAATTAATTAAAGGTGAACGTTCTTCAATCGCACAGCTTGCAGCTGATCTTTTGTAGAACCACAAGAATAAAAACTAAAACATCTTACCAGTTATATTTGGTAAGATGTTATTTTTGCTACAATATAATTTTCACTATTGAAGTAATCGGGTTATCCTTATTTGAACCATCAACAAAATACAAGTGAACTGGCCCATTTTCAGAAATTCGTTTACCATTGTATGAAAAGGCTAAATAACTTTCATATAGCACTTCAAAAGGTAATTTGATTACTCCACGATCTGTTTCAACTGTAACTTCTGAATCGCGACTTTTAGGTTTACTATTATCGATAAAATACGAAAATGGCATCGCATACGATTCCTTAAGCCATTCTTTTTTCTGAGTAGCAAATAAAGGACTATTATCCACCTTCGCACCTTCAACAATTTCACGATCCCAATGCTTTGAAACACTTTTAGTATATTGTTCAAGCTCATCAACCTTTTTTAATTCACCAGCTAACAAACTCTCTAATTTAACTTTTCTCTCATCAAAAATCCAAACACTTGGATCAATCGTCAACGGAAATTCCACGTTACCAGTTAATTGAAAAACTTCACTCATACTATAAAACCCCTTCTATGTACTAAGTCTCTTTATAGTGTACGACTATTCAATGAAAAAAGACAATCAAATGAACGGAAATAGGACTGAAATTCGTTTAAATTCATTTAACTAATTAAATATTCAGGAGCATAAAATCCAAGTTACCTATTTTAAGGGAATTCCATATTCATCAAATGTTTCAATGTATTAACAACATAGATGATCATTAAAGGATTCGATGGAATTAAAAATTATTTGTTCTTCAAGCTTTGATGAACATCATGAGACAAATTAATTCCCAATATGTAAAAAAGATTTACGTTTTTGTTAGGAGATATACTTACTTAGATTGTAGATAAGGGGGATCATGATGAATTCCAACATTAATAAAATAAACGAGAGTGATTGGCATGACTGGGAATTTGAAGAAATAAAAATAGATTACAGTAACGTAACAATAGTAATAGAAAGTTCAAGTACAAATAAAACAGTGGTTAATATAATTTGTAAGAATCATATCGGATTTGATTATATTGGTCATTGGGACGAGGCTGTTATTGAAGACATTAATATTGATACAGAAGGAGATTTAATAGAAAAATCATTATCCAAAATAAAAAGTAATTATGGAGATCAACCTAATACTATTGGAAATGAACGTGATTTTCAAGGTGAATGGTTACAAGTAAATATTCAACTAATAGATGGTGTTACTATTAAAGTTGTATGCCAAGATGTTGACACATTAATACTTAATTACAATTAAATCTTTTTCATTAAATGCATGTATTAGTTGTGCAACATAGTCGGCTTATAGTCGATTTTTCTATTGAGGTAAAGGGCAGTATAATATTGTCGCTAAGATACTTAGTTAATTAACCTTAATTTAGTCATAAAGATCAACATATTTGTTTAGTAGAGATAATAATTTGAATAAAAGATAAAATAGAGATTAATAAGAAGGTTGAGTGGAGCGTAAGTTACTCGACTTCTATGAGGATTACGGGAAAACTAAAGACTTCGCAGGAATGCCTTATGACCCTGTTCTAGCCCCATAAAAAGCGAACAACCGGAGCGGAAATCAACATACATCTTTTCAGAAAACTAGCTAATTATAAATTCAGCGTTTTATTATCTAAGAAAACTTTAATAATTAAACTGTTGCAATAATAAAATTATCTAAATTACATATTTGTAAAACTTATGATTTAAGTTGATTTTTCCTTAAAAGAACTATAATATTAAATAGATAGCTTGTACGGAAGCGGAGGGAGAAAATTGAGGTCTGATGCTGTAACAGATTACAAAGATAAAGCATTTGAATTATTAAAAAAAGATGCTGAAAAGATTTTAAAATTAATAAATGTGCAACTTGATCATTTAACAATGCCACAATGCCCTCTATATGAAGAGGTTTTAGATACTCAAATGTTTGGTTTATCAAGGGAAATTGACTTTGCTTCTCGATTAGGTTTAATTGAGGTAGAACAAGGTAAAGAACTTCTTTCTGAACTTGAGCGACGACTATCTGCTTTGCATGAAGCGTTTACAGATCAAAGGAATAAATAATATTTGTAACAAAAGTTCAAACAATTAATGTTTGGGCTTTTTTTTGTGAATTTTTTTAATTGTTATAAGTATTAAATCTATTAATCTATGTTACAATGTTTTTATTTATAAAGGGAATTTAGGAAAATAGTTGAATACATAAAGTATAATTAATCAAAGCAGGGATGATTAAATAATGTTAAAAAAATATTTGAAAAATATTGATTATATGATTTTTGTGCCATTAATAATTTTATGTTTATTTGGTTTAATCATGGTGTACAGTGCAAGTTCACCGTTACCATCTATTAAGTATCAAAGTAAACATTGGCCAGATGATTATTTCTTTAAAAAGCAATTAATAGCTTTTGAAGTAGGGATGGTTGTATGTTTATTCTTAATGTTTGTACCTGCAACTTTCTTTAGAAAGCGTATTGTGATGATTTTAAATGTAGTAATAAGTATTGCGCTTCTTGTGGCTGTTTTACTATTTGGTGAAGTTAGAAATAACGCTAAAAGCTGGGTTTTTGGTATACAACCAGCTGAGTTAATAAAATTAGGCTCTATTATTCTATTAGCCGGTTGGTACTCAAAAAGACAAAAGAGAATAACAAAAAACTGGAAGATGCTATTTGCTCCATGGGTAATTGTAGCATTGTATATTATTTTATTACGATTACAGCCTGACACGGGTACAGCTTTATTAATTATAGGAACTTGTGCAGTCGTATCGTTTTGTAGCGGTTTTATTGTTAAAAGACTAATTCTCTTATTTGTAGGCGGGATTGGATTACTCTATCCATTAATTAGTATATGTATTAGTTTAGGTATTGGATTAACTGATGTACAAGTTAACCGATTTTTAGCATTCCGAAATCCTTTTGATTATGCTCAAGGGATTGGATTTCAAATCGTAAATTCGTTAATTGCATTTGCAAATGGTGGATTTACAGGAGTTGGATTAGGAAAAAGTATCCAAAAATTAGGCTATTTACCTGAACCACACACTGATTTCATTTTAGCGATTATCGGCGAGGAAACAGGTTTAATAGGCGTTATTGTTGTTATTTTATGTATATTTATGATTGTTTGGCGAGGGTTGCTAATTGCTCATAAATCAAATGATTCATTTGATTCATTATTAGCTACAGGAATTAGTGCGAGCATCGTGATTCAATCATTTGTAAATATTGGAGGAGTTACATCGTTAATTCCACTTACTGGTGTTCCTTTACCATTTGTAAGTTACGGGGGAACCTCATTAATCGTTATGCTCTCTATGGTTGGTATTTTAATGAATATTTCAATACGTAATAAGATTAACAAAGAAACTTTATAAATTCTTTAATCATGCATTTTTAAAAAGTTTATTCTTAATTTATTGATAATTATCTTTCATATAATACAGGAGGCTTAAAAATGACTTACACGAAACAGATTAAAAAAGTTCTAGTAGCTAACAGAGGAGAAATAGCAATTCGAGTATTTCGAGCATGTACTGAGTTAGGTATTAGAACAGTTGGTATTTATTCTAAAGAAGATGAAGGGTCATATCACCGTTATAAAGCTGACGAAGCATATATTGTTGGTAAAGGTAAAAAGCCAATTGATGCTTATCTAGATATTGAAGGTATTATTGAAATAGCAAAGAAAAACAATGTTGATGCAATCCATCCAGGTTATGGGTTTTTATCTGAAAATATTAAATTTGCCGAGAGATGTGAAGAAGAAGGAATTACTTTTATTGGACCACACTCAAGACATTTAGATATTTTTGGCGATAAAATTAAAGCAAAGCAGCAAGCACTTAAAGCAAATTTACCAATTATTCCAGGTAGTAACGGTCCTGTTGAGTCATTGGATGATGTTAAGGGATTTGGTGAGACTTTTGGATTCCCAATTATCATTAAGGCTGCTTTAGGTGGTGGCGGTCGTGGTATGAGGATTGTACGTACAAATGCTGGTGTAAAGGATGCATATGAACGTGCAAAATCTGAAGCAAAAGCTGCTTTTGGTAATGATGAAGTTTATGTTGAAAAATTTATTGAAAACCCTAAACATATTGAAGTTCAAATAATTGGGGACAATCAGGGGAATATCATTCATTTATTTGAACGCGATTGTTCTATTCAAAGAAGACATCAAAAATTAGTTGAAGTTGCACCTTGTACTTCTATTACTGAAGAGCTTAGAACTAGAATTTGTGATGCAGCAGTTCAACTGATGAAAGAAGTAGATTATGTAAATGCTGGAACTGTAGAATTTTTAGTTTCGGGTAATGAGTTTTATTTTATTGAAGTAAATCCTCGTGTTCAAGTTGAACATACAATTACTGAAATGATTACAGGTGTTGATATTGTTCAAACTCAGATCTTAATAGCACAAGGAAATGGTATACATAGTGATAAAATTGGCATTCCATTACAGGAAGATATTCCAAGAATTGGATTTGCCATTCAAGCACGTGTTACGACAGAAGATCCACTAAACAATTTTATGCCAGATACAGGTAAGATTATGGCATATCGTTCAGGTGGAGGATTTGGAGTACGCTTAGATACTGGTAACAGCTTCCAAGGTGCTGTTATTACACCATATTATGATTCGTTATTAGTAAAAGTAACTACACATGCTTTAACATTTGATGGTGCAATTGCAAAGTTAAATCGAAACTTAAAAGAGTTCCGTATTCGTGGTATTAAAACAAATATTCCATTTTTAGAGAATGTAACGACACATCCAGATTTCTTGTCTGGTGAATATAATACTTCATTTGTCGATTCATCTCCTGAATTATTCGTATTTGCAAAACGAAGAGACCGTGGAACAAAATTATTAAATTATATTGGTAACGTGACTGTTAATGGATTTCCTGGAATATCTGTTAATGAAAAACCTACTTTTGATGAGATTATCTTACCAAATGTAGAGCATATTAAAGTACCTGAAGCTGGAACGAAACAATTATTAGACAAATTAGGCCCAGATGAATTTTCAAAATGGTTAAAAAATCAATCAAATGTGTTATTTACTGACACTACATTTAGGGATGCTCATCAATCGCTTCTTGCAACGAGAATTCGTTCAAAGGACTTAACTACAATAGCAGAACAAACGTCTAAATTATTACCTAACTTATTCTCTCTGGAAATGTGGGGAGGCGCAACTTTTGATGTTGCTTACAGATTTTTAAACGAAGACCCATGGGAAAGACTATTAAATTTAAGAAATCAAGTACCGAATGTTTTATTCCAAATGTTATTCCGTGGATCGAATGCAGTTGGATATAAAAATTATCCAGATAATCTTGTTAGAAAATTTATTGAAGCATCAGCTCAAGCTGGAATTGACGTATTTAGAATATTTGATAGTTTAAACTGGGTTAAAGGTATGGAAGTTGCGATCGATGCAGTACGCAATAGCGGAAAGCTTGCTGAAGCATCAATTTGTTACACAGGTGATATATTAGACCCAACAAGAACAAAGTATAATCTAGCTTATTATAAAGAGCTTGCAAAGGATTTAGAAGCAGCTGGTGCGCATATACTTGCTATTAAAGATATGGCTGGTTTATTAAAGCCTCAGGCAGCTTACAATCTAATTAGTGAATTGAAAGATACAGTAGATTTACCAATCCACTTACATACACACGATACGAGTGGAAATGGTTTATATACTTACGTTAAAGCAATTGAAGCTGGCGTTGACGTAGTAGACGTTGCAATTGGAAGCATGTCTGGATTAACATCTCAGCCAAGTGCAAATAGTTTATACTATGCTCTTCAAGGTTCAAATCATGAGACGAATTTAAATATTAATGGTTTAGAACAATTATCAACGTATTGGGAAGGCGTACGTAAATATTACACTAGCTTTGAAAGTGGAATGGTCTCCCCTCATACAGAGGTATACCAACACGAAATGCCAGGTGGTCAATATTCTAACTTAAAGCAACAAGCTAAAGGTGTTGGCTTAGGAGATCGATTTGAAGACGTTAAAGATCTGTATGGTAGAGTAAATCAACTATTTGGAGATGTAGTTAAAGTTACACCTTCTTCTAAAGTAGTTGGAGATATGGCGTTGTTTATGGTTCAAAATAATTTAGATGAGGATTCAGTTTACGAAAAAGGTGAAAACATTGATTTCCCAGATTCTGTAATTGAATTTTTTGAAGGTCAATTAGGACAACCTCATGGTGGATTTCCAAAGAGTTTACAACGTATTATCTTAAAAGGTAGACAACCGTTAACAGAACGAGCTGGGGAGTCATTAAAGCCGATTGATTTTAAAGATGTTGAAGAATATTTATTCCGTTCACTAAATCGTCAAGTTACAAACTTTGATATATTGGCTTATTGCTTATATCCGAAAGTGTTTATGGATTATCAAAAAAATGTAGAAAGTTATGGTGATTTATCAGTACTAGATACACCAACTTTCTTCCATGGCATGAAACTAGATGAAGAGATTAAAGTTGATATTGAGCGTGGTAAAACGCTGATCGTTAAATTAGTTTCAATTGGACAAGCACAGCCTGATGGAACAAGAGTGATCTATTTTGAATTAAATGGTCAGCCACGTGAAATCGTAATTAAAGATTATTCAATTAAATCAACTGTCGTTCAAAAAAGAAAAGGGGATGCTAGTAATCCGAACCATATAAATGCAACAATGCCAGGTACAGTTTTAAATGTACTTGTTAAAAAAGGCGATGTTGTTGAAAAAGGTCAAACATTAGCAATAACTGAGGCAATGAAAATGGAAACAACTGTACAATCACCATTTACAGGCGTTATAAGAGACATTTTAATCGCTTCTGGAGAAGGTATTTCTACAGGTGATCTATTAATTGAGTTAGAACAAAGATAATTAACGAACGAGTTTAAGAGTACTTGGGCAGGAACTTTACACCCAAGTACTCTTTGCTTTGTTAATTTTTGAAATGAATGAAAAAAGGTATTTCTTCTACGTAACTGTAGAAGAAATACCTTTTTTATGAGATGTTTTTATTTTGAAGTAAATTTGCATCTGAACTTTTACTTCTAGTACAAACTAAACTTTGGAAACTGAAAATCGCAAATAAGCAGGAAATTAAAATAACATGTGTTAAAGCTACATAAATGTTTAGATTTGTATAGATAATCATAGCTCCGCAAATCACTTGAAGCGTAACTAGGATAAGAGAAACAACCCATCCAAGATAAATACCACGTTCGTTTCGATAGTACTTAAATGCATGTACAAATGCGATCACAATCCATACGAATAGAAGAAAGGCTGCAAAACGATGTCCCATTTGAATCCATTCGTGGAGTTGAGTTGGAATACCATTGTTTACTTTACTGCAAAGCGGCCAGCTAGGACATGCTAAACTAGCATTTTCATGTCGAACAAGAGCCCCTGTATAAACTACTAAGTATGAATAAATCCACAATCCATAAGTATGAAATTTCATTTTTTTACCGACATAAAAAGTATTTCTTTGGTAATTACGGTCTTGTTCGAAAATTAATAAAGTCAACATAACTACAGCTGCGAAGCAAATTAGAGATATACCAAAATGAATTGCTTTAACTGCAGGGATTTGTCCCCAAACGACAGCAGCAGCTCCGATTAATGCTTGAGCTACTAAAAAAATACAAGATATAATTGCTAAAAACTTTGTTTCTCTTTTATGAGGAATCGTAATCCAAGCAAGCACTGCCAATAATAGAACAAATATTCCGGCAAGGCCTGATGCAGCTCGATGAGATAACTCAATTACAGTTTGAATCGTTAAATGATCAGGAATAATTTGGCCTTTACATAGCGGCCATGATCTACCACAGCCAAGTCCAGAATTAGTCTTTGTTACGAGTGCCCCACCCAATAAAACAATTAAAAGTATGAATGAGGTTATTAATGATACCCCTTTTAAAACACGTAGCAAAGTATACACACCCACTTTTATAAAATAATAATAATTTTAAAATTTATTTATTAAAAAAATTATTCTGCAAATAATACTTCTATATCATATAAGATTCCGACATAAAATTCAAAGGTAACCTTCATATTTAGACATAATATTTGTTTTTTCTTCGCTTTGAATGTATTCATTTCTAAAATATAGAAATAATTAATTTTATAATTAAATAGTATTTAGTATTGAAAAGATATGCTGTATACGTTAAAATTTTTTTGAAACGTACACAATTTTGTCACATATTTATCACAAAAATTTCATTCAATTTAGTTTAATAGAAGTATATTTAAATTAATATTTCATTTTAACCATAAAAAAATGGGTATGAAAAATGAAGTTTTGAAAAAAAGAGGAGGATTGACTTGGAACAATTAGCTAATAATGTTTCTAACAACGGAGAAACTAATCATCCTTCTAGTTCACTAAAGAAAGATCTACTTTCTTTAATGAAAATAGGGATCGTAAACTCTAATATACTTACAACGTTTACAGGTATTTGGTTAGCAATCCAGATTAATGGATTAGATATATTGGATTCTTTACCAAAGGCGATTTTAACAGTAATTGGATCGTCGTTGATTATTGCAGGATCATGTGTAATCAATAACTATATTGATCGCGATATTGACCCGTATATGGAGCGAACTAAAAATAGACCAACTGTAACTGGTAACATCAAACCAAGTGTTACTATATCTATTGGTATTATTTTATTAATTCTTGGCTTCACATGTATGGCTTTCACAACTTTAATGGCTGTTGTATATGCATTTATTGGTGCATTTACATATATCGTACTATACACTCTTTGGACGAAACGTAATTACACGTTAAACACAGTAGTAGGTAGTATATCTGGTGCAGCACCCCCATTAATTGGATGGGCAGCAATCGATGCGAACTTGCATCCAATTGCTTGGATGCTGTTTTTAATCATGTTTATATGGCAACCACCGCATTTTTTAGCACTTGCGATGAGACGTTCTGAAGAATACAAAAGAGCGGGAATTCCAATGCTACCAGTGGTTTACGGATTTGAAATGACGAAACGTCAAGTGATGATCTGGGTATTATGTTTATTACCACTGCCATTTTACATGCAAGCTCTAGGTTTACCATTTATTATTTTTGCAACAATATTGAATATTGGATGGGTTATTTTAGGATTATATTGTTATAAACAAAAGGACGATCAAAAGTTCTCGAAATTAATGTTTATATACTCGATTAACTATTTAACTCTTCTATTTATGTCAATGATTGTGTTTACAATTTCGTTTTAATTAGGGGTATTACGGGGGATTTTTTTATTGTTTGTTTAATCTTATTTTTAAAATAAGAGTGAAACACTTTAAATTGAAAGAGGGGGAAGTATACTTATGAAACATTGGCGATTAGTCTCGCTAATTTCCTTGATAGCAGTTATTTTGAGTGCATGTGGACATGCAAATCAATCTACACTGAATCCTCAAGGTGAAGTAGCAAAAATGCAATACGATCTAATGAAGCTAAGTACGATTATCATGGTATTCGTTGTTGCTGTTGTAACAGTACTTTTCCTTTACGTGATCGTGAAATATCGTCACCGTAAAGGAGAAGAAAATATTATTCCAAAGCAAGTAGAAGGAAATCATATTTTAGAACTTCTTTGGACTATTATTCCTGTTATTTTACTTATCGTATTAGCAGTACCAACAGTATCACAGACGTTTAAGCTTTCAGATGAGAAGCAAATTACAAAAGATGAGAAGAAAAAGGATGCAATTGTTATAAATGTAAACGCTCATCTTTTCTGGTGGGAATTTGAATATCCTAATCAAAAATTTGTAACTTCTCAAGACATGTATATTCCGGTTGGGAAAAAAGTTATCTTAAACCTTAAAGGTCAAGATATCAAACACTCATTCTGGGTACCATCATTAGCAGGTAAACTTGATACAAACGTTGAAGGTGTAAACAAAATGTGGCTTTCAGCTGATAAAGAAGGTACATATAATGGATTCTGTGCAGAGTTTTGTGGTCCTTCACATTCATTAATGCAATTTAAAGTTAAAGTTGTAAGTCAAGCTGCTTACGATAAATGGTTGGCTGATATGAAAAATCAAAAAGGTCAAGCTGTAACAGCAGATGCTCAAGAAGGTGAAAAAATCTTCAAACAAAGCTGTATTGGTTGTCATGCTGCAGATGCAAATGATACTAGACCACCAGCTGCACGACTTGCTCCAAACTTAGCGAACTTCGGTGATCGTGATATGGTTGCTGGTATTGCTAAAAATAACGAAGCAAACATCAAAAAATGGTTAACTGATCCAGAATCAATGAAACCAGGTAACCTTATGGCAGGTAAATATGGTGATTTAACTTCAGATCAGATTGATAAGTTAACTGCATACTTAACTAGCTTGAAAATTGCAAAATAATTTAATGGATATGAAGCAAAGGGGGTAATACTGTGAGTTCTGTAGCGAAAAAGAAACCACTATTGTGGGACTACTTAACGACAGTCGACCATAAGAAAATTGCTATCCTGTATTTAATCGCAGGCGGATTCTTTTTCTTAGTTGGTGGAATGGAAGCGTTATTTATTCGTATACAATTAATTAAGCCAGACAACACCTTTTTAGTAGGTGATGCTTATAATCAAGTATTAACAATGCATGGTACAACAATGATTTTCTTAGCGGCGATGCCGATGATTTTTGCTTTCTTTAATGCGGTAGTACCTTTACAAATAGGTGCTCGTGACGTAGCATTCCCGTTTTTAAATTCTTTAGGTTTCTGGTTATTCTTCGTAGGTGGAGTATTCTTAAACTTAAGTTGGTTCTTAGGTGGAGCACCTGACGCAGGTTGGACATCTTATGCGACACTCGCTCTACAAAGTAAATCTCATGGTGTAGACTTCTACTTATTAGGTCTACAAATTTCAGGTATTGGTACATTAGCAGGTGGTATTAACTTCTTAGCAACGATTATTAACATGCGTGCTCCAGGGTTAACATACATGCGTATGCCCCTATTTACTTGGACTGTATTTGTAACATCAGCACTTATTTTATTCGCGTTCCCGGCATTAACAATCGGGTTAGCATTATTAATGTTTGATCGCCTATTTGGAACAGCATTCTTTGATGCTTCATTAGGTGGTAACTCAATGATCTTTGAACATTTATTCTGGATCTTCGGACATCCGGAAGTATATATTCTTATTTTACCGGCATTTGGTATCTTCTCTGATATCATTCCGGCTTTCTCAAAGAAACGATTATTCGGATATTCTTCAATGGTATTCGCTACAGTATTAATCGGTTTCTTAGGATTCATGGTTTGGGCTCACCATATGTTTACTGATGGTCTTGGCGCAGTAGCAAATGCAATATTCGCTGTTGCAACAATGGCAATTGCAGTTCCTACAGGTGTTAAAATCTTTAACTGGTTATTAACAATGTGGGGCGGACAAATTCGTTTTACAACACCAATGCTTTGGTCAGTGGCATTTATTCCATCATTCGTACTAGGTGGGGTAACAGGTATTATGAACGCAGCAGCTCCTGCTGACTATCAGTTCCATGATAGTTATTTCGTAGTAGCTCACTTCCACTACGTAATCGTAGGTGGGGTAGTATTTGGTTTATTTGCTGGTGCACACTACTGGTGGCCAAAAATGTTTGGTAAAATTTTAAATGAAAAATTAGGTAAACTAACATTCGCATTATTCTTTATCGGTTTCCATTTAACATTCTTTATCCAACATTTCTTAGGTTTAATGGGTATGCCTCGTCGTTACTTTACATACTTACCAGGACAAGGTTTAGATACTGGAAACATGATCAGCTCAATCGGAGCTATGTTCATGGGTCTTGCGACAATTGTAATGTTAATCAATGTAGTTTATACAGCAATTAAAGGTGAGAAGGCAGATGCAGATGCTTGGGGTGTAGGTCGTACCCTTGAATGGACAATCTCTTCTCCGCCACCAGAATATAATTTTGCTCAAATTCCATATGTACGTGGATTAGACGCTCTATGGGTAGAGAAAATGGAAGGGAATGGCAAAATGACACCTGCTGAACCACTAGGTGATATTCATATGCCAAACTCATCTATTCTACCGTTCGTTATGTCTATAGGCTTATTTATTGCAGCATTTGGTGCAATGTATAATGATGAATTAAAGAACCATACAGCAGTTGGAGTATTAGCTCTTGGTTTATTCATCACTTTCGGTTCAATGTTCTTACGTTCTTGGATTGATGATCATGGATTCCATATCCATAAAGAAGATATAGCAGATGAGGGGGTTGAGGCATAATGGAAATGCAAAAGTTTACAGCTGAAACGTTTCCTCATAACCCTGAAAAAGCTACAGAAGAAGGTAAAAATAAATTCTTAGCATTCTGGCTATTTCTTGGTGGAGAAACTGTATTATTCGCATCATTATTTGGTACTTTCTTAGCATTAAGAAACTCTACTGCTGGTGGAGCTAGTGCTTCAGAAATGTTCGAACCTAAATTAGTATTCATTGCAACTATGTTACTTTTAACATCATCACTTACAAGTGTTTACGCAATGTACCACATGAAAAACTTTGAACACAAAAAAATGATGTTATGGTTAGGAATTACTGTTTTATTAGGTCTAGGATTTTTATTATTAGAAATTTACGAATTTAGACACTATATGCACGAATATCATTTTACAATTAAGAGTAGTGCATTTGGTTCTTCATTCTATACTTTAGTAGGAACGCATGGTGCCCACGTATTTGTTGGTTTACTATGGATCACTACTTTAATGCTTCGAAATGGCGGAAGAGGTTTAAATTTACACAACGCTCCAAAGTTCTATGTAGCTAGTTTATACTGGCACTTTATCGACGTAGTGTGGATTTTCATCTTTACAGTAGTATACTTAATGGGAATGGTGGGATAAGAATATGGGTGCAAGCTCTCATCAAGAACGAAATCAAGTTGAATTAAAGTATCATCGTCGTAAACATGCAGAAGAAATGAAGCAACAATTAATTTCATTCGCTTTAATGATTATATTAACTCTAGCATCATTTGCAGCAGTACTTTACCGTGATAAAATGGATCCATATTTTACAGTACCATTTATTTTATTACTTGCTGTTGTTCAATTAGTGTTCCAACTTTACTATTTCATGCACATGAAAAATAAAGGTCACAGCACACAAGCTTTCTTCCTATATTCAGGACTTACTGTTGCTGTTATTACACTATTGACATTCTTAACACTTATCTGGTTATGATGAAAAAAAGGAAGTGAATTTTATTCACTTCCTTTTTTTATTTTTAGATTTTTAAAGAAGATTTTTTTAATGCTATATTGAAGTTTAAATAAAGGACTTCTTGGCTTCATAGTTTAATCGTTTTTATAGTTGATTGACCTACTCCAACTTTAGTTGCATAATGAATGTGTCCATTTAAAATACACCACTTTTTCCTGTTGAGAATGTATACAGTTTCAATTGAGTGAAAAAATAAATGTGTAAACTAGTATCCGAGGAGAAATTATGAATTTTGAGCAAATGGAATATATAGTGAAAGTTGCAAGTGAGAAATCTATACTTAAAGCTGCAGAAAAATTACATATAACAAGTTCGGGACTTAGTCAATCAATCTCTCAATTAGAGAACGAATTGGGAATAACTATTTTTAACCGATCAAGAAAAGGAACATTTCCTACTGAAGAAGGAAACATTTTAATTAATAGAGCTAGTGAAGTCTTACAATTAATTAGTAAGTTAAATGAAGAGTTATTTGATTATAAAAACAACAAAAAGGTACATTTGAAAATAGTAGCTACTCCTACTTTTTCAACAGTACTTCAACGTGCATTGAACAGAATTAATGTTGAGCACCCTAACGTAACAATTGATATCGAGGAAAAAGATCCAGCATTAATAATGGAAACGATTAAACACACTGAGTATGACTTTTGCTTTTTCCCTCAAGATTTAGAAATATTAGAGAGTGAAAAAAATATTAACTATGATTTAATTCGGACTGATCAAGTTCATGTTATTGTTAGTAAAAACTCCCCACTCTATCATTTTGAATTCGTAACACATGCTGATGTATTAAACATGGAAACAGCATGCTATTCCATCTATTCTAATTATTATTATTCTAAGTTAATTAAAATGAATAAAAATAAAATCAAGTTTACTACAAACAGCATGAGTATTCTTACAGAGGCTGTTAAAGAACATAATGTATTTGTCTATTCAAATGAGTCAGGAGCTAAATTTCATCCGGACATTATCAGTGGGATTATAAAATCAATACCTTACAAAGAAAACAATGAATTCGTTTTTAAAGATTTGTGGGTCATCTATCCTAAAAATAAAAAACTTACTGACATAAGCAAAATATTTATCGAAATCGTTAAAGAAATAGCCACGTAATGATACGTGGCTCAAGTTGTTGAAAAAAGAGCTTGGCAATTAATCAACAATATTTATCAATTTAAAGGAAGCTATATGATGTTGATTTCCGCTACTGCTCGTTATCCATGGGGTGAGACCTTGGGCCTCCTTTAGCGCGCCTGCGGGGTCTTAGGCTTCCCGCATTACCCATAGGAGCCGGGCACCCTTTCGTTATAATATTTTATTACTCCGTCTGTTACCACTCTATCTAATAAACTAATAAATTGAACGTAGCCTTCTAACATTTATCTTCTTGAATATTTTAAAATCTGAAAAAGATAATAGAAACAAAGATTTAACTATTGACTGTTATATATTTCATCACTTAAGAGATACGAACAGATTCGTGTCTATTGTTTTAATTAATATTTTTCAAGTCAAACTAGCCATAATGTATTTAATTTAATGAAGACTAAATTGCATCTAACCAAGTTTGTTCAAGATATGTAATATAACATGGTTAGCAAGATACAATAAAAATCATTTAAATAAGCATAACGTTTTCACATAGTATTTTAATTTGAATAAAACGTTATTACTGTTATAATTTAGTAGTATAATAGTTTGGATAATTACATCAAATATTATATGATAGTCATAATGCATAAATTTTTTTTGCCTTGTAAAGGTTTTTGTTAAAAGCCCCAAAATCTACAATAATTTTACATAGTCCAATATTAATTTAAGCATTAGGTAAAAATAGTAAGTGTGAATAGAATAAATAAAGGGTGTGCATTCATGATTAACTTAGGGATGTTCGGGTTTAAAGCACTTTGGAGTCCGTATTTATTTGTGTTTTTAGTTTTAGTCACTTTGGGGTATTTTTACATAATTAATAAATACAAAGATAAAGAGCACATAACTGAAACTAAGCAAAAAGTGTATTTTATTCTTGGAATTTTGTTAGTTTATATTGCCCAAGGTAGTCCAATTGATTTAATAGGTCATATTATTTTTAGTGCACATATGACTGAAATGGCTGTTTTATATTTAGTTGCACCGATCTTTTTAATTATTGGTATTCCAAATTGGTTATGGAGAAACATACTTAAACCAAAGATCGTTAACATTTTCTTTACGATTGCTACGAAACCATTAATTGCTTTAATTATTTTTAATGTAGTATTTTCTATTTATCATTACCCACTTGTATTTGATACTGTAAAAACGAATACAGTTTATCATTTCTTATTTACAAATATATTATTTTTCATGGCAGTATTTATGTGGTTTCCTGTTATTAATAACTTACCAGATAGACAAACTTTATCCGATATTCAAAAGATCGGTTATATGTTCGGAAATGGTATTTTATTAACTCCAGCATGTGCACTTATCATATTTGCAGGTCATCCATTTTACGCAACTTATAATGATCCGGCAGTGTGGAGTAAGGCGATGGAATTGTGCGTATCACCTGATTTACTAAAATCGTTAAATATTTCTGGTCCAGAAGTATTTAACTTTATGTCTGCTAGAGAAGATCAGCAGGTTGGTGGAGTTATTATGAAAATTATCCAGGAAATAGTTTATGGCTGTGTTATAGGTTATAATTTTTTCAAGTGGGCTAGAAGAGAACAAAATGGAAATAAAATTGATCCAATCAGTAGTAATCCATTATT
This sequence comes from Bacillus sp. AFS017336, assembly GCF_002555445.1. Classification (NCBI taxonomy): domain Bacteria; kingdom Bacillati; phylum Bacillota; class Bacilli; order Caryophanales; family Bacillaceae; genus Bacillus; species Bacillus sp. AFS017336. The sequence continues at coordinate 226,036 of NZ_NUCO01000021.1, forward strand.
GCTTAAAAAATCGTAGGGGTGGAAATTTTGAATTCGTTACCAATTTTACCGACAATAAGTACAAGCTTTATTGTCATTAGTGCTATATTTGTTGCAATTGGCTGGTATCTTATTGCCAAAAGAAAAGTAGAGGCACATAAGAAAGTCATGTTCTTCGGTGGAGTATTTGCACTTGCATTCTTCATTATATACGCATCAAGAACAATCTTTATTGGGAATACTTCTTTTGGGGGACCAAAAAGCTTAAAACTGTATTACACCATATTTTTAGTTTTCCATATATTCTTAGCTACAACAGGCGGTGTATTTGGACTAGTATCAATTATTTCAGGGTATAAAAACAAATTGAAGCTTCATAAAAAAATTGGTCCAATTACAAGTATTATTTGGTTTTTTACAGCAATTACAGGTGTGATCGTTTATTGCTTACTGTACGTATTCTACAAAGGCGGAGATACTACTTCAGTTATTAAAGCTGTTTTAGGATTTTAAAAAAATAAAAGAGTGAGTAATGGAAGTTGTACTTCTTTTTACTCACTCTTTTTAATAATTATAGAATAATGAACTTACTTACAAGAGAAATTTGCTCTTCTGCTTTTTTAAGTAAGCTTTCACTTTTTTCAACGATACTTTCTGGGAAGTTCTCACCTTCACCGTATTCTACACCGTGCGGATAATAGTATTTACCTAAAAGTGGAGTAAGTAATTGGATTTTACCTTTACTTGACTCAACATGTCCTTCAACAGCGTACCCTTGAACACGTAGGTAGTATATTTCGTTACGTTGTTCAAATTTATAATCGTAAGTTACTCTTTGGTAATCCCATTGACCTGCAAGGACAAAGCCTAGTTCTTCCATGATTTCAGTTAATAAATTTACATTTACTACATGATTTTCTAAATTTGTATTCTCAAATTTCATGTTATTACCCCCTAAATTACTTAGAAAAAATCCCTACTAATATAATATTATCAATGACAATAATTAGCAATGAAAAGCTGATAAATGTATTTTAACTAATTTATATATTTTTTTGAATAATTTGGCTACAATGGATATATAAAGTTAGAGTTAACAATTGGGAAGGGAAGATATTAATGGAAAAACTTATAAAACTTTTCTTTTTTACAATAAGTTTTATAACGGTTTTTATGTTCAGCCCACTTATTAAAGAGTGGATTACCAATGTATCCTCGTTAAAACATTATCAAAGAGTAGAAGATGTGAATATGCCAATGATTGAAAACGCAAGTACTAAAAATGTAAAATATTCTGTATCTCAGTATATTGGTAAAAGCGAACAAGAAATCATAAAAAATTTTGGAAAACCGTCAAGAAAAGTTCCCTCTCAATATGACTATGATTGGTTAGTTTATGATTCAAATGCTTTAAAGTATACTCAATTTGGTGTACTCAACGGTAAAGTAGTAACAATTTTTGTTGCCGGTAATGATGTTGATATCTCACCATTCGTAATGGGAAGCCACTATGAAGAAACAATGGACAATGTCACAGTCCACGATAAAGTTTCATTTTCGATTTTAAATAATCAATATACTTTTAAATTAACACCGTCAGATTTACATGAACGACCTCTAGTATCATTAAGTAATTGTTTTGCTCAACTTTATTTTGACCGTTTTACTGGCAGTTTATTAGGTATTCGTTATTTATCACCTGAAACTTTAGTTAAACAAAAACCGTACGAGCTAATTTATAGTGGAAATTTAATAAACGCCAAAAAATTAAATACACTCCAAGAAGCAATTGTAGATCGTGAAGAGGAAAAACAGATATTTAATTTGACGAACGTCTATCGAAAAAGAATGAATTTAAGTACTTTAAAATGGAATAGTGAGGCTGCTAAAGTAGCTCTAGGTCATAGTAAAGATATGGTTCAAAATAAATATTTTGATCACTACTCAAATTTATATGGCAGTTTATCTGATCGCTTAAACGATGCAAATGTTCCATATAGATTAGCTGGTGAAAATATTTCAGCTAATTATGTAGATGGTATTGCATCTGTTTATGGATGGATCAATAGTAAAGGCCATCGAGAGAATATGTATAAGAAAGAATATTCTACACTTGGTGTTGGTGCCTTTGATAAATATTACACTCAAAATTTTATAAAATAATGACTAAAATCAAGCAAAAGCGAAAGTTGGTGCTTGATTTTTTTATTTCCATACAAGCACAAAATTATTCATTAGACATAATTTTGTAGTAAATGCTTTTAATTGGAGTGATACGAATGGGAAATGAAAATAGTCGTCCATCGATCGAACAATTTAGGCAATTCGTTATGGAGCATCCGAAACTTCGAGAAGAAGTAAAAACTGGAAATAAAACATGGCAGCAATATTTTGAGGACTGGTACTATAAAGGTGAAACTCATGAGATGTGGGATGATTTTAGGAATGATGGTAACAAAAAGTCCGAAAAGAAAACTGCCAAAAAAGAAGAATCAGAAGAAGGGTATGTTGGAAAGGTCATTTCATTTGTAAAAAATTTAGATCCAGATCAAATACAAGACCATCTATCAAATGTAAATTCAACATTAACTAATATACAACAACTAATTTCGCAATTTAAATCTCCAGCTACTTCAACGAGTCAAAGAGAAGAAAAGCCAGCGTCACAACAATTTAATTTTAGACAGGATTGAGGAGATCTCTAATGAGAAAAGATATTTTAGAATTTCTTCAGAGTGAAGAAGATTATATTAAATATATTAGACAACAGCCTAAATGGTATCGTAAACTTGCTAGAAATCCTGAGCTAACAAATGAATTTAGACTGGCATCACTTGAATTCTTTGGTAAAACAATTCCACAACGAGTTGATAAATTGTCAAATCAAGTTCAAATGGCATCATTTATGATTGACATGTTCCAAGTATTTAAAGAACAGCAAGATGTAAGTAGCGAAACTTCGGATAATGAACCGAAGGAAGATAAAAAGGATTAATAGTTCAATCTGTCATAGCTTTTTGCTACAATGGAGAAAGCAAGTTTCGAAAGGAGTAGTAGTTATGACAGAAATTTGTTTAGTAAGACATGGACAAACTGATTGGAATTTTAACAATATTATTCAAGGAAGAGAAGATATTCCTTTAAATACGATTGGTAAGCAGCAGGCTAAGGATAGCGCACTATACTTAGGTAATCAAAAGTGGGACACAGTTATAACAAGTCCGTTAGTTAGAGCGAAGCAGACTGCAGCGGCAATTGCGGAGTTTGCTAAAATAGATGAAATAATTGAAGATGAGCGATTTTTGGAAAGAGAATTTGGTGAAGCAAGTGGAAAACCTGTTTCCGATTATCACGAAAACATTTATAATAATAATGTAGAAGGAATGGAAACAAACGAGGAATTAATTGAACGAGCATTTAACGCATTAAAAGAAATTGCTCAAACCAATGAAGGAAAGCGTGTTGTAATTGTTGCCCATTCACATACTATCAAAGCAATTTTACATGCAATTGATCCTGAAAAAGTTACTTTTAGGACAACTTTAAAAAATGCATGTGCGAATTTTATAGAATTCAAAGATGGAAAATGGAAGATAAATGAATTTAATATTTCTGATCATATAAAAGCTTAGGTCAAGTTCTTTTATTTAAGGATTTAAATGTGATATAGTTTACTCTTGGAGGTGTAAGGAAATGTATGCAACAATGGAAACCTTGCAACTTATTTCAGTCTCAGAAGAACTTGCTTCAATGATCGTACACTCAGATGTTGCAGATCAATATCGGGCTTCATATATTGCTTTAAATAATGATCTAACTGCTCAAGAGATCATTAGCCGTTTTACGAAAATGAAAGATTTATACGAGGATGTCCAACGATTTGGAAAATATCATCCAGATTATAAAGAAATTCGTAAAAAAATGAGTGAAGTGAAAAGAGAGCTACAATTAAATGATACTATCGCTGCTTTTAAGCAAGCGGAAGATGCAGTTCAGTTACTTTTAGATGAGACAAGTTATTTAATTGCTCAGTCTGTATCACCATCAGTAAAAGTACCTGCGGGAAATCCATTCTTTGTAAACACAGGTGGAGGATGTAGTACAGGTGGCTGTGGTACAGGTGGAAAGTGTGGATGTAAAACGAAGTAATAACATTTAAAAGGCTCATTATTTAAAATAGTGAGTCTTTTTTTATTTACGAAACCTAGTGCAATTGGCACAATTATTTCCACAACAAAACATTTTTTTATTTGGAACGTAAAATCGATGACTAAAAACATAATTGTTATTGTCTTTTCTGACAAACTCGACTCGATAAATTAGTTTGAACTGTTCAGTGATTTTTTTCGAGCAAGAAATAAGGTGTTTTTTTATGGATTCATCAGTAAGTAAATTGTCGGATTGGATATATAAAAAATTTGTGCCACAAATTAGTTTGTTTGAATAGTGGGTAATTTGTTTATAATTTGAAATACAGCTAAAAAATTGCTCCCAAACATCATCTAACATAATTTTCAATCCTTTCTAAAAACTATTTATGAAAGTTTCGTTGCAAAAGAAATTTGGGATATGATATTCTATTTTTAACGGATTTTTAAAGGAGAAAGCTATGTTCGTGCAAAGACAAGGTATTATTATTTATTTACAATCATTAAAACAAGCAAAAATGTTACGTAAATTTGGAAATATTCACTTTGTCTCTAAACGTTTGAAATACGTAGTCCTATATTGCAATATGGATGATATAGATCGAACTGTAGAGAGATTGAAAAAATTTCATTTTGTAAAACGAATTGAATTATCATATAAACCTTTTATTAAGACTGAGTACGAGAACTCAAAACCAGATGAAGCAAAGGAATATGATTATCAAGTAGATTAAAAACGATTGAATGGTATTGATTAATTTAGGAAGGGTAATCCCAAACTTAAATTAAAAAACCGTTCAATCGTTTTTTTTAGGCAGGGATAAGGGCCTTAAATCCTATTCTTGCATGCCTTCTTTTAGTTGGCTTAAGCCTTTTACTTCATCGGTGGTATTAAGTGGTTTAATCGGAGTATACCGATAATGTATTGATGGAATAAATCATTTTCATGAAATGAGCTAGAGTGTCTAATGTGTAATGTAATAATCTCTTTGTTTAAGGTTGTAGCTAATTCTTCACAAAGCTCTTCTCGCTTCGTTATTTTTTCTTCTTTTAGTGTAATACCCTCTCTACAATAATATATTGGTTGAAATTCCCCAATAGAAGTAGGGTTTAATATAACTGCAAATGAGCAGCATTTTGTGCCATTGTTTTCTGATGTTAATTTAAGAAGATGTTTAACTCGATCTTTTTGTGATGTAGCAATTTCAAAAAGTTCATATAGATCTGAGTATCCTTCTCCAATTTCAATCATGCGTTGAATCATGAGTGCTCCCCCTTAAAACATAAATACGATTATGTGTGTCTAAAATAGTGATGATGACAAATGCAACATTTATTCTACAGGATTCAGGCATAAAAAAAAACCCCGCAAATGCAGGGCCCCTCTTATTAAAGTGTAATCACTAAAAAAGAAGGCAAAGGGAGAGGAGAAACCGGAGGAAGAACTTATGGGGAAACGTAAGTCTTCTCCGCGGTTGGCAACAACATCAACTGAGATGTTGTTAAAGTTAGTTATTACCAAAGTGAATGATTTTATACATTAGTAGGAGAATATGGAAAGAAATGTTTTTGTTTCTGGAAAATTGTGATAGGATATTTTCGTAAAAGAAATAAATAGTAGGTGTAAATATATGAGAGTAGTGTCAGGTAAAAATAAAGGTTTAAGTTTAAAAGCAGTTCCAGGAATGAGTACTAGACCGACAACCGATAAAGTAAAAGAAGCAATGTTTAATATTATTGGTCCATATTTTGAAGGTGGTATAGCACTAGATTTATTTGGTGGAAGTGGTGGGCTATCGATCGAAGCTCTAAGTAGAGGGATGGAAAAAGCAATTATCGTTGACCGCGAAATGAAAGCTATTAAAACGATTAAAGAAAATTTAGCAACTTGTAATCTGTCAGATCGTGCGGAAGTATATAGAAATGATGCTGAGAGAGCTGTTAAAGCCATTATTAAAAGAGAAATTCAATTCGATTTAATTATTTTAGATCCACCTTATAAAAAGCAACAAATTGTTTCATTAATTGAAACTTTTGACGATAAAAATCTACTTTCCTTAGATGGGACTATTTTAGTAGAACATGCCACTGATATCGAATTACCAGAAAAAATAGGGAAATTTGAACGAACAAAAGCAGAAAAATATGGAATTTGTGGCGTATCAGTGTATCATACTTGTATGGAGTAATTTTAGGGGGTAAAAGATGAAACGTGTTGCAGTTTGTCCTGGGAGTTTTGATCCGATTACTTTAGGACATTTAGATATTATTAAGCGTGGAGCTAGAGTATTTGATGAGGTCATCGTTGTTGTATTAAATAACTCTGCTAAAAATTCTTTATTTACTTTAGAAGAAAGAACAGAATTAATTGCAGAAGCAACTAAATCAATACCAAATGTGCGTGTTGATTCTTTTAGTGGATTATTAATGGATTACGCGAAAAAAATAAATGCTTCTGCGATCTTAAGAGGTCTTAGAGCAGTATCAGACTTTGAGTATGAGATGCAAATTACAGCGATGAACAAAAAACTAGTAGATGAAATTGATACTTTTTTTGTCATGACAAATAATCAATATTCATTTTTAAGTTCTTCAATTGTGAAGGAAGTCGCTAAATATGGTGGTAATGTAAAAGATTTAGTTCCTGAATGTGTGAACAATGCATTAACAGATAAATTTTTGAAACCTCAAGTTTAATTTAAACTGAGGTTTCTTTTTTTTCTATAGTTGATTAAATAATTGCAATTTTTATTTAAGATCATATCTTTTGTTAAGTGTTTTATAAATTAACATGATGACATAAATGTAGAGCGAGATTAGTGTAATCATTGACCCTATTGAAATCATTGATTCAATGTTAAGATGTTTCTCCGTAAAAATTTTAATTACAGGTAAAGTATTATTCGTAACATGAGCAGTTAGCTGATTAAGATAAAGTGGCTTCCAAAAAATAATTGCTAATATTGGTGCGATACCTGATTGCAGTAATCGACCGATTAAATAAGGTTTCATACTCATCTTTACTTCGGAAATGATACTTGCTACTTGTGCTTGTATTGAAAATCCACCAAATCCTAAAATGAAGCTTGTTAAAGCTACTTGTTGTAATAAAGTACTATTGTTTAGTTCACTTACTAATTTAGATCCTAAAGTAATTTCAAATAATCCAGATAAAAAAGGTGTAGATAAATTATGATTAACGCTTAAATTTGAAAAACAATACGCGACTATTTTTCCTACATTCGTAATAAATCCAATTTTTAATAAAAGCATATTTAAAACAGAAAAAACAATGATAAATCCACCAATCATTAATAATGTCTGCACGGAAGAAGCAATTGCATCGCCAAGTATTTTTCCAATCGGTCGTTTTTCGCTTAACCGTTTCTCATGCATTACTTTAAAAGCGTATTTAAAGCGGTTAGAATGGATTCTTTCTGCGCGGGAGTAGTTAGGTTGTTTGCTACCGTAAAACCTCATGATGAGGCCAACAATCGCGTTAGATAAATAATGGCTTACGGCAAGTACGATTCCGATTTTTGCATTATGAAAAAAACCGACAGATATTGCTACAAAAATAAATAATGGATTAGAAGAATTTGTAAATGAATTAAGTCGCTCGGCCTCTAATTTTGTTATTTCCCCATCTTTATATAGTTTAGCAGAAAGTTTTGCACCAGAAGGAAAACCAGAAGCCATCCCCATCGCCCAAACGAAAGCTCCAACCCCAGGAACTCTGAATAGAGGCCGCATAATAGGTTCTAAAAATACACCTATAAATTGAACAATTCCAAAGCAAATTAGCAGTTCACTTAATATGAAAAATGGAAGTAAAGATGGAAACACAATTCCCCACCACATATTTAATCCTCTAACCGAACCTTTAAACGCAACATCTGGATGCAAAATAATCGTGGCTGTTAGAAATATGAGTATTAAAAAAATTAGAAAAGTAATGAAATAACTTTTTTTCACATATAAACCTCCAAAGAAAGATAGACTCAAAAAACATTTAGATTTTTGTCTAATTGTAGTAGGACCAATAAAAAATAAATAAGATAGTAATATATGTATAAAAAAAACTTGTACAATTTAATATACGTTGATGGAATTCAATTTTAGACCAAAGAGTTTAATTGGAGGGGAAACAACTTGGAACCGAAAATTGGTTTAGCATTAGGTTCAGGTGGAGCTAGGGGGTTTGCGCATGTTGGTGTAATTTCGGTTTTAAAAAAGCATAATATTCCTATAGATTTGATTGCAGGGAGCAGTATAGGTGCTTTAGTTGCTGTATTATACGGGGCTGGTACGAATGTTGAGCGACTGTATAAAATTGCGAGAGTATTTCAATCAAAATATTATATTGACTATGTTGTTCCGAAGATGGGGTTAATTTCTGGAAACAGGGTAAAAGAACTAATCAAGGTGCTTTCTTTTGGTAGAAAGCTTGAAGAATTAGATTTACCAGTATCAGTTGTCGCAACAGACTTATTAACAGGAGAAAAAATCGTATTTCAACAAGGCGATATTGCTACTGCGGTCCGCGGAAGTATTTCGATACCTGGAATTTTTGTACCCGAAACCTGGAATGGTAAACTTTTGGTTGATGGTGGAGTAATTGACCGTATCCCTGTTTCGGTTGTAAAAGAGATGGGAGCGGATTTTATTATTGGAGTAGATGCGTCACCAATTAAGGTTAGTGGTGAAGTTTCAACAATTTATGATGTCATCATGCAGAGTATTGAAATAATGCAACATGAGCTCGTCAGAAATAGAGAAATCGCATCGAATATCATGATTAGGCCTAAATTAGATCATATTAATTCTAGAAACTTTACAGATCTCGAAAATGTAATGAAAATCGGAGAAGAAGCTACAGAAGCATTAATTCCAGAAATTATTGAAAAGATTGAGCAATGGAAGGAGAAAAATAGTGAAAAAAAGGATAAGAATTCTTAATGTACTATTAGTTGTTGGTATTACGCTAATTCTTTTGTATTTCATTCCTTTACATTATTATGTGACAAAACCTGGCTTAGCTGAGCCTCTTAGACCTTATGTTAAGGTTGATGGTGCTAAGAAAGATAAAGGTGAATTCATGCTAACTACCGTAGCAATGGGAAAGGCAAATATATACTCCTATATAGCTACAAAGGTGAATGATAATTATCATCTGTACAAAATCGATGAAATTAAAGTAAAAGGTGAAAGTGATGAAGATTATCAATTTCGTCAATTACGATATATGGAAGAATCAAAACAAGCTGCAATATTAAATGCATATAAACAGGCTCATAAAACTTATAAAGTTACGGAAAATGGGATTGTGGTTGTTTCAGTAATACATGATATGCCTGCATTTCATGTTTTAAAGCTAGGAGATGTCATTACAAAAATAAATGGAAAAGAAATCCGTACATTAACTGATTTTACAAATACGGTTCAAGCAAGTAAGCCTGGTACTAATTTTAATTTGGAAGTAAACCGTGAAGGTAAAATCGAAAATTTTAATATAAAAACAAAAACATTTAAGGACGAACCAAATCGTGCTGGAATTGGTGTCTCGATTGCCGAAAATTTAGAGCTAACTACAAATCCAAAAGTTAAAATAAATTCTGAAGAAATAGGGGGGCCATCAGCGGGACTAATGTTTGCGTTAGAAATTTATGATCAATTAAAAGATGAGCATCTTGCCAAAGGACATGAAATAGCTGGTACAGGGACACTTGATATAGATGGGGTCGTCGGTCCAATTGGTGGGATCTCTCAAAAAATAATAGCTGCATCTAATGCTGGAGCAGAAATATTTTTTGCACCAAATGAAAATGGTAAAAAGAATTCGAATTATAATGAAGCTGTTAAAAGTGCAAAAAAACATAAGTTAAAAATGAAAATTGTACCGGTCAATACTTACAGCGATGCTATAACTTATTTAGAAAAGCTAAAAACAAAAAAATGAGGCAGGATCTCTTAATTCCTGTCTCATTTTTTCATATGTTCTATGATCTACTAAATTGATTTGTAGATTCATCGTATATAATCGGATACATAGAGTATTCTGTTTTTATTAATTTTTGCTGATTGCTTATAGAAAGAATTGATGAGTAAGCATAAGTTGCCTTTAAATCAGTACTTAATTCTTTTTGATTTTGTTGATTAATGGTCGTATAAATTGGCACATCAATTAGCTTCTTTTTGCTATTTAAATAAGTTTTACCAATAGAGCTCATCCCAAGTAAGCGGATATATGGTACACGATCTTTCTCTAATATTGCGGACATTTCGTTTTTGGAAGTGTTTGTTAATAGATGTGTTAACAATCGCTGGATTCTAGTCCAAGTATATCTTTTTGTTTTAATTGCTGTCATTAACTCTTCAAAATCAAGACAGTTTAAAACTGAATTTAAAACTCTTCTTTCTAATCCTTCAACAGCTTCGTAAATTTCTTCAAGTTCTTCTTTTTTTGCTGTAGTTAATTTGTATTTTAAATATGGAAAATATTCATTCCAGGTATGTATTTTCCCAAACTCATTTATATAGTCTTCAATGGAATCTTTCGTAAAACTTGGGACAAAATCAGAAATTGTCTGGTTGTTTCCTTTTAGTATTTTTCGAATTGCCGTGGCACTAGCGATACTTTGATGATTCGTTTCCTCGTCATGATAATTGGCAGCAATACGTTGAATTGTACTACCTTCCATTTTACTTTTAAAATGTTCTATTGCCTCCAAATAATGTATACCTAGAATATTATTTGGCAGTGAGACATCTAAGTTAGCTGTTTCTAGATTTGTTTGTAATGCAGTACTATATGCTGCAGGATAACTTAAACCTTGATCAAGATAAGTACGAATACTTGAATTAATAGAAGAAGTGAGTTGTTTTTTTTGCTTAATTAACTCATAAAAAGTTTCAATTTTTCCTTCTTCACTACCAAAACAAACGTAATCGCATTTTAGCGAATCAAGAATTGAAATAGCTCCTTTTGCAAAAATACTAGCATGTTGAGTTGAATAGCTATACGGTAGCTCAATAACAAGATCTGCCCCGGCTTGTAAAGCTAACTTAGTACGCACATGCTTTGGGACGACAGCGGGTTCGCCTCTTTGTAAAAATTGCCCACTCATAACAGCAATGACAACATCTGCATTTGTTGTATTTTTTGAACTAGTTAAGTGAAAAACATGACCATTATGTAAAGGGTTATATTCAACTACTACACCAACTGAACGCACTAAAAATGCACCTCCAATATTTACTAATTTCACGAATTTATACACTAAGAATACCAGTTTCGAGAAATAAATCGCAACCTAGTGTGAATTGTATTGAATTTTGTTGTAGAAAATAATATATTAGATAGGTTACATATTAAGAGCAAGATACACGATTTTTAGGGAATGGGCGGACAATTAATAATGTTTCAGTAGATGATTTATTGCAATCTTAGAAGGGAAACCCTCTAAATGCATGTCGGGGCAATCAGTTACTTAAAATTATTATGATGTATTGCGCCTGCTCTAGAAATCAGGAAGTGGAACCATAACTAAAATGTTTTGTTGGATAAAAAGTTAGCACTTTTGTCGTAAAAAGAAGTATGTACGATGACTAGCTTCCCATAGATCATAAGCCAATTTTCGTTAAAGATTAAACTACAAAAATAGGCTTATGCTTATCGAGAAAATTAGTAACAAAAGTTTTTTATGATGTCTAGTTCCGCAAGCTAGCTCTTCGGTAATATTCCATTAATCTTTGAAGTGGAAAGTACACCACTTCTTCAGCTGAATGGAGATATTCCTTTCAGAGCTGGGCAAGCTTGCTCCACATTTCGATGTGTAAAGAAAAAATATTGACAAATGGTTTTAAGGAATATATAATTTTCATTGTTGCCTTGAGGTGGTTGTTTATGAAATGGTCAGTGCACCAGTTGCAGAAATTAAGACATAAAGGTTTAGATTTAGATGAGACAATTGATATTAATCAAATAAAGGAACGTAATCCTGAGATTCGAGAAGTTTCTCCAATTGAAGTTACTGGACGAGTTGATTTTGGAACGAACCGATATACGTTTCATTTAACAATAACTGGATATTTAATTTTACCTTGTGTAAGAACATTAGTTGATGTAAAATATCCTTTGTCGATTACCACAACAGAAACATTTTTTACAACAACTGAATGGAAAAGTGAAGATGAGAATTTTCACATCCTAGAGGGTGATGTGTTAGACTTAACCCCAGTGATTGAGGAATGTATCTTAGCTGAAATTCCAATGCAAGTTTTTGCTGAGGATATTGAAGGGAAAGAAACAGCTCCAACATCAGGAACAGATTGGGAAGTTAGGGAACATGTCGAAGTAGAGCAAAAAATTGACCCTCGACTTGCTGGATTAGCAAAATTTTTTGACAAACAAGATAATTGAGAAGTACCGGATAACCGGCTTCATAACAAACACTCACTTTAAGGAGGTGGGATCAATGGCAGTACCTGCAAGAAGAACGTCCAAAACTGTAAAAAGAAAGCGTCGTACGCATTTCAAATTAGCGGTACCTGGAATGGTTGAATGCCCAAACTGTAGCGAATTAACATTAGCACACCGCGTATGTAAATCATGCGGTCACTACAAAGGAAAACAAGTACTTAGCAAATAAGCTAGTCTTTCAAGAGCACATAGGAAACTATGTGCTTTTCCTTTTGTCAAAAAATTTCATTTACCATAATCCCCCTTTCCTGAAAACCTGCCCTTTTTTAATTGCTGTATAGTATAATATAAACTATCAGAAAATTAGGAATAGGAAGTGAGATTGCAATGTCTGAAGTAATTACATATCAACGTGATGAAATAGATTATATCTTTTTAAATAGGCCAAATTACGGGAATTGCATTGATGAAGATACTGTTGAAAAACTTTCTGAAATTATCCAAGAGATCCGAATGAAATCTCAAAGTAAACTAGTTATATTAACTGGTGAAGGTATGAAATATTTTTGTACCGGTGGAGATTTAAATACAATTTTGAAATTTAAAAATAATATAAAAGGATTAGAGTCCTTTAATTTAAAAATGTGTGAGGTAATTTATCAAATTGCAATGTTACCTCAAATTACAATCTGTTTTATTAATGGGTATGCATTAGGTGGCGGTTGCGAACTTGCAAGTGCATTCGACTTTAGATACGCAAATGACAATGCAAAAATAGGTTTTATACAAGGTAGAATGGGGATCCCAACATCTTGGGGTGGAGGGACTATACTTCAAGAAAAAATGAACCATCAAGATTGGATTACGCTATTATCATCCTCAAATATATACACCGCATATCAAGCTAAGAAAATAGGTTTTATACATGAACTATCAAAAGATTTAACTAGTTTACATAATGAAAGCTTTATCAATTTATCTAAAGGTATTCCAGCACAAATTCATCATCAAAATAAGAAAATACTTATTCGTAAATGGACTGAACAAAATCTTAAGAAGCGAATGGAAGAAGAAGTTATTTCCGCAATGCCACTATGGTTTTCAGATGAACATATAAAAAATATTGAACAATTTACAAAAAAATTGGAAAAGTAATCTTCTACCTTCATTTTTTTGTGCATATGAATTAGTAAAATCTGCTTAATGCATAAGAAATTGGAGGGGATTGCAAATGGTTGCAAATCGCCAGGATGCATGGACAAAAGATGAGGATAACTACTTAGCTGAAGTAGTTTTAAAATCGATAAATGAAGGGTCAACTCAATTAATGGCATTTAAGATTGTTGCAAAGAGTTTATCAAGGACAGCTGCTGCTTGTGGTTATCGATGGAATTCTTTTGTTAGAAAGTTTTATAAAGAAGAGATTGAAAATGCAAAAAATAGTAGTAAAAAACAACCTGTATCTGAATCTGAAACAGAACTCGTAGTAGAAGAAATAACTAATCAGACTAATGATGTAGAAGTAGTAGAACCAACAACAGAAAGAGTTCAATCAGAAATAACGTTTGAATCAGTTTATAAATTCCTTGAGTATTTAAGATTAAAAGTTGATGCAGGTAGTAAAATAAAAGATCTTCAATCTTTAGAGAAAAAACTATTGAAATATAAACAAGAAAATGAGCAGTTGAAAATCGAAAAACAACAATTAACTGAAAAATTAAGTGAACTTCAAAATGAATATGAACATTTATTTGATTTCTTAGATCAAAAAAGAAAATTAGTAAGTGTGAGTTCTAAAAATGACACAAAAGTAAAATAAAAAACTCAACATCTCCAAATCGGGGATGTTGAGTTTTTTCATTAAGTAAGTATTAATTGTAATATCTTTTGTATTTAGTTGGTTTCAGGCTTCCAAATAACAAATTGAGAATCAGATTCTATGAAGTTTAGCTTTTTCCAAAACTCATTTGAATTTGCTCTTGGAATCGTTTTGATCGTTTTATTAAAGGATTTAGCGAATTCTACTAATGCTTTTCCGTAACCGTTCTTTTGATAATATGGAAGAACTTCCATTTTATTGATCTCAATAATTTCTTCATTATTTTCATTATGTGTATATAAGCTCATTCTGGCAATTAGTGCTTTACCTAAATAAATTCCATAAAAAGGAGATTGGAATTCGTTGTCAATTAAATTTGATTCAAGGTCTTCTAACATTGATAGTTCTTGTAGACCATAACCAGAAAATTGCTGAAATTGTTCAAGTGTTTTAAAATTTATTTGTAAACGTTCGATCTTGATGTTCAAAAAAAGCTCCCCCTTAAAAAGAATGTAAATTTTAAATATTTTAAATATAATTATATCGTACAATTAAATTTAAAAAAAGATAGATTCAGTGTAAATTTATAATCAAAAGAATCATGAAGGAAAAAGAATTTATGAATGGAGAATATAATGGAAATTGGAATAATTGGTGGTGGTGCTGTCGGACTATTAACCGCATCATACTTACATGAAAATAAACACAATGTTACATTGTTTACAAGAACACAAGAGCAGGCTAATCTAATTAATGAATTAGGTATTATATTATCAGTAGATGAAAAAAAGAAGCAAATGTGTATAAACGCCAAAAAAATAATGTCTAAAATCAGTGTGTTTGATCTATTAATCGTTTGTGTAAAACAATATCACTTAGATCAAATAGTAAACACGTTAACCCAATATGAAGGTGAAAATATATTGTTTTTACAGAATGGCATGTCACATATTGATATTGTTAACAATTTAGAAATATCAAATTGTTTCATAGGTATTGTTGAACATGGTGCATTAAAAACTTCTGGAAATGAAATAACGCATACTGGTAAAGGGATTATTCGACTTGGTCGTTTAAAAGGTAATCTAGAAGCATTAAGGGCAATATCAAGTTTACATACAAATGATTTTCCAATCAAAAGTCAAGATGATTGGGAGTATATACTTAAACAAAAATGCTTAATTAATTGCGTTATTAACCCTTTAACGTCAATCTTTAATGTTAGAAATGGTGAATTAATCAACAATGAGTATTTTTTACCAATTTGTAAATTATTATTTAACGAGGTTGCAACTGTTTTAGAATTAAGTCTCCAAAAAGAATGGGAAAAGGTAGTAGAGATCTGTGAAAAAACTGCACAAAACTATTCATCAATGAATCGAGATTTATTTCATGGTAGACAAACGGAGATCGAGAGTATGCTAGGGTTTGTTAAAAAAATGGCAATTCAGAAAAAAATAAATGTACCTACAATTGAACTTGTGTACAATAGTATAAAAGGACTTGAAAAGAAAAAGGGGTAATTCTTTTTGGAAAAATTTTTCATTTTCTTCATTTCACTGTTAATTGAATTTCCATTTTTTTCTACAATCTTTATTTATATGTTTTTGAAGATATTTTTTAAAAATAACAAGCGTAAACTTTTGCTTTTTACGTTAGATTTATCTACAATTCTATATATTAGTTCATTTTACTTTATATTAAGTATGTTTTTTCCGACTGCAACTGGTTGGATATTAATTAATTTATTATTGGTTATCTTATTTATTAGTATTATTCTTCAATGGAAAGCTAAAAGGGATATACAATTTTCTAAGCTAGTTAAAGGTTTTTGGAGAATGTCTTGCATTATGTTTATTATTCTTCATTTTATAACTATGATGGCTGGTTTAGCATTGAAAATATCTGAGTACAATGCTTAACTTGAAGAGCGAGAGAGGAAGTTCGTAATGCAAATTAGTAAAGTCCATTTAGCCGGGCAAAATAACTTGCTGAATGATTTTGTAAATGGAAAAGAAACAATTTCTTCTTTCTTTGGTCAAAATCCATTAGTGAAGGAAGAAATGGAATATAGAATAAAAAATGTGATGGAACGTTCTTATAATCGCACAGGATTAGTAAAAGCGCTTGAGGAGTTCCACAACAAACATGAAGCAAGTAATGAATCAATCGAAAATGTAAAAAAATTACTAAATAAAGAAACATTTGTTGTGATCGGAGGCCAGCAAGCTGGTTTATTAACTGGACCGTTGTATTCGATACATAAAATTATTTCGATTATTCAGCTGGCTAAGAAGTATGAAAGAGAGCATAACATTACTGTTATCCCAGTATTTTGGATTGCTGGAGAAGATCACGATATCGATGAAATAAATCATGTTCACACAATTGAGAACAATATCGTTAAAAAACAAACATTTTATCAAAAAACAACATACGCTCATGCTGCTTCTAGAACTGAAATCGATAAATTGGAAATGAGAAAATGGGTTGAAAAAATAGTTAAGACTTTTGAAGAAACAAATTATTCAAAGGAATTACTAGAGGAACTTCATTTGATCATTGATAAATCTACTACATATGTAGATTTTTTTGCGAAAATTATTTTTAAACTGTTCAAATACGATGGTCTTGTCTTAATTGATGCAGATGACCCTAATGTTAGGAAGCTAGAATCCTCTTTATTTGAAAAAATGATTCAAAAGCAAGATATCGTACGAAGTGTTTTTAAAGATACAAAGAGTAAACTTAATAAAGCTGGTTATAAAGAAGCTCTTCAAATTTCTGAACAGAGTATTCATCTTTTTTACCACAGTAATGAAGGTAGACAACTACTAGAGTTGTCTGAAAGTGAAGAGGTTTTCCAAACGAAAAATAAGAATTACCAATTTTCCAAAGCTGAGTTGATTAAAATTGCTCAAGAACAACCAGAGCTTTTAAGTAATAATGTTGTTACTCGACCAGTGATGCAGGAATATTTATTCCCTACTTTAGCGTTTGTAGGTGGACCCGGTGAAATTGCTTATTGGGCAGAATTAAAGGATATATTTAACGTATTTAACTTGCAAATGCCTCCTGTGTTTTTAAGACATATGTTTACGATTTTTGAAAGAAATATAGTATCCGCAATGGAAGATTTTACATTAAACATAAAAGACGTTTTGCAAACTTCGATCGAGGATATGAAGTCGGAGTGGATAAAAGGTCAAGTGAAACTAGACTATAAAGCAGTATTTAGTCAAGTTAAAAAGTCATTAGAGGTACTGCACAAACCACTTCAAGATGTAACGACTGAAGTTACACCTAACTTAAAGGATTTCTCTAAAAAGAACTATGTAAAAATAGAAGAGCAAATTTTATTATTAGAACGAAAAATAGATGAATCAATAGAAAAACAACATGAAGAGCAGCTTGAAAAATGGAATCGAATTATTTGTTCAATTTCTCCAAACGGAAAACCTCAGGAGCGAGTACTTAATATTTTCTACTATCTAAATAAATATGGTTTTGATTTCGTTCATGAGCTTTGTAGTTTAGAGGTATCATGGGATTATGAACATCAAATCGTAAAAATTTAAGGACGGAAATATGTCGATGGTCCATTCGCTATTCTACTTACTCTAAAATAGCTTATATAAAAACAACAACGCATCGAAAAAGACTGAAGTTTTTATAACAAAAAGTGAAATCCTGCTAGATGGATAGCAGGATTTTTTGTTTTTATAAAGAATTTTTTAGAAAAGGTGGTAAGAAGTGGGGGAATGTGGTAAGTTTGTGTTAGAAAGTGGGGGAGTAGGATGTTTATCGGTGAATATCAACATAATATCGATGTAAAAGGACGTCTGATTATACCCTCTAAATTTCGAGACAAGCTTGGTGAAACCTTCATTGTTACAAGGGGTTTAGATCAATGCTTATTTGGCTATTCATTGGACGAATGGAGTGTAATTGAAGATAAACTGCGCACACTACCACTAACCAAGAAAGATGCAAGAGCATTCACCCGTTTTTTCTTCTCAGGGGCAATGGAATGTGAGATGGATAAGATGGGGAGAATTAATATAACACCTAATTTACGAAGCTATGCAAAATTAGAAAAAGAATGTGTAGTAGTTGGAGTTACGAATCGGATTGAGATTTGGGATTTATCAACTTGGGATACATATATGAAAGAATCAGAAGAGTCATTTGGTGAGTTGGCAGAAAACTTAATCGGATTTGACTTGTAAAAAATTAACAAATTGAAAGTAGTGAGTCATCATGTTTGAGCATATTACGGTTTTATTAAAGGAAACTGTTGATTCTTTGGAAATAAACGAAGATGGAATTTATGTAGATTGTACACTTGGCGGTGGAGGTCATAGTGAATATTTACTATCCCAACTTTCGTCAAAAGGTAGATTAATCGCTTTTGATCAAGACGAAACGGCAATTAAACACGCTAAAGAGAGACTAAAACAATATGAAAATCAATTAACAATCGTAAAAAGTAATTTTAAACATATTAAAGAAGAGCTTCACCAATTAGGCATTAATGAAGTTGATGGAATCTTATTTGACTTAGGTGTTTCTTCACCTCAATTAGATGTAGCAGAACGTGGTTTTAGTTTTCATCAAGATGCTCCACTTGATATGCGTATGAATCAAGAGCAATCACTATCTGCATATGAAGTTGTTAATGAGTGGACTTACGAGCAGTTAGTGAAAATCTTTTTTCGCTATGGAGAGGAAAAATTCTCAAAACAAGTTGCTAGAAGAATTGAAGAGTTAAGAGCAAAGAAACCGATTGAAACAACTTTTGAGTTAGTTGATATCATTAAAGATGCTATTCCGGCACCAGCTAGAAGAACTGGTGGTCATCCTGCAAAAAGAATTTTTCAAGCAATACGTATTGCCGTAAATGATGAGCTTGGTGTTTTTGAAGAAGCGCTAAAAGATGCAATTACACTTATAAAACCAAAAGGAAGAATTAGTGTAATCACATTCCATTCATTAGAGGATCGAATTTGTAAAACAATTTTTAAAGAAGCTAGTTCACTTCCGCCTTTACCACCTGGATTACCAATTATTCCGGATGAGTTTAAGCCGAAGTTTAAACTAGTTACACGAAAGCCTCTTTTACCAACTGAAGAAGAACTCGATTTTAATAAACGAGCTAGATCTGCAAAGTTAAGGGTTGCAGAAAAATTATAAGGAGGGGAAAGAATGAGTAATTTGGCAAAAAAGCTACAACAAAAACAAGTTACTGATTTACAACAAGGACCTTCTAACAAGAAAAAACAAAAGAAAGTATCGAAAATTACACCTTTTGAAAAACTACTTTACTTTTCATTTCTAATTGTATGCTTCATTATGGGTACAAAAATTATTGGAACTCAAGCAACCATTTACGATACCAATTTAAAAATTCAAAATGTAAAAAATGAAGTTGCAAAGGAAAAACAGCATAACTCAGAGCTGAAAATGAAAATTGATGAATTAAGCACATATGACCGAATTTGGCAAAAAGCTAAAGAATTAGGCTTAAATATTGATAGTAACAATGTAAAGTTTACAGATACTAGTAAGTAGGAGATTGTGATATGAGTAAGAAAAAGAATAAGTACACTAACTATGGTATTCGTTGGTTTTTTATTGGTACTTTAATCCTTTTTACATTACTTGTAGCTAGACTTGGTTATATACAATTATCAGATACAGTTGAGGGTAAAAATTTAAAAGTATATGCAGATGAGAATTATAATACATCTCAAAAAATCCCTGCAAAAAGAGGAACTATTTATGATTCAAATGGAGTTCCTCTTGCAGAAGAAGTGACATCCTACACTGTGTCTGCAGTTCTAGATCCAAGTGCTTCAAAAAATTCAAGAGTAAAAAGGCATGTTGTGGATAAAGAAAAAACAGCAAGAGAATTATCATCAATTTTAGATATTGATGAATCTGAACTTCTAGCAAAATTAGGTAAACCAAAATATCAAGTTGAATTAGGACCAGGTGGAAGAAACATTTCTCAAAGTAAAAAAGAACAAATTGAGAAATTAAATCTACCTGGTATTGTTTTTACTCCATCACAACAACGTTATTACCCAAATGGGATCTTTGCATCTCATACTTTAGGTTACACAAATAGTAATGACAATGGCGATCTAATCGGAGAAATGGGATTAGAAAAATCATTGAATACAGAGTTAACTGAAACAGATGGTAAAAGAAGCTTTTTACGAGATCGAAAAGGTAATATCTTGCCTTATGTTAATGAAAAGGTTACTCCTCCACATAATGGGGATAATATTTATTTAACAATAGATACAAAGATTCAAAGTTTACTAGAAGATGCAATGACTAGCGTAGAAAAAAAATATGATCCAGAAAAGATTATGGCAATCGTTTCTGACCCGAAAACAGGAAAAATAGTTGCGATGAGTAATCGTCCTAGCTTCAATCCTAATATTCACGACATTACAAACTATACAAATGATCCGATTTCCTATGCATTTGAAGCAGGCTCAACTATGAAAATATTCACATTAGGTGCTGCAATGAATGAAGGAGTTTATAATGGAGGGGAATACTTCCAATCTGGACGATATAAAGTACCAGGAGGAGGAACTGTCCATGACGTAAATCGAAATGGGTGGGGTTCTATTACATTTGATGAGGGGATTCAAAGGTCTTCAAACGTAGGTATTTCAATCCTTTTAAATGAAAAAATAGGTGCCGATCGTTACTTACAATATTATAAAAACTTTGGTTTTACTAAAAAAACGGATATTAATTTGCCAGGTGAATCAAGTGGGAAACTAGTTTATAATTATCCTCTTGAAAAAACGACGACGGCATTTGGTCAAGGATCTACAGTTACAGCAGTTCAAATTATTCAAGCTGCTAGTGCGATTGCCAATAATGGGAAAATGATGAAGCCATATATAGTCGATAAGATTGTTAACCCTGATACGAAAAAAGTAGTAGCAGATTATAAATCTCAAGTTGTTGGTCATCCAATTACTGAAGAAACGGCTAAAAGAGAAAGAGCGCTATTAGAAACAGTTATAACTGCGCCACATGGTACTGGTCATAACTATGCAATTGATGGTTACACAGTAGCAGGTAAAACGGGAACTGCCCAAGTTGTAGATGATCATGGTAAGTATTTAAAAGGTCGTGGTGAAAACCTATTTTCATTTATCGGTATGGCGCCAGCGGACGATCCGAAATTAGTCGTTTATGTAGCGATGCTTCGTCCAAAATTAGAAGCAACTGAGTTAGGTTCTGATGGAGTATCTGAAATATTTAGAACAGTTACTAAGGGCGCACTTGAATATATGAAGGTTGAACCAATTGAAAATGCGAATGTTGATAAATTAGTAGATAAAGAAAGTGTAGAAATCCCTAATATGAAAGGTTTAACTTTGGATGAAGCGAAATCATTGGCGACTTCTACTGGATTAAAACCTGTGTTATTAGGTAATGGACTGGAAGTTACTGGTCAATCTATTAAGTCGAAAACACAAGTTGTAAGAGGTACGAATATTTATCTTAAGACTGACGGTACGAATACGATGCCTTCAATCATAGGATGGTCAAAAACTGATGTTGATCGTTTAGGTAAATTATTTAAACTGAAAATTACTTCAAATGGGTCTGGATTTGTAACGAGTCAAAGTATTAAGCAAGATTCGGAGCTACGTAAAAATGACTTTTTAAGTATTGAATTAAGTAAACCAAATGAATCATCGAGTAATGAAGAAGATGTAAAAGTTGATGTACAAGAGTAAAAATGCTGAAATGACAATTAATTAAATAAAAAACACAATAGGCCATTCTAGGACAATAACAAGCTAGAAGGTCTATTGTAATTGGTACAAGCATATATTGAAACGAACATAATGTAGAGGAGTGTTCGTTTCGATGCGAGTATCTAATGTAACAGTTCGAAAACGATTATTTTTTGTATTTATTGGTGGTTTATTAATCTTTTCTATTATTGCTACTAGGCTTGGTTATGTACAATTTGGTATGGGGGATCTTTTAACTGAACGAGCAAAAAATTCGTGGAGTCGAGATATCCCATTCGAACCAAAGCGTGGAGAAATATTAGATCGTAATGGCGTTGCTCTTGCTACGAATAAAAGTGCTCCGTCTGTGTTAGTCGTCCCTAGGCAAATTAAAGATCCAAAGGAAGCAACTGAAAAACTAGCCCCAATCTTAAAAATCTCCGAAGTAAAACTTTATAAAATTTTAACGAAAAGATCGAGAATGGAACACATTCGTACTGAAGGCATTAAAATTACAAATGAGAAAGCTAAACAAATTCGAGACCTAAACATAGCAGGCGTCTACATAGCAGAGGATTCTAAAAGATATTATCCATTTGGAGATTATCTTTCTCACGTTTTAGGGTTTGCTGGAATTGATAATCAAGGACTAAACGGTTTAGAGCTTTATTATGACAAGCAATTAAGTGGTGAAGAAGGTAGTGTTCAATTTTATTCTGATGCTAAAGGTCAAAGAATGCCAAATATTGCAGATGACTATACTCCACCAATTAACGGTTTAAATCTAAAATTAACAGTAGATTCACGTATTCAAACAATTCTTGAACGTGAAATGAACAATGCAACAGCTCAATATAATCCAGATTCAATGATTGGAATTGCAATGAATCCTAATACTGGTGAAATTCTTGCAATGAGTAGTCGTCCAAGCTTTAATCCTACAGATTTTAAAACAGTTTCTCCCGAAGTATATAATCGAAATTTACCGGTCTGGTCAAACTATGAGCCAGGATCAACATTTAAGATTATTACACTTGCAGCTGCATTAAATGAAGGTTTAGTTGATTTGAATAAAGATCATTTTTATGATGATGGGGCTGCTGAGGTTGCTGGAGCACGTTTGCGTTGTCATAAAAGAGGTGGACATGGCTCACAAACTTTCTTAGAAGTTGTACAAAACTCATGTAACCCAGGCTTTGTGGAATTAGGTAATCGACTAGGAGAAGATCGATTATTTAAATATATCCGTAATTTTGGTTTCGGCCAAAAAACAGGAATTGATTTACAAGGTGAAGCTTCAGGGATTTTATTTAGTATGGATAGGGTTGGTCCAGTAGAAGCAGCTACTACTGCTTTCGGTCAAGGTGTATCAGTTACACCAATTCAGCAAGTTGCGGCAGTTTCAGCGGCAATAAATGGAGGTATTTTATATCAACCATATATCGCGAAAGAATTTGTAGATCCCGTTACAAATGAAGTCGTGAGCCGGAAAACACCAGTAGCAAAAAGGCGAGTGATTACTCCTGATACGTCTAAAAAGGTTAGATTGGCACTAGAAAGTGTTGTCGCACAAGGTACTGGTAAAGGTGCTTTTGTTGAAGGATACCGTGTAGGTGGTAAAACAGGAACAGCACAAAAAGTAAAAAATGGACGATATGACGATAGTAGCTTTATTGTGTCATTCGTAGGTTTTGCACCAGCAGACGATCCACAAATTGTCGTTTATATCGCAGTTGATAATCCAAAAGGTACAGTTCAATTTGGTGGAGTTGTAGCGGCTCCTATAGTAGGGAATATCATTCGTGATAGTATGCAAGTACTAGGTGTTCCACCTAGAAAAAATCAAATTGAAAAGAAATTCGTATACGGCGATACACCAACATATGAAGTACCAAATTTAAAAGGATTAGAGAAAAAAGATTTGCAACCTTTGCTAGATACTTTTACACTTGAATATAGTGGCACTGGAAATTATGTCATTGACCAAGCACCAAAAGCAGGTGTAAAACTGAAAGAAGGCTCTAAAATTAGAATTTATTTAGGAACGAAAGAAGAAACTAAATCTAAATCTAAAGATAAGAATTGATTTAGTTAATACGAAAGGAATTACTATGAAACTTCACACTTTACTATCAAGATTAAATCCTTTAGTGAATCTTCCATCGGAAAATCCGGAGATCACTGGAGTTGAAATGGATTCAAGAAATGTTAAGCCGGGTTATTTATTCATCTGTATTGAAGGATATACAGTTGATGGACATCAATATGTTAATCAAGCGATTGAAAAGGGAGCAGTAGCAATACTTGCACAAAAAACAATCGAATCAAGTGTCCCGGTTGCATATGTAAAAGACACTAATCGCTCAATGGCTGTAATTGGGAATGCATTTTATGGAAATCCAACAAATAAATTAAATTTAGTTGGTATTACTGGTACGAATGGTAAAACAACGACTTCATATATTATCGAAGAAATTGTAAAAAACAATAAGAAAAAAACGGGTGTGATCGGCACAATTGGCATGAAAATTGGAGAAGAAGTTTTTGAAACAAAAAACACAACTCCTGATAGTTTAACTCTACAATCTATGTTTGCCAAAATGGTAGAGGCTGATGTTGATACTGCAGTAATGGAAGTTTCATCACATGCATTGCATTTAGGTCGTGTCCATGGTTGTGAATATGATATCGCTGTTTTTACAAATCTATCACAAGATCACTTAGATTATCATGGAACGATGGAAGAATATAAAAAGGCTAAAGGCTTATTATTCTCTCAATTAGGTAATAGCTTTGTAGCACAAAAAACTAAATTTGCAATTCTAAATAATGATGATCCTGCTTCGGATGAATATATGAAGTTTACGCAAGCAAATCTAATAACTTATGGCTTAAGTGAGGAAGCGGATCTATTTGCAGATGAAATTGAATTAACGAATGCTGGAACTAGATTCACTCTACACTTTTTAAATAAACAATATGTTGTTGAAATGAAGTTAATTGGTACTTTTAATGTATATAATGTGTTAGCAGCAATTGGTGCTGGTATCGCATTAAATATAGAAATGGGCACGATTTTAGACGCAGTCTCAACAATTGATGGTGTACCTGGACGTTTTCAAGCAGTTAACGCAGGCCAAGATTTTACAGTTATTGTAGATTACGCTCATACACCTGATAGTTTAGAAAATGTATTAAATACCGTAAAACAATTTGCAAAAAATGATATTTATACTGTTGTAGGTTGCGGTGGAGATCGTGATCGAACAAAGCGCCCTCTAATGGGTAAAATTGCAGCAGATCTTTCAACAAAAGCAATCTTTACATCAGATAATCCAAGAACTGAAGATCCAAATTTAATTTTAGAAGACATGAAACGTGGATTAGAGCATAATAATATAACGGTAATAGAAGATCGTAAAAAAGCTATAACATTTGCGATTCAAAATGCGCAAAAACATGATATTATAGTTATTGCAGGTAAAGGTCATGAGACATATCAAATAATTGGAACGAATGTTTCACATTTTGATGATGTTGAAGAAGCTAAAGAAGCAATTTTACAAAGAAGAGGATAGTATCCTCTTCTTTGTAATGTGAAAAATTGCTTTCATAATTCCGTATAAAAGAATTAAACTATTAAGTAAACAAACACAGCTTTAGAAAGGAGGGCGCATAATGCTAGAACCGTCAATTTTAGTTGCTATGATTACAGCATTTATCATTGCAGTCATTTTATCGCCTATTTTTATACCGTACTTAAGAAAACTTAAATTTGGACAGAGTATCCGTGACGAAGGTCCACAATCTCATAAAAAGAAATCCGGAACCCCAACAATGGGTGGGATTATCATATTAATTGCTTTAAGTTTATCTGCACTTTTAATTTCTATGTATTTTGATGTTTTATCAACACGTACATATGTATTATTATTTGTCACAATCTGTTTTGGAGTAATTGGATTTTTAGATGACTATATCAAAGTTGTTAAAAAAAGAAATCTAGGATTAACTTCTAAACAAAAATTCATTTGCCAAGTAATTGTCTCTATCATTGTATTTTTCGCAATCCGTGCAATGGGAGTCTCTACATCTATTTCGATCCCAGGGACGAATTATTCATTTGATTTAGGCTTTATTTATGTTTTATTAATCATCTTTATGTTGGTTGGTACTTCAAACGCAGTAAATTTAACAGATGGATTAGATGGCCTTGTATCAGGTACAGCTGCAATCGCGTTTGGTGCATATGCAGTTCTTGCTTACAACCAACACCAGCTTGATGTTGCAATATTTTCAATTGCAGTTGTAGGAGCTGTATTAGGTTTCTTAGTATTTAATGCACACCCAGCGAAGGTTTTTATGGGTGATACAGGTTCATTAGCATTAGGTGGAGCATTAGCTGCAATCGCGATCGTTACTCATTTAGAAATTTTACTTGTTGTTATTGGAGGTATTTTTGTTATTGAAACACTTTCAGTAATGATCCAAGTTGCATCTTTTAAAGCAACTGGTAAAAGAGTATTTAAAATGAGTCCTTTGCACCATCATTATGAATTATCTGGATGGACTGAGTGGCGTGTAGTTGTAACATTTTGGTTTGTTGGATTGCTTTTTGCATTATTAGGAATCTATATCGAGGTGTGGATGTAATTGAAAAACGTGAAGAATTTTCAAGATAAAAAAGTATTAGTTTTAGGTATGGCCAAAAGCGGCTATGCTGCAAGTCATTTATTAAAAAAGTTAGGAGCAACGGTCACAGTAAATGACCGTACTCCATTTGAACAAAATGAAATTGCTCAAAAATTAAAAAGTGAAGGATTTAACGTAGTTTGCGGAGAACATCCTGCATCATTACTAGATGATCAACCAGTTTGTATCGTTAAAAATCCAGGAATTCCTTATACAAATCCATTATTAATTGAAGCATTAAAGCGTAATATTCCGGTTTATACAGAAATAGAGCTTGCTTATTTAATAAGTGAAGCACCATTCATTGGAATTACAGGATCTAATGGGAAGACAACAACTACAACTTTGGCATTAAATATGCTACAAGAAGGAAATAAGAAACCATTAGTAGCAGGAAATATAGGGACAGTTGCGTGTGAAGTTGCAGAAAAAGCAAATGAAGATAATATCATTGTTACCGAGCTTTCCTCATTTCAGTTAATGGGGATCGAAGTTTTCCGTCCGAAAATATCATTAATTACAAATATATTTGAAGCTCATTTGGACTATCATGGTACAAAAGATGAGTATATTAAAGCAAAAGCTAACATATTTAAAAATCAAACTGAGAACGATTTTGCAGTCGTTAATTTTGATGATGAACATGTAATGGGTATGGCTTCTCAAATTAGAGCGAAAATAATTCCATTCTCTTCAACAAAAATCGTCCAAGATGGCGCATATGTTCAAAATGGCTTTATTTATTTTAAAGAGAAAAAAGTTATTGAACTTGGAAAAATTGTCTTACCTGGTAAACACAATTTAGAAAATATATTAGCTGCAGTCGCAATTTCAAAGCTTCTAGATGTTGAAAATGAAGCGATTGAAAAGGTTTTAACAACTTTTACTGGTGTGGAACACCGACTTCAGTATGTAACTGAAATAGATAAGCGAAAATTTTATAATGATTCAAAAGCTACAAATATTTTAGCAACACAAAAAGCAATTTCTTCTTTTGAAAAACCAGTCATATTAATTGCTGGTGGATTAGATCGTGGAAATAGCTTTGATGATTTAATTCCTTATTTTAAAAATGTAAAAAAAATGGTCACTTATGGTCAAACAGCTAAGAAATTAATTGAATCCGCAGAAAAAGCAGGAATGAAAGTAGTAAAATCGGTTGATAATGTTGAAGATGCTGTAAATGAAGCATTCGCTCATTCAGAAGTTGGAGATATTATTTTACTGTCACCTGCTTGTGCAAGCTGGGATCAATTTAAGACTTTTGAAGAACGTGGTAATAAATTTATACAAGCAGTGCATAAATTAATGTAAGGCTTGTTTAATTCAAAAGTTGAGGTGTATTTAAAGTGCCAACAAAGAAAAAAAATAGTCCTGACATGATTCTTGTTCTAGTTACGCTATCATTATTAACAGTAGGTATGATTATGGTTTACAGTGCTAGTGCAATATGGGCATCTTATAAGTTTCATGATTCGTTCTTTTTTGCTAAGCGGCAATTACTATTTGCTGGGGTTGGAGTAATGGGGATGTTTGTAGTTTCAAATATTGACTACTGGCTTTTCAGAACACATGCAAAAAAAATATTAATCGCTTGTTTTATCTTGTTGGTACTTGTACTAGTTCCAGGAATTGGTTTAGTACGAGGTGGTGCACGAAGTTGGATCGGTATTGGTGCATTCTCTATTCAGCCTTCTGAGTTTATGAAGCTTGGTATGATGGTATTTCTATCAAAATATTTAGCTGATAATCAGAAGAATATTACTTCCTTTAAAAAAGGACTAGTACCGACATTAGGACTAGTATTCCTTGCATTTGGTTTAATTATGCTACAACCAGATTTAGGAACAGGCACTGTAATGGTAGGAACATGTGTAATTATAATATTTGTAGCCGGAGCAAGAATATCTCATTTTATGAGTTTAGGTATTGTCGGGGTTGCAGGTTTTGTTGCCTTGATTGCCTCTGCTCCTTATCGAATTAAAAGGATTACTTCATTTTTAGATCCATGGTCAGATCCATTAGGTACGGGATTTCAAATTATCCAATCGCTTTATGCAATTGGGCCAGGTGGATTATTCGGTTTAGGATTAGGACAAAGTAGACAGAAATTTATGTACTTACCAGAGCCACAAACTGACTTTATTTTCGCAATTCTATCAGAAGAGTTAGGATTTATTGGTGGATCATTTGTCATTTTATTATTCTCTTTATTACTTTGGAGAGGGATTAGAATTGCCTTAAGTGCACCTGATTTATTCGGTACTTTTTTAGCGGTAGGAATTGTCTCAATGATTGCGATACAGGTAATGATTAACATAGGTGTTGTAATTGGTTTAATGCCTGTTACAGGGATTACATTACCATTTTTAAGCTATGGTGGTTCGTCATTAACCTTAATGTTATTAGCAGTTGGAGTATTATTGAATATTAGTAGACATGCTCGCTCTTAATAAGACCGACTAAAAATTGGAAAAAGGGGTTGTCCCATAAGTCAAAGCACTTATGAGACAACTTCTTTTTATTTGGCAGAGCGAATTGCAAAGGAACTCCAAGTGTAAGTGATTAACAGACTATTGAGAAACCCGAACACTAAGTGAACTATATTGATAAAGCTGTGAACTCCGTTGATAAATCACAAATTCTCGTTGATAAATCACAAATTCTCGTTGATATATCACAAATCCTCGTTGATATAATACTAAAATAGGTTGCTATAGTCCTTTTTAAGGTGATTCTATATTCAAACCAAACAATAATCCATTCAATACGCAGTAAAATTTGGAATAAAGTAAACGATATTCAATCAAAAGTAAAAAAAACCTCAACTAATCCTCATTTTCTTGCGGATCCTTTATTAATTCATCACTATAACATTTGATTTCTGCCATTGAATCGTGAGTTTCTTTATTTTTAAAGAAAAAACAATTAGAATGATAGTGATAATATTGGTATAATAACTACTTAAACTGTTTTAAGTAATTTTATGTTTTGTAATTTAGGAGGATCTTTATGAAAATTTTAGTTAGTGGTGGGGGTACTGGTGGTCATATTTATCCAGCACTTGCGCTAATTAAAGAGTTAAAAAAACAAGATTCCAATGTAGAATGTTTATATGTTGGTACAGAAAATGGATTAGAAAAAGGAATTGTCTCTAAAGCAAACATACCTTTTAAATCTATTGTAATTACAGGATTCAAAAGAAGTTTATCACTAGAGAACTTTAAAACAATCTATCGATTCTTAAAAGGTGTATCAGATAGTAAAAAAATAATTCGTGAATTTAAACCGGATGTGGTTGTTGGTACGGGAGGATACGTTTGTGGACCTGTTGTTTATGCTGCAGCAAAACTCGGTATTCCAACAGTAATCCATGAACAAAATAGTATACCGGGGTTAACAAATAAGTTCTTAAATCGTTATGTAACCAAAGTTGCGATCTGTTTTGAAGAGGTTGCTGAATACTTTGATAAAGAAAAAGTAGTATTCACAGGTAACCCAAGAGCTTCTGAAGTACTTGGAAACTCGAACCCTACAGTACTGGAATCGTTAGGATTAGAATCAGGTAAACGTACAGTTCTAATTGTTGGTGGTTCTAGAGGAGCAAGACCGATTCATCAAGCATTCCTAAAAAGTGTAAATCAATTAGGTGAAAAAGATTATCAAATGATTTATGTTACTGGAGAAGTACACTATGATTCTGTTATTGAGGAAGTAAATAAAGTCGGAAATCCAAGTAATGTGGTCGTTAAACCATTTTTACATAATATGCCGGAAGTTTTGAGAGAAGTAGACTTAGTTGTCTCAAGAGCAGGAGCTACTACTTTAGCAGAGTTAACCGCATTAGGAAAACCGAGTATATTAATACCAAGTCCGTATGTAACGAATAATCATCAAGAAGTAAATGCTAGGTCACTTGAGAAAAACGGTGCGGCAATTGTTATATTGGAAAAAAACTTTAATAGTGAATATTTAGTAAATGAAATTGAAAAAGTATTACTAAATCCTATTAAACTTGAAGAGATGAAAAATGCATCTTTACAAATTGGTGTACCGGATGCTGCAAAAAAACTTGTTAACGTATTAGAGGAAATAAGTAAGTAGAACTTGCACGAACAAGTTCGAAATAAAATAAAAATGTATCAGAGGAAACTATAAGCTAAAGGGGGAAATAAATCGAATGTTTGAATCAAAATTAAAGGAAGTATTAAATGACTCGAGTCTTCTAATAAATGAGCCTTTAGCAAATCATACGACGATGAAAATTGGAGGACCAGCGGAGTATTTGGTCATTCCAAAAACTGTGAATGAAATTAAAGAGATTATCAACCTTGCAAATGAACATGGAATTAATGTGACTGTGATCGGAAGAGGATCAAATTTACTTGTCTCAGATCAAGGTATTGAAGGTGTCGTTATTAAAGTAAGTGATTGCTTAGACCATATCGAAGTAGCTGGAACAAAAGTAATTGTTGGTGCTGGGTATTCCGTTATTCGTTTAGCTACTCAATTAAGTAGAAAAGGTTTATCTGGATTAGAATTTGCAAGTGGTATTCCAGGTAGCGTTGGTGGCGGAGTCTATATGAATGCTGGCGCACACCAATCGGATTTCTCGAAAATTACAGCTAGAGCTCATATTTTATTTCCTGATGGAAAATTTGAATGGTTAACGAATGAAGAACTAGATTTTTCTTACCGAACTTCAGTTTTACAACATAAACGTAAAGGTTTCGTTATCGAAGCAGAACTTCAACTACAAGAAGGTTCGAAGGAAGCTTCAACTGCATTAATGCAAAAAAATAAAGATTATCGCAGAGAAACACAACCTTGGAATTATCCATGTGCTGGTAGTATTTTCCGTAACCCACTACCTCAGTATGCTGGAAATTTAATTGAACGTGCAGAGTTAAAAGGTTATCAAATTGGTGGAGCTAAAGTTTCAGAAATGCATGGCAACTTTATCGTTAATGCTGGAAATGCTACTTCAAAAGACGTTCTTGACTTAATAGCATTCATCAAGAAAACTATATTAGAAAAATTTAATGTCCAACTTGAAACAGAAGTAGAAATAGTTGGGAAAAAATTGTAAGTTTCTTCTAAACTAACCAAATTATATGCTATAATTTACAATAGCATATGATGCCCAAGATAGAATGGCATTCATTTGCTGTTCTATTTTTTATTATTCTTGAATTACTTCTTAAGCAAACGTAATGAAAAAGGAATTTTTAGTTGAACATTGATAATGGAGGCATAATTATGCAGGAAAATAAGATTATTAGTTTAGAAGACCGTGTGCCTGTTTTGCGTAATAAAAAACGTAAAAAAGTTAATATGCGATTACTTGTGACAATTCTTTTGTTTTTTTCTTTGCTTTTATGTGTATTGTATTTCCAAACATCAATTGGTTCAAAAATTAATTTAGTCATTAATGGTAATCATCTCTATTCTGATAAAGAAATTGAAAAATTAGCCGATTTAAGCATTAATGATAACTTTTTGACAATTAGATCTAGGCTGGTTGAAGAAAGACTTGAAAGCCAAAATACAATTCGAACAGTTGTCGTGCATAAGCGATTCCCAAACAAAGTTGAAATCGACGTAAAAGAATTTCAACCTGTAGGACAGGCTATATTCAACGGGAAAAAACATTTGTTATTAGAAAGTGGCGTACTTATTGAAGCAAAAAATTCACTAGGAAATACGATCGTTCCCGAATTAATTGGTTGGAAACAAGGTGATGAACTACAGGAAATGGCTGCAGAATTGAAAAAAATGCCATCGAGCATATTTCATTCAATTTCTGAAATAGATTATACGCCAAGTAGTGATGACCCATTATTAATTACACTCTTTACGAATGAAGGGTATGAAGTCAAAACTACCATAAGAAAATTCTCTAATAAGATGTCAAACTACCCACTAATTTTAAAGTCAATACCTAAAGATCAAAAAGGGGTAATACACTTAGAAGTTGGAGCGTACTTTTCACCTTATAGTGCAGATAGTGAAAATGGCTCAAATTAGCCTTTTATAATTAGTAAAATGTACGTTCAAGTCTTTTTTATCTTTTTATGTTAGTGTAGACTAGTAGTTAATAAAGAATGATGAAAAAAATTAAAAAGATTATGAAAAATCAAAATTAAAAAAGAGGAAAAACCCTGTAAATGTTGAATAGATGTCATATATGATATTAAAGAATGAATTGATGTTCGATTATAATAGATAGAGAGAAAAAGGAGGTGCCATCATGAACAGCAATGAGATCTATGTGAGTCTTGACGTTGGAACTTCAACAATAAAAGTAATCATAGGAGAACTAGTTAACGACACTCTTAATATTATTGGAGTGGGGAATGTTAAATCTTCTGGATTAAAACGTGGATCAATAGTTGATATAGATGAAACAGTCAAATCAATCAAAAAAGCAATTGATCAAGCAGAAAGAATGGTTGGCATTCATATTGACAAAGTAATTGTAGGGGTTAGTGCTAATCAAGTGCAGTTAATTAGTACTAACGGCGTAGTCGCAGTTTCGAAGGAAAATAAAGAAATTGACAATGAAGATGTTTTAAGGGTAATGGATCAGGCTCAAGTAATCTCAATACCACCTGAAAGAGAAATTATCGATGTTGTTCCACATGAATACATTGTAGATGGCCTTTCTGAGGTAAAAGACCCAAGAGGAATGATTGGTGTACGACTTGAGATGGAGGGTACATTAATTACCGGTTCGAGAACACTTGTACATAATATACTTCGTTGTGTCGAAAGAGCGGGGTTAGAAGTAACTGATATATGTCTACAACCTATGGCTGCAAGTACGATCGCATTAAAGCAGGATGAGAAAAATTTAGGTGTGGCACTAGTTGATATTGGTGGAGGTTCAACTTCAATTTCTCTTTTTAGAGAAGGCGTTTTGATAGCGACTTCGGTTTTACCAGTTGGAGGAGAACATATTACAAAAGATATATCAATCGGTCTTAAGACATCCACAGAAGATGCTGAAAAAATTAAAGTTAAATTCGGACATGCTTTTTATGATACTGCATTATCCGAAGAAGTACTTAGTGTACCAATCATGGGCAGTGAGCAGCATCAACAATTCAGTCAGCAAGAAATTTCTGACATAATTGAAGCTAGATTAGAAGAAATCTTCATAATGGTTCAAAATGAACTTGTAAGAATGAGAGGTAACAATTTACCAGGTGGTTTTGTACTAACTGGAGGAACTGTTACAATGACAGGTGTAATCGATCTAGCTCAAAAAGTATTTAAAAATAATGTAAGGGTAGCTACACCAGACTATATCGGTGTTAGAGAACCACAATACATTACTGGTGTTGGATTAATTAAGTATGCTTTTTATAAATCAAAAATGCGTGGCAAAAAACTTAGCTCTAATATTGCATTTGAATCAAATGAACGAAAACCTGTGGCTGTTTCAAATTCAAATACAAAACCAAAACAGCAGGATGAAGAGCGCGTCATGAGTAAAGTTAAAAGCATTTTTAAATATTTATGGGATTAAATTTGTGATGAATTTGAAAAGTAGGGGGATCAATCATGTTAGATTTTGATACAAATGTAGATGCTTTAGCAAAAATAAAAGTAATTGGTGTAGGTGGAGGCGGAAATAACGCTGTAAACCGAATGATTGAACATGGAGTACAAGGTGTAGACTTTATTGCAGTTAATACTGATGCGCAAGCTCTTAATCTATCAAAAGCTGAAGTTAAAATGCAAATTGGTGGCAAGCTTACTCGTGGTTTAGGTGCTGGTGCTAATCCAGAGGTTGGTAAGAAAGCCGCAGAAGAAAGTAGAGAACAATTACAAGAAGCTCTTAAAGGAGCAGACATGGTATTCGTCACTGCTGGAATGGGCGGTGGTACAGGAACAGGTGCAGCTCCAGTAATTGCACAAGTAGCAAAAGAATTAGGTGCATTAACTGTAGGTGTAGTTACTCGTCCATTTACATTTGAAGGTAGAAAGCGTTCAACTCAAGCAGCTACAGGAATCGCTGCAATGAAAGAAAGCGTTGATACGTTAATCGTTATTCCTAATGACCGATTATTAGAAATCGTTGACCGCAACACGCCAATGCTAGAAGCATTCCGCGAAGCGGATAATGTACTTCGTCAAGGGGTTCAAGGTATTTCTGACTTAATCGCTGTTCCGGGATTAATCAATCTTGACTTTGCAGATGTTAAGACAATTATGTCAAATAAAGGTTCTGCATTAATGGGAATCGGTGTTGCTGGTGGTGAAAACCGTGCAGCTGAAGCAGCTAAAAAAGCTATTTCAAGTCCATTACTTGAAACTTCGATTAATGGAGCACAAGGTGTATTGATGAATATTACTGGTGGTTCGAACTTAAGTTTATATGAAGTACAAGAAGCTGCAGATATCGTATCAACTGCATGTGATGCAGAAGTAAATATGATTTTCGGTTCTGTAATCAATGAAAGCTTAAAAGATGAAATTATCGTTACGGTAATTGCGACTGGCTTTGAAGGTGTAATTACAACGCCTACTCCAAAACCAATGGCAAGACCAACAATTTCAACACCAACTCAAACTTCTCAACCTACTATTAAACGTGAACCAATTCGCGAAGAAGTTCCAGTTGTTGAAACGACTAAAAATATAACTAGTCTTGATGACTTAGATATTCCAGCGTTCTTACGTAACCGTAAAAGACGCTAATAAAAGCAATAAAAAACCAAGATAAGATCAATCTCTTATCTTGGTTTTTTTTATTCTTTCGAATAGTGTAACTGTAAAGTATTTACATCACTAAAGACACTTTTAAACTTCTCGCTACACCCTTTAGGGAATAATACACCGAGACCATGAGAGTGTGTAAACTCAAAAGAGGGATGCTGTTGTCTTATCTCTTCCCAAAATTTATAAACACCAAAATCTTGTAATCTAACTTCTGTATCATGTATTAGTACAATTCCTTCCTTCGCTAACTTTGGAAGCCAAGTTGTGTAATCATGTGATACAGCCTCATAAGTATGAAATCCATCGATATGGAGAATATCAATTGTTTCGTCTTCAAAATTTTTTATTGCAGTATCAAAAGAAGAACGTAGCATTTTAGCTTCTTTTTGATAATAATTTTGAACGACTTCATACACTGTATTATAGACTTCATCATTATATAAACCACTATGCAAATCACCTTGCCAAGTATCAATCGCAAAACATTCACTTGATATATTATTGTTTTTCACACTTTGACAAAAACAGAAAAAAGAAAAACCGTAATGAGTCCCTAATTCTACAATTTTTTTAGGATTTACAAATTGGACTAGATCGTAAGCAAATTTAGCATGGCCTTTCCAAGCTGAGTGTTCTCTAATTGCGGGATTAGTTTGATTAAACTCGAACATTGGAGAATTAAATATCCATTTAACCAAATCCTCACTCCTTTATCAGGCAGGCTTATGAGAAAGAACGTGTATAGGGGATAAGTAGGCAAAGAATATCATATTTCACCTTGCCGTTCTAATCAAGATTTCGTAGTTTTATTGTCGAAAAACTCTTCAATGAATATTCCTTTTTTTGACAGACTTCTTACCGTGCTCATCCTATACTTACATATAATGAATATTCTATAGAGGATGGCGAACAAAATTGGTGATATATGGTGATCTTGTTTGGTTATTAAACTTGTTAATGGACTTCTTGATTATTCAGTTGACAGGCTTAATTCTAAAAAGAAATGTATCTATTTTTCGTTCACTGTTAGGGGCATTACTCGGGTCCATCGTTGTTTTAATGACGTTTACTCAATATGCATATGTAGTAGGTTCACCCTTTATGAAAATATTATTATCATTTTTCATCGTATTTTCTGCATTCGGGCGTCAACGAATTATTACATTTTTACAGTTATTGAGTATCTTCTATTTTTCTACATTCGTATTAGGTGGTGTATTGCTAGGCCTGCATTATTTATTTGCAACTAATTCTTCCAATTTAACGAAAACATCTTTTTACGGTGATCCAGTAAGTTGGTATTTTGTAATTGGTATGTTACCAATCGTAATACTTTACGCAAGGAAATCAATTAATCAAATTTCGTTTACAAAATGGAAATTGAATGAAATGTATGAAATGGAAATTGTATGGCGCAATACTTCGATTAAAATAAGAGGATTAATGGATAGTGGGAATTCACTTCATGAACCACTATCAAGGAAACCAGTCATCATTTTAGATTGTTCAACAAATGATTATGGCCTACCAACAGAGTTAGTGAAATTAGTAAGAGATTCTG
Organism: Bacillus sp. AFS017336; assembly: GCF_002555445.1. Lineage (NCBI taxonomy): Bacteria > Bacillati > Bacillota > Bacilli > Caryophanales > Bacillaceae > Bacillus > Bacillus sp. AFS017336. Next base: position 263,159 of record NZ_NUCO01000021.1, read on the forward strand.
CAAGTTCATTACATAATACTGAAGCACTAGACGTTTTAAGTTTCTTTCAAGGAACCTATATACCTTACAAAAGTATCGGTCAAAGTAATCAATTCCTCATCGCTATTAAACCTACAGTTGTAAAATTGAAAATTAATGGGAAATGGTATTCAACAAGATCGGTTTTAGTTGGATTGAGTCATGTTACTTTGTCATCAGACAATTTATATGAATGTATCCTTCATCCAAAAATGATGCAAGGAACAATTAATGAAATTGCATAGGAGGTAGAAAATGAATCGATTTTTCTTAAAACTTAAATTGGGTCTTTATAAGCTCTTAGTGAAACTTGGTTTGAAAGCAGATGAAGTTTACTATATTGGAGGAAGCGAAGCATTACCACCTCCATTGACAAGAGAAGAAGAAGAAAAACTATTGCAGAAACTTCCAAATGGAGATTTAGGCGCAAGATCACTATTAATTGAAAGAAATTTAAGATTAGTTGTTTATATCGCAAGAAAATTTGAAAATACTGGCATTAATATCGAAGACCTCATTAGTATTGGTACAATTGGACTTATAAAAGCCGTAAATACTTTTAATCCAGAAAAGAAAATTAAATTAGCAACATATGCTTCAAGATGTATCGAAAACGAAATATTGATGCATTTACGCCGAAACAATAAAAATCGTTCTGAAGTATCGTTTGATGAACCATTAAACATCGATTGGGATGGAAATGAATTATTACTTTCAGACGTATTAGGGACTGAAGACGATATAATTACGAAGGATTTAGAAGCGAATGTTGATAAGTCATTATTAACAAAGGCATTAGATCAATTAAATGATCGCGAAAAACAAATAATGGAATTACGATTTGGACTGGATGGAACCGAAGAAAAAACACAAAAAGATGTAGCTGATATGCTTGGGATATCGCAGTCTTATATTTCCAGATTAGAAAAACGAATCATTAAAAGACTTCGAAAAGAGTTTAATAAAATGGTTTAAAGTAAAAACCGATTAGAATGAGTCTATACTCATTCTAATCGGTTTTTTAGCGATGATCGTGACGATTAATAATAATCATTTTAAACAAAAATTTATTATTTTTGTATATTTTTTTTCGTGCATAAATTTTCCACCGAAGGAGATACTTACCTATAGTACAGCAACTCCAAGTAGGAGGGAACATCATGACACGAAACAAAGTAGAAATTTGCGGTGTAGATACATCAAAGCTTCCAGTTTTAAAGAATGATGAGATGCGTAAGTTATTTCATGCAATGCAAAGCGGTGACAGAAGCGCAAGAGAAACGATCGTAAATGGAAACTTACGACTGGTACTCAGTGTAATTCAGCGTTTTAATAATCGCGGAGAATTTGTGGATGACTTATTTCAAGTAGGTTGTATTGGCCTTATGAAGTCTATTGATAATTTTGATTTAAGCCAAAATGTAAAATTTTCGACGTATGCTGTACCGATGATTATTGGTGAAATTAGAAGATATTTAAGGGATAATAACCCAATAAGAGTGTCTAGGTCATTAAGAGACATTGCTTATAAAGCATTACAAGTAAGAGAACGTTTATTAGCAGAGAATTCAAAAGAACCAACTCCTGTTCAAATTGCAGAAGTATTAGGCGTAACACATGAAGAAATCGTATTCGCACTAGATGCAATTCAAGATCCAGTTTCGTTATTTGAACCTATATATAATGATGGCGGAGATCCTATTTTTGTAATGGATCAGCTAAGTGATGATAAAAATAAGGACGAGCAATGGGTTGAAGAACTAGCACTACGTGAAGGAATGAAGCGATTAAACGATCGCGAAAAAATGATTATTAGTAAAAGATTTTTCCAAGGAAAAACACAAATGGAAGTCGCAGAAGAAATAGGAATCTCACAAGCACAAGTTTCAAGACTCGAAAAATCAGCGATAAAACAAATGAATAAAAATATTCAAGGATAACGAAAAGCGGAGGCGACTGTTCAGCCCCGACAAGCATAAGTCAAAGACCGAGGAAAGTTGCCTTTTACTTTCATCGGGCTTTGACTTATGACCTCGAGGGGCTAGGAGCCGTAGCTAGACATCGTAAATACATCTTTTTCTTAGAAAAAATTAGCAAGAATACTTAATGAAATACTATTCCAATTAATAATAAAATCTCAATAATCCAATAACTAAATAATTAGTTAAGCTGGAAGACTGATTTTAAGATATTAATGTGTTAGACAATGAATGAGCCTAAAAACAACATTGTCTAACACATTTTTATTTTAAATTTATCATGATGTTTGGCCTTTACCTCATATATTTATAAAAAGGATGGTGAAGTAAAATGGCCAGAATTTCAGATTTTCAAGTTAAGGATGTAGTGAATGTTGCTGATGGAAAGAAACTAGGTAATATTGTTGATTTAGATATCGATCAGGTGAATGGAAAAATTACTTCGATTGTTTTAACAAAGCCGGGAAAAGGTTTGAATTTTTTTAGTAAAGAAGAAGAAATGATCATTTATTGGAAAGATATTGTAAAGATTGGCGAAGATGTCATTCTAGTAAAATACCGTTCAACTGTAGATTTAGAAGAAAATCTAGAAAGTCCGGTAAAATTCACATAAAAAAATAAGCGTGTTTTCTCAAAAACAATCAAAATTGTGAAATCTATGGTAAAATATAGGAAACCATTAAGTGGTTTACATATATATTTACTAAAATAGTTTTGTGAGGTCTTAATAATATGAGAGAGAGTTTTATTCAATCAACTGAAGGTACTTTTAAGATTCAACCTTGGGAAGACTCATATAAACATTTAGTTGCAGGGTTTACAACAAAAAATGATGGAGTTAGCCAAGGTTGTTTCTCTTCTTTTAATCTTGGGTTACATGTAAATGACGTAAAGGATGTAGTAGTTGAAAATAGAGAAATCCTTGCGCAAAAACTTAAACTTTCAACGACGAAATGGGTTTGTTCGGAACAAGTCCATGGGAACAACGTTGTAAAAGTAACAAAAAACGATTGTGGTAAAGGCGTTACTGATTACGAAAGCGGCATACCAACGACTGATGGTTTTTATACTAACGAAGAAGATATACTATTGACTTCTTGCTATGCAGATTGTGTACCATTATATTTTCTAGATCCAACAAGTAAATTTATTGGTTTAGCACATGCAGGATGGAAAGGCACAGTGCAAAATATTGGCGGTCGTTTAATTGAAAAATGGATCACTGAAGAAAACATACAACTAAAAAATATCCATGTTGCAATAGGTCCATCAATAGGTGATTGTTGTTATGAAGTGGATGATTTTGTAATGAATAAAGTTAATGATGCTTTTGAACAAAATATACCAGGGAATATTTTAACCACTTTACATAACGGGAAATATAAATTGAATTTAAAAGAAGCAAACAAACAATTACTCATCAAATCGGGCATTAGTGAAGAGAATATTAGTATGACAAATTATTGTACAAGCTGTAACCCGGACACTTTTTTTTCACATCGTAGAGATGGTGGGAAAACTGGAAGAATGATGAGCTATATTGGTTGGAGGAAATAACATCATGACAGTCAAACAAAATTATGAACGCATTAGCGAACAAATAAATGCAGCTAAGGCTAGAGCTAATCGAAACGATGAAGTCACGCTAATTGCAGTGACGAAACAAGTGAGTGCAGATGTAGCTAAGGAAGCAATCGCTGCAGGGATTCATCAATTAGGAGAAAACCGTTTTGAAGGTCTGCAAGATAAACAGGATCAAATTCAAAGTGACGTTGTTTGGCACTTTATAGGTTCTCTTCAAACAAGAAAAGTAAAAGATATCATACATACTATCGATTACTTACATTCCTTAGATCGTTTATCTTTAGCAGAAGAGATTCAAAAAAGAGCAACTGTACCATTAAAATGCTTTTTACAGGTAAATGTATCAGGAGAAGAATCAAAGCATGGTATTGCGCCAGGTGATGTGATTGATTTTGCTAGGCAACTCTCTGAATTTGATAAAATCCAAATTGTAGGGCTAATGACAATGGCACCATTCACGGAGGATGAAGGTATCATAAGAAGTAGTTTCAAAGGATTAAAACAATTACAGGAAAAAGTACAAAATTTACATATTACTAATATTCCATGTTCTGAATTATCAATGGGTATGTCTAATGATTTTGAAATAGCAATCGAAGAAGGTGCTACATTCATAAGAATTGGTACTGATTTAGTAGGAAAGGGAAGATAAAGAGATGAGTATTATTGGAAAAGTAAGAAACTTTTTTGCAATGGAAGAAGAATATGAAGATGATTATGATTATGAATACGAAGAACAGCAACAACAACAGCAGCAGCAAAACCAACAACAGCAGCAAAACCAACAACAAACGTCTAAACATGCGCGTGAGGACTTTAATCATGATCGAAATGCATCAAAGCAAAAATTAGTAAGTTTACCAGGAGGAGCTTCATTGACGTCAAAAGTTGTATTAGCGCAACCTCGTGAGTATGCAGAAGCACAAGATGTTGCAGATCATTTGAGAGCTAAAAAAGCTGTTGTAATAAATTTACAACAAATGCAAATCGATCAAGCTAAACGCTTTGTTGATTTCTTAAGTGGTACAGTTTATGCGATCAGCGGAGATATTAAAAAAATAGGAACGAATACATTTATTTGTACACCTGATAATATTGATATCTCTGGAACAATTACAGATATGTTATTTGAGGAAGACAATTCCATTAAAAGGTGGTAATTAAATGGACTTTGTATTAAATATAGTAATACAGTTAATTGGGCTATATAGAATTATTATCATAATTCATATTCTACTTTCATGGTTTCCTCAAATTAGACAAACTGGTTTTGGAAGATTTATCGGAATGTTAGCAGAACCTTATTTAGAGCCATTCCGTCGAATAATACCTACAATTGGAATGTTTGATTTTTCTCCAATTGTGGCATTTATAGCGCTTAATTTTGCCATTGACGGAATAAGACAAATTCAAGCATTCTTCTAAAAAGAGAATCTAACAGGTTCTCTTTTTTTATTAATAATGACAGTTTAATGAAAAAGAGGATCACATTTATGAGTATTTATGATCACTATCGCAAAGAAGAACATGTTTTCGTAGACCAAGTGCTAAGTTGGAAAGAACAAGTAATCGAACGCTATTCAATAAAGTTAACCGATTTTCTCGATTTAAGGGAACAAGCGATTTTGCAATCAGTTATTGGAAACCAAGCAGATTGTCATGTCGCATTTTTTGGTGGACGTTTAGATAGTGAACGAAAACGTGCAATTATTTACCCAAGCTACTACACGCCAGAAGAAGAAGATTATTCTTTAGAAGCATTTGAGTTAAATTATGCAACTAAATTTCATACATTATCCCATCGACAAGTACTAGGTACATTAATGTCATTAGGGATAACTAGAGGGAAATTTGGTGATATTTTAATAAAAAATGATAAAATCCAATTAATAGTTGCGGAAGAAATTGCAAGTTTTGTAGAAAATAACTTTAATTCTGTAGGAAAGTCGCCGATTAAATTAATGGGAATTTCATTTAAAGAGCTGATTGAATCAGATGATAATTGGCAAACTAGTAATGGAACTGTATCGTCATTACGATTAGATGTTTTATTAAGTGAGTTTTATAATATATCAAGGCAAAAAGCTCAAATGCTTATAAAAGCTGGGCATGTAAAAGTAAATCAGCGAATCATTGATTCTACATCATTCATATGTGAAGAAGGAGATTTGTTTTCAGTTAAAGGCTTTGGAAGAGGCATGTTACAATCAATTGACGGCTTGTCAAAAAAGGAAAAATGGCGGATAAACTACGGAGTTAAAAAATAGCTCAGAAATTGTAGAAGGAAAAACGTAGAAACTGTCGAAAATTTATTATAACCTATTAATAAAGAACTTACATGGAGGTGGCTTAATTGCCTTTAACACCACTTGATATTCATAATAAAGAATTTGGCAAAAGTTTTCGTGGTTATGACGAAGACGAAGTGAATGAGTTTTTAGATCAAGTTATTAAAGATTATGAATTAGTTATTCGTGAGAAGAAACAGTTAGATGAACAAATTCTTGATATGAAAGAAAGATTAAAGCATTTTTCTACGATAGAAGAAACTTTAAATAAGTCGATTTTGATTGCCCAAGAAGCTGCTGAAGATGTTAAAGGTAGTGCTCAGAAAGAAGCTAAATTGATTATTAAAGAAGCAGAAAAGAATGCCGATCGTATTATCAATGAAGCTTTAATTAAATCTAGAAAAGTCACAATGGAGTTTGAAGAACTTAAAAAACAATCGAAAGTTTTCCGAACACGTTTAAGAATGGCAATTGAAACTCAATTAGAAATGTTAGGTCATGAAGATTGGGATCATATTTTAGATGAAAAAGAAACAGAAGAAATTGCAAACTAGTCTCATAAGCCTTGACGATTTCTAAAGTTTTACATATAATTTATTAGATATTAATTGTAAATCGGTGATAGGGAAGAGTACTTCTATAAAACTAGTTAGCGAGTCAAGGACAGTGTAAGCTTGATCTAGAATTTAGGAGGAAAATCACCCTAGAGTGCTTTTCTGAACTTAAGTAAGAAAAGACGTGTCATTCACGTTACGGATGCTAAGAGGACAATAAAGAATAATTTTTTATTGTCAATTAGGGTGGTACCACGGGAAACCTTTCTCGTCCCTTTTTTGGGATGCGAAAGGTTTTTTTGTATTCATCAACGATTTATTTTACATATTTAAAATCCATCAAATTGAAACGAAAGCTTTAAATTAATACATTTGAAGCTTTCATAAATAGATGATTCCACTAATAAAAGGCGGGTAAGATGGATACAATGCGTTAATGTGGAATTTAAAATGCTAAACAAGCTAGTAAAACCTATTAGGAAATATATTAATAAACTAGCTTTTAGATACAACTTTGAAATAGTTAATAATGGAGGAAAGCAAATGGAATACAAAGATACGTTACTTATGCCAAAAACTGAATTTCCAATGAGAGGAAATTTACCTCAACGTGAGCCTCAAATTCAAGACGAATGGAACAAGAAAGATCTTTATGCAACTGTACAAAAGCATAACGAAGGAAAGCCTTCATTTATTTTACATGACGGACCGCCTTATGCAAATGGTGATCTTCATATGGGACATGCACTTAATAAAGTTCTAAAGGATTTCATTGTTCGTTTTTATAATATGAATGGATATCGTTCTCCTTATGTTCCAGGTTGGGATACTCATGGTTTACCAATTGAACAAGCTTTAGCAAATAAAAAAGTAAATCGTAAAGAAATGTCAGTAGCAGAATTCCGTAAACTTTGTGAGGAATATGCTTACGAGCAAGTAGAACGCCAAAAAGAGCAATTCAAACGTTTAGGGATTTTAGGAGATTGGGACCGCCCATATATTACTCTTGAAAAAGAATATGAAGCTGAACAAATTAAAGTATTTGGTAAAATGGCTACTAAGGGATTAATCTACAAAGGTCTAAAACCGGTATATTGGTCTCCTTCTAGTGAGTCAGCATTAGCAGAAGCAGAAATCGAATACCAAGATAAACGCTCTGCATCAATCTATGTTGCATTTGCTGTTGAAAATGGTAAAGATGTTTTAAATGGTGGAGAGAAGTTCATTATTTGGACAACAACACCTTGGACAATTCCAGCTAACTTAGCTGTATGTTTACACCCTGAATTAAGCTATGATGTAGTTGCTGTAAACGGTGATAAATTTGTCGTTGCTAGTGAATTAAGAGAATCTGTAGCAACAGAATTAGGATGGGAAGATGCGGTAGTTGAAAAGTCATTCAAAGGTTCTGAGCTAGAAGGCATCGTATGTAAACATCCTTTATATGATCGTAATTCAGTCGTAATTTTAGGGGATCATGTAACAACTGACGCTGGAACGGGTTGTGTTCATACAGCTCCTGGTCATGGTGAAGATGACTTCCGTGTTGGACAGCAATATGGTCTAGATGTACTTTGTCCAGTAGATGAAAAAGGTGTTCTAACTAAAGAAGCTCCTGGCTTTGAAGGTTTATTCTATGATGCAGCAAATAAAGAAATTACAAATGCATTAGAAGAAAAAGGTGCTTTATTAAAATTACAATTTATTACACATTCGTATCCTCATGACTGGAGAACGAAAAAACCAATAATCTTCCGTGCAACAGCACAATGGTTCGCATCTATTGAAGCAATTCGTGATCAATTAATGCAAGCTGTTCAAGATACTAAATGGTTCCCAAATTGGGGGGAAACTCGTCTATTCAACATGGTTCGTGATCGTGGAGATTGGTGTATTTCACGTCAACGTGTATGGGGAGTACCAATTCCAGTATTTTATGCTGAAGATGGAGAAGCAATTATTACTGAAGAAACAATTGAACACGTTTCGAACATATTTAAAGAGAATGGCTCAAATATTTGGTTTGAAAAAGAAGCGAAAGAATTATTGCCAGAAGGCTTTACACATCCTGGTTCACCGAATGGTAAATTTACTAAAGAAAAAGATATCATGGATGTATGGTTCGATAGTGGTTCGTCACATCAAGCTGTCCTAAATACTCGTGAAGAATTATCTTTCCCAGCAGATATTTACTTAGAGGGATCTGACCAATACCGTGGTTGGTTTAACTCATCTTTAAGTACTAGTGTTGCTGTAACAGGTCAAGCACCTTACAAAGCTGTAGTAAGCCATGGTTTCGTTTTAGACGGTGAAGGTCGTAAAATGAGTAAATCAATCGGTAACATCGTTTTACCATCAAAAATTATGAATCAATATGGTTCAGATATTTTACGTCTATGGGTAGCTTCTGTAGACTATCAATCAGATGTACGAGTTTCAGATGCATTAATGAAGCAAGTAGCTGAAGTATACCGTAAAATCCGTAATACTTTCCGTTTCTTATTAGGAAACTTAGATGGATTTAACGCAGACCAAGATGCTTTAAAATATGAAGAACTACGTGAATTAGATCAATATATGTTAGTTAAATTAAACAATGTAGTTAAAACTGTTCGTGAATCATATGAGAAATACGAATTCGCTAACGTTTATCATACAATTCAAAACTTCTGTACGACAGATTTAAGTTCATTCTATTTTGATCTATCGAAAGATGTTTTATATATTGAGCCAAAATCAAATAAAGATCGTTTAGCAATTCAAACAGTGTTACATGAGTCATTACAAGCACTAACTCGTTTAGTGGCACCAATTTTACCTCATACGGCAGAAGAAGTTTGGTCTCATATGGCAGGTACAACAGTTGATAGTATTTTCTTAACTGAAATGCCAAATGTTAAAGATTTTGGAGACACTCAAAGCTTAGAAGCTAAGTGGGAAAAATTCATGGATTTACGTGATGATGTATTAAAAGCACTAGAAGTAGCTCGTAACGAAAAAGTAATCGGTAAATCGTTAACTGCTGCAGTAACAATTTATCCAAATGCAGAAGTAGCTGAGCTATTAAATTCAATTCATGAAGACTTCAAACAATTATTAATCGTTTCTCATGTAGAAGTTGCAGATCAAAACGAACAAGCACCTGAATCAGCACAAAAATTCGATACATTAAGTATTGTAGTAACACCTGCTAGTGGTGAAACATGTGAACGTTGTTGGGTTGTAACTGAAGAAGTAGGAAAAGATGAAGCTCATCCTACATTATGCTTACGTTGTGCAAGTGTTGTAAAAGATATGTAAAAAGAAGAGTTGCCTGAGGCACTTAATGAAAGAGTCGAATTTTTTCGGCTCTTTTTATCTATTTGTCGATTACCTCAACCATAAATAATGTTTTACAAATTTGTAAATGTGGGTGTATTAGTGTATTGTATGTATAGTTAGTTGAAAAAATCAAATGAGGGATATATTATGAATTATAAAAATAATCCGAATTGGGATAAATTAACTGATTTAATGAAAAAAAGAATTGAATTAAGAGAAAAAGGATATAGCTATCAAGAAATAGCAGACCTAGAGCATAAAAGTCGATCAAGTATTCAACAAAGTATTAAACGTTCATATTTCCTTTTAGGTATAAAGGAACCGGATATTAAAGGGATCCTTAAAAAAGAAATTGACAAGACCGTTGATATTGATGGTATTCGAAATCAAATGCTTGAGGAATTTAATAAACAAGGAATAAGAGAATTTATAAAAGAAATCGTCAAAAGAGATGATGTAAAAGAAATATTGAAAGAAGAATTTAAAAAAGAATTAGATGAAGAAAAGGATGATCGATAGTAAAATCTTCCTTTTTTATTTTTTGCATTGTATGTATGTATGTGTTGTTGTATTATTAGTTTTGTAAGCGGCACACAAAAAACGAATTGGGGGAAACAATTTGAAAAATACATTCAAAAAGGTAACTCAAACAGTTTTAGGAATCGCGGTAGCATTACCAATGGTTATTGGAATAGGAGCGACAAATGCAGGTGCAACTTCAGGAGCAGTTACAGCTACAAAATTGTCAGTAAAAGAAAGACCATCGAATAGTTCAAAAACAGTTGGATACTTTGCTAAAAATCAAAAAATTAACTACTCAGGCTACAATAGCAATTATGTAAAAGTTAATTATAAAGGGAAAACAAGATATATTCTTAAAAAATACGTAAAATATGTTCCACCAGTAAAATCAACTACACCTCCTAACTCAACAACGTCATCTAAACCGAGCACACCGCCAAGTACAAATGCCTCGATCGAACAACAAATTTTAGATTTAGTAAATATCGAGCGTGGTAAAGGCGGATTAAAGCCACTAACACTATCGAGCTATTTAAACGGGACAGCACAAAACTGGTCACAAACGATGAGTAATGCACACAGTATGTATCATTCCACTTTAGACTTTAAAGGTGGCTATAAAGGGGAAAATATTGCACAAGGGCAAACGACAGCAAAAGAAGTTATGACTGATTGGATGAACTCACCAGGACATAGAGCGAATATTATGAGCGCTAACTTTAAACAACTTGGAGTAGGTAAGATAGGAACATATTGGACACAACAATTTACGGACTGATGAATAACAAAAGTGAAATTCAAGTAATTTTGTGAAATTAGAAAAGAAAAAGGAAGATTGATAGTAAAATCTTCCTTTTTAAAATATTTATTGTGTGTATGTATGTATTGATGTATTATTGGTTTTGTAAGCGCACACAAAAAAACGAATTGGGGGAAAACAATTTGAAAAATACATTCAAAAAGGTAACTCAAACAGTTTTAGGAATCGCAGTAGCATTACCAATGGTTATTGGAATAGGAGCGACAAATGCAGGTGCAACTTCAGGAGCAGTTACAGCTACAAAATTGTCAGTAAAAGAAAGACCATCAAATAGTTCAAAAACAGTTGGATACCTTGCTAAAAATCAAAAAATAAACTATTCAGGCTACAATAGCACTTATGTAAAAGTTAATTACAAAGGTAAAACAAGATACATCCTTAAAAAATATGTAAAATATGTTTCACCAGTAAAATCAACAACAACTACACCTCTTAACTCAACAACATCATCTAAACCAAACATACCACCAAGTACGAATGCCTCGATCGAACAACAAATTTTAGATTTAGTAAATATCGAGCGTGGTAAAGGCGGATTAAAGCCACTAACACTATCGAGCTATTTAAACGGGACAGCACAAAACTGGTCTCAAACGATGAGTAATGCACACAGTATGTATCATTCCACTTTAGACTTTAAAGGTGGCTATAAAGGTGAAAACATTGCACAAGGTCAAACGACAGCAAAAGAAGTTATGACTGATTGGATGAACTCACCAGGACATAGAGCGAATATTATGAGTGCTAACTTTAAACAACTTGGAGTAGGTAAAGTAGGAACTTATTGGACACAACAATTTACAGACTGATTTGTTGGTAGGAAGGGTTAGTTAGAAAAGAAAACCCACACTAGGATTTAATTCCTGTGTGGGTTTTCTTTTTATAGTAGGGATTTGTTAAAGTTAACCAAATAAAATAGTAACCATCTGTTAGATGTTTCATATTCTATCTTCTCGACTATCTATTAGCCTTATGGATTTATTTTAGTTTCGAATTCGTGAGGAAAAAGAAAATCAGTCCTGTATTCATTCGGAATTAGATAATCAGAATAGACCCCATGAACTCCCATTATTTGATAGTGATGATAAATAAATTTATCATTTATTGTATTTACATAAACATTAACATTATTTTGTCTTAAACGACTAATAAATACTTTATTTACCAAATTCTCAGGCATTGTGACAACCTTTATTCCTTTGTCTTTAACGAATTCAATTGCTTCATCATTTGTAATATTACCTTGATAAAGCGTCAAAATATAACTTTTAAATGGATAAATATTATTAATAAAGTCATACATTTCAATTGTATATAATTGAGGAATGATACGTTCTAAAACAGAAGGCTCGATTTGATTAACTGTACTTACGATATTAGAAAAAACCTTTATGACTTCATCTTTTGAATTACTTTTTGTATCAGTTACAAGATAAAGATCGGGGTAGATTTTCATTAATCTTACTATTTCTTCAAGCGTAAGTGGATGATATTTTTTATGAATCATTAGGGATTTAAATTCATTCAAATTCAATGGTTTACCAAGTTTATTAGTTGAGACATGTTGACCTAAAAATGCAAACATATATTCTTTCCAATCGTGCCTTGCTACTAATTGACCGTCTGTTGTAATAACAAAATCTACTTCTACAATTCGATAACCATTTTTGTAACTGTTTTCTAAAGCTTCTTTACTATTTGTAACTCGTTTTGTTCCTTCTAAACCACCTAACCCATGAGCGATGAATTTGTTACCTTCTACCCAATCATATGGATTTGTATGTTTATTTTTATTTTGTTCAACAGTTTCAGTTTTTTGTTTTATCGTATATGAATAAGCTCTTTTGTGGTATGGGTATACCTCGCTAATGCAGAAAATAACAAATATGAAAGTAAATAAAATGAATAGTCTACGTTTACCTTTCAATTTAAATTCTCCTAAACATTAATATCAACACAATTAGTTTTATCTTTGTTCATAGATCGAAAAATATTCTTTGTCAAATTCATCCTTCATTCTAATTAAGTTTCTAAAGAAGTAAGAAACAATACTCCCTTATGATTGAGCTTTTAATTAAAAAGAAAATCTTACTAACATTTCATTTATTAATGGAAATATCTTTTTCGATTTCCTTTACAGGAAAAAGTTTCACCTATTATCGATTTCGATTTGAGGGAAAAGTATTGTTACATTAATAATTGGGAGTGAAGAAGATGAGGAGCAATGAAATTTTCTATATTAAACAAGAGCTCGAAGTAATTAAAAATGAATTGCTGCATCGTTTATTTTCTGAACCAATAAGCTCTTCGGTGATTGAGTATCACCATTCTATTTATGAAGAGACAAATAAGCATCTTATGCTAGTTGAAGATATGCAAAATGACTTATATGATATTGAGATTGCTTTACAAAAAATTGATAATGGATTGTATGGTTATTGTGAAGTAACTGGGCAATCTATTCCAATTGATAAGTTAAAAATCCTTCCAACAGGTCGAACCATGGAGGATTTTAGTTTTGTGAGAAATCATTACTAATACTATTCATTGTATAAAAGTTTCCCCTATGCTAAAATTTTATGAGATATCTAATAAGGTAGGGGATAAATATGGCATATATTATTGCATTCATTGTCATTTTAATTGATCAGCTAACAAAACTTGCGGTTTTAAAGAAGATGTATTATGGAGAAAATATTGAAATTATTAAAAATTTCTTTTACATAACTTCACATCGCAATCGTGGGGCGGCATGGGGAATGCTCCAAGGTAAAATGGGATTCTTTTATTTAATCACATTAGTCTTTGTAGTAGCGGTGATTTATTTTATTCAAAAGCACGCAAAGGGACATCGTTTCCTAGGTCTATCGTTAGGATTGGTATTAGGAGGAGCAATCGGTAATTTCATTGATCGTTTCTTTAGAAAAGAAGTAGTTGATTTTATTCATGTTTATATTTTCAATTATGATTTCCCAGTATTTAATATCGCAGATTCAGCTCTTTGTGTAGGAGTTATATTATTATTTATTATTACTTTATTGGAAGATAAAAGAGGAGTTAAGAAATGACAGTTTTTGCTTTTACAGTTCAAGAGGATCAACATTTAGAAAGAATCGATACATTTATTGCGGCCCAAAATGATGAGTGGTCAAGATCGCAAGTTCAAATATGGTTAAAAGAAGATTTTGTATTAGTGAACGGTGATAAAATTAAACGTAATTATAAAGTAAAACAAGGCGATGAAATATCAGTTTCAGTACCTGATCCGAAGCCATTAGAAGTGATAGCTGAAGATATCCCACTGGAAATTTATTACGAAGATTCTGATGTAATCGTTGTAAATAAACCGCGTGGTATGGTTGTGCATCCTGCATTAGGTCATGAAACGGGTACTTTAGTTAATGCGCTAATGTATCATTGTAAAGATTTGTCTGGTATTAACGGTATATTAAGACCTGGTATTGTTCATCGAATTGATAAAGATACTTCAGGATTATTAATGGTTGCCAAAAATGATGTAGCTCACGAAAAGCTTGCAGAGCAATTACGTGAAAAAACGACTGTACGTAAATATATTGCAATTGTACATGGCGTTATTCCTCATGAGGAAGGCACAATTGATGCACCAATTGGACGAGATAAGAGTGATCGTCAAAGTATGACAGTTACTGATGAAAATAGTAAAGAAGCAGTTACTCATTTTAGAGTTTTAGAGCACTTTGAAGAGTTTACATTAGTAGAATGTCAGCTTGAAACAGGTCGTACGCATCAAATTCGTGTTCATATGAAATACATTGGATTCCCATTAGCTGGTGATCCTAAATATGGTCCACGTAAAACATTAGATATTGATGGTCAAGCTCTACATGCAGCTGTGTTAGGATTTAAACATCCTAGAACAAATGAGTATTTAGAGTTCTCATCACCTATTCCAAAAGTACTAGAAAATATTATTGAACATTTACGTAGATAACTGTTGACAATCATTGCGGCATAGGTCATAATGAGGACAGTTGAATGAACCTTTAACACAACCCCGTGAGGTTGAGAAGGAAGCGGAAAAAATGAAAAGGGATAATTGTATCCTTTTACGCTACCCTCTTGTCCATCGGGCAAGAGGGTTTTTTGCTTCTACAAATTAAAAGTAGGAGGTAAGGTAAATGACTGAAAAAGCAATCATCTTAGACGAACTTGCAATTAGACGTGGTCTAACAAGAATTGCACATGAAATGCTAGAGAATAACAAAGGCATTGAAAACATTGTTTTAGTAGGAATTAAAACAAGAGGTGTTTATTTAGCAAAACGAATTGCAGATCGAATTAAACAAATTGAAGGTAAAGATGTAATCATGGGTGATTTAGATATTACACTTTATCGAGACGATTTATCAACAAAGACAGAAAACAAAGAACCATTAGTGAGGGGTTCAAATGTTCCTGTTGACCTAACAAACAAAAAAGTAATTTTAGTTGATGATGTGCTTTACACTGGTAGAACAGTTCGTGCCGCAATGGACGCTGTTATGGACTTAGGTAGACCGGCACAAATTCAATTAGCAGTATTAGTAGATCGAGGACACCGTGAACTTCCAGTAAGAGCTGACTATGTTGGTAAAAATATTCCAACATCGAGTAATGAAAAAGTAGTCGTAGCTTTAAAGGAAACAGATGACCACGATAAAGTAAGTATATTTGAAAAATAAAAGTCCCTTTTAAATTTGGTCCAGAGAGGCTAACAAAGGGTCTAGTTAGTTGCTGCCTTCTAAGCAACGTATTGGACTCTTTGTGTATAATCACAAAGAGTTTTTTTATTGGGAAAAATGGAGGAATCAACATGATAAAACAAAAACCTGTACTTGAGATAAATGAAAAACCGAATTTAGGTCAATGGTTTTTCCTGAGTTTACAACATTTATTCGCAATGTTTGGTTCTACAGTGTTAGCGCCAATCTTAATCGGAATTAATCCTTCAATCGCACTAATATCAAGTGGAATTGGAACAATCGTATTCGTCCTAATCACTAGAGGAAAAGTGCCATCATACCTAGGGTCATCATTCGCTTTCATAGCTCCAATGATTTATGCGAAAACAAATTTAGAACCTGGTGCAGCGTTCGTAGGAGTTTTCATTACAGGTATTATTTACGCAGTCATCGCACTGATCATAAACAAAGTAGGCGTGAAATGGTTGTTCAGAGTATTACCACCAATCGTTGTTGGACCGGTAATCATCGTAATCGGTTTAAGCTTATCATCGGTAGCAGTTGGAATGGCAATGAACGGAGCAAATCATAAATACAGCTCAACATCAATCTCAATCGCATTAATAACACTAGCAATCACAATCATAACAGCATTATTCACAAGGGGTTTCTTATCAGTCATACCAATACTAGTAGGAATTATCGGTGGATATATTACTTCAATCTTCTTTGGAGTAGTAGATTTCACAGGAATTGAAAAAGCACACTGGATAGCAGTACCCGATTTCTCGGTACCGTTTGTTAACTACACACCACATGTCACATTCCAGTTACTAATGATCTTTGTACCAGTAGCAATCGTGACAATCTCAGAACATATAGGACACCAAGTAGTACTTGGAAGTGTTGTAAATAAAGATTTAATTAAAGATCCTGGATTAGATAAGTCATTATTCGGGGATGCAGTTTCAACAATGATTGCAGGTCTAATCGGTGGACCTACAACAACAACTTACGGTGAAAACATCGGAGTTCTAGCAATTACAAGAGCATACAGCGTATACCTGTTCATAGGTGCTGCAACCTTCGCCATGGTATTCGGATTCATCGGAAAAATATCGGCAGTGATTAGCTCAATACCAACACCTGTAATGGGTGGTATCTCAATCCTACTTTTCGGAATCATCGCTTCAAGCGGATTACGAGTACTTGTAGAAAACAAAACAGATTTCTCGAAACAACGTAACTTAATCATCGCTTCAGTAATCTTAGTACTAGGAATTGGTGGAGCAGCAATACACATTGGTAAGACATTCGCACTAGAAGGAATGGCATTATCAGCTCTAATCGGAGTAGTCCTAAATTTAGTACTACCAGAAAATATTGGTGGCGATCGTAAAATTGAAAAAGATCAAAACGATAATAGCTTAGCTTCATAAATGACAATTAAGTGGGGCATTCTTACAAAGAATAGAGTGCTCCAGAAATAAAACGGATGAAATTCATTTAGGGGGAAGACGGATGAATCATTTATTAACCATGTCTGATTTAACAATAGAAGAAATTCAAGATTTGCTAAACCAAGCTCAAAACTTTGCAAATGGAGAAATAAGTAGCCTGAAACGTCAGACATTTGTTGCAAATTTGTTTTTTGAGAATAGTACGAGAACTCGCTTCAGTTTTGAAGTAGCACAGAAGAAACTTGGTCTTGAGGTCATTAACTTAGCTGTTGAAAGCTCAAGTATTCAAAAAGGTGAAACTTTATATGACACAGTTAAAACACTTCAAGCAATTGGAGTTGAAGCAGTTGTAATACGTCACACTGAAGACGAGTATTTTCAAGAAATTAAAGATGCTGGAATGCCAATCCTGAATGCCGGCGATGGATGTGGAAATCACCCAACACAATGCTTACTTGACTTACTAACGATCAAACAAGAATTTGGTAGCTTTGAAGGATTAAAAATAGCAATAGCTGGGGACTTAAGACATTCAAGAGTTGCTCGCTCTAATGCTGAAGCACTAACGAGACTTGGAGCAAAAGTATACTTCGCAAGTCCAGATGAATGGAAAGACGATAAAAATACTTATGGAACATATAAAAATTTAGATGAATTAGTTGAAGAAGTTGATGTGATGATGCTACTGAGAGTACAGCATGAAAGGCATGACGGAAAAACTAATCACATAATGGAAAATTACTTACAAAACCATGGACTAACAATTGAAAGAGAAGCAAAAATGAAACCTAGTAGTATCATCATGCATCCAGCTCCATTTAATCGAGATGTAGAAATTGCGAGTGAATTAGTAGAGTGCGAGCGATCAAGAATCTTTAAGCAAATGGAAAATGGTGTATATGTACGAATGGCTGTTTTAAAAAGAGCCTTACCAACAGTATGGGGAGAGATGAAAAATGAAGTACTTGTTTAAAAACGGTGTCATCTTACAAGAAAATGGTGAACTTCTAAATAGAGACGTATTAGTCGTTAATGGAAAAATTTCAGTGATCGCTGAAACAATCGTTGATGAAGATGCAGTACAAATTGAGTTAAACGGCAAATTACTTTCAGCCGGTTTAATAGATGTTCATGTTCATCTTCGCGAGCCAGGTGGTGAACATAAGGAGACAATCGAAACAGGTACAAAAGCAGCAGCAAGAGGTGGATTTACATCAATTGCAGCAATGCCAAATACTCGTCCAGTACCAGATACAATCGAACACTTAACAGCTTTAAATAAGAAAATAGAAGAAACAGCAGTTGTAAACGTATTACCATATGCATCAATTACAATACGACAAGCTGGTGAAGAGCAAACAGACTTTGAAGGCTTAAAAGAAAATGGAGCATTTGCTTTCACAGATGATGGTGTAGGAGTTCAATCTGCTGAAATGATGTACAAAGCAATGCAAAAAGCTGCAGAGCTAAACGTATCAATCGTTGCACACTGTGAAGAAAACACACTAATTCAAAAAGGTTGTGTTCACGAAGGCAAGTTTTCAAAAGAAAATGGCTTAAATGGAATCCCTTCAATTTGTGAAAGTGTTCAAATTGCTCGAGATGTTTTACTAGCTGAAGCTACAGGATGTCATTATCATGTTTGCCATATCAGTACAAAAGAATCAGTAAGAGTAGTACGCGATGCTAAACGAGCTGGTATAAATGTAACTGCTGAGGTTTCTCCACACCATTTAATTCTTTGTGAAGATGATATCCCAGGCTTAGATACAAATTTCAAAATGAATCCACCTTTAAGAAGTGCAATCGACAGAGACGCATTAATTGAAGGATTAATGGATGGAACAATCGACATGATTGCAACAGATCATGCACCTCATACAGCTGAGGAAAAAGCACAAGGAATGCAATTAGCACCATTTGGAATTGTAGGATTAGAAACAGCATTTCCATTATTAAACACACACTTTGTTGAAACAGGGAAAATGACATTACAGCAATTAATCAACTTTTTAACAACTAAACCTGCTGAAGTTTTTAACTTAAACAGAGGAAAAATTGAAGTTGGAGCGGTGGCAGACTTAACTGTAATCGACTTAGAGTTAGAAGAGGAAATCGATTCAACAACATTCCTTTCAAAAGGTAAAAACACACCATTTGATGGCTGGAAATGTAAGGGTTGGCCGGTAATGACAATGGTAAATGGCAAATTAGTATATGAAAGAGAGGAATTAACAGTATGATGCGTCAATTAATATTAGAAGACGGTACAGTTTTTGTAGGAGAAGGATTTGGTAGCGAAGTTGAAACAACAGGAGAAATAGTATTTACAACAGGTATGACAGGATATCAAGAAGTATTAACTGACCCATCTTACTGTGGACAAATCGTAACATTCACTTACCCATTAGTAGGTAACTACGGAATCAATTTAGAGGATTTTGAAAGTATTGTACCAGCAGTTCACGGCTTAATTGTAAAGGAATATGCTGAGCACCCATCAAATTTCCGAAACAAAATGAGCTTAGATCAATACTGTAAAGACAAAGGAATCCCGGGTCTAGCAGGAATCGATACACGTATGTTAACGAAAAAGTTACGTGAAGTTGGAACGATGAAAGGAAAGTTCTGCAGCATGGAAGCAAATGTTGATGAAGTAGTTGCAGAATTAGCAAACACACCGTTATTCACAAATCATGTAGAGCGAGTTTCTACTCACAAACCATATAGAAGTCCAGGTAGAGGACACCGAGTGGTTTTAGTAGATTTCGGTATGAAACACGGTATCTTAAGAGAATTAACAAATCGTAAATGTGACGTTACAGTTGTGCCTTATAATGTATCGGCAAAAGAAATATTCTTACTAGCTCCAGATGGAATTATGCTAAGTAATGGACCTGGAGATCCAAAAGATGTTCAAGTAGCAATCGAAATGATTAAAGAAGTAGTTGGTAAAGTACCATTATTCGGAATTTGCTTAGGTCACCAATTATTCGCTCTAGCAAATGGAGGAAATACTTCAAAACTTAAATTCGGACACCGTGGAGCGAACCATCCAGTTAAGCATTTAGAAACAGGAAAAGTAGCAATCACTTCACAAAACCACGGTTATGCTGTAGAAACAGAGTCAATTGAAGGAACTGACTTAGAAGTAACACATGTTGCATTAAATGATGGAACAGTAGAAGGACTTAAACACAAGAAATACCCAGCTTTCACAGTACAATATCACCCAGAAGCATCACCAGGACCTGAAGATGCAAACTACTTATTTGACGAATTTATTAGCATGATGGAAGCACAGAAGAGAGAGGGGAACTTACAATGCCAAAACGCGTAGACATAAAAACAATCTTAGTAATCGGATCAGGACCAATCATAATCGGTCAAGCAGCAGAATTTGACTATGCTGGAACTCAGGCTTGTCAGGCATTGAAAGAAGAAGGATACAAAGTAATTCTTGTAAACTCAAACCCTGCAACAATTATGACAGATGTACAAACAGCAGATAAAGTATACATCGAGCCACTAACAGTAGATTTTGTTAGTCGAATCATTCGTAAAGAACGCCCAGATGCACTTTTACCGACATTAGGTGGTCAAACAGGACTTAATCTAGCGGTAGAATTAGATAAATCTGGCGTATTAAAAGAGTGTGGAGTAAAAATATTAGGAACAACTCTAGAAGCGATTAACCGTGCAGAAGACCGCGATCTATTTAGAACGTTAATGAACGACTTAAACGAGCCAGTACCAGAAAGTGTAATCATCCATACTTTAGAAGAAGCATATGACTTCGTAGCAGAAATTGGCTACCCAGTTATCGTAAGACCTGCCTTTACTCTTGGAGGAACAGGTGGAGGAATTTGTAATGATGAAGAAGATTTAAAAGAAATCGTAGCAAGTGGATTAAAAAATAGCCCAGTAACACAATGTTTATTAGAAAAAAGTATCGCTGGTTTCAAAGAAATTGAGTATGAAGTAATGCGCGATGCAAATGACCATGCGATTGTAGTATGTAACATGGAAAACATCGACCCAGTTGGTGTTCATACAGGAGATTCAATCGTAGTAGCTCCATCTCAAACATTAAGTGACCGCGAATATCAAATGCTACGAAATGTATCATTAAAAATCATTCGTGCACTAGGAATCGAAGGTGGATGTAACGTACAGCTTGCACTAGATGCGGATAGCTTCCAATACTATGTAATCGAAGTAAACCCACGTGTATCACGTTCAAGTGCACTAGCTTCAAAAGCAACAGGTTACCCGATTGCAAAATTAGCAGCGAAAATCGCAGTAGGCTTAACACTAGATGAAATGATTAACCCAGTTACAAAGAAAACTTATGCTTGCTTCGAGCCAGCATTAGACTATATTGTATCAAAAATTCCACGTTGGCCATTTGATAAGTTCGAAACTGCAAACCGTCAGTTAGGAACACAAATGAAAGCAACTGGAGAAGTAATGGCGATCGGTAGAACACTTGAAGAGTCATTATTAAAAGCGGTTCGCTCACTAGAATTAGGTGTAAGTCACATCGAACTTAACGCAGTAAAAGAACTGTCTAAAGAAGAAAAGATTGCTCGCATGGCAAAAGCTGACGATGAAAGATTATACATTGTTGCTGAAGCAATGAGAACTGGTATGACATTAGAAGAAATACACTCAATTACAAAAATTGATTTCTTCTTCCTACACAAAATTGAAAATATCATTAAAATGGAAAAACAAATTGAAGAAAACCATTTTGAACTAGATGTACTTTTAAAAGCTAAGAAAATGAGCTTCAGTGATGATTACATCGCAGCGAAATGGAATGCATCAAATAGAGAAATTTACGACTTTAGAAAACAAAATCAAATCGTTCCAGTATATAAAATGGTTGATACATGTTCTGCTGAGTTTGAATCTACAACTCCATACTTCTACGGAACATATGAAATCGAAAACGAATCAATCGTAACTGATAAAACAAGTGTAGTAGTACTAGGATCTGGTCCAATTCGAATCGGTCAAGGTATTGAATTTGACTATGCAACAGTACATTGTGTAAGAGCAATTAAAGAAGCTGGATACGAAGCAATCATCATCAACAACAACCCAGAAACAGTTTCAACTGACTTCAGTATCTCAGACAAACTTTATTTCGAGCCTTTAACGATTGAAGACGTAATGCACATTATCGATTTAGAAAAACCAATGGGTGTAGTCGTACAATTCGGTGGTCAAACAGCAATTAACCTAGCAGCTAAATTAGTAGAACGTGGTGTAAAAATTCTTGGAACTTCACTAGAAGATTTAGATCGTGCAGAAGACCGTGACAAGTTTGAAGAGGCACTTCAACAATTAGGTGTACCACAACCTCTAGGTAAAACAGCAATGACACCTGAAGAAGCAGCGGCAATCGCTGATGAAATTGGTTACCCAGTATTAGTAAGACCATCGTATGTACTAGGTGGACGTGCAATGGAGATTGTATATCACCGTGAAGAAATTCTTCACTACATGCAAAATGCAGTAAAAATTAATCCAGAACACCCAGTACTAGTTGACCGTTACCTAACTGGTAAAGAAATTGAAGTAGATGCAATTTCAGATGGAATCGATGTATACATCCCAGGTATTATGGAGCATATCGAACGAGCTGGAGTTCACTCTGGAGATTCAATCGCAGTATATCCAACACAAAATGTATCAGATGCTGCGAAACAAAAATTAATCGAATACACAATTAAACTAGCAAAAGGCTTAAATATCAAAGGGTTACTAAACATCCAATTTGTTGTAACAGATAAAGATGAAGTATTCGTACTAGAAGTAAACCCAAGATCAAGCCGTACAGTACCATTCTTAAGTAAAATTACAAATGTACCAATGGCGAATATTGCAACGAAAGTAATTCTTGGTCAAACATTAGCATCATTCGGATATGCAACAGGCTATCACCCAGAAGGAAATGAAGTTTATGTAAAAGCACCAGTGTTCTCTTTCGCTAAACTACGCTCAGTAGATATAACATTAGGCCCTGAAATGAAATCAACTGGAGAAGTAATGGGTAAAGATGTAAGTCTTCAAAAAGCATTATACAAAGCATTAGTAGCTGCTGGAATGCAAATCCCAACTCACGGATCAGTTATCATTACAGTAGCTGATAAAGATAAAGAAGAAGTAGTAGATATCGCAAAACGCTTCCATGAAATTGGATTTACAGTATTCGGTACAGAAGGAACTAAAAATCATTTAGAAAACCACGGTGTACCAGTTAAAGCAGTAAATAAAATTAATGAGCATGAAGACAATATGCTAGACATGATTAAGCGCGGGGATGCACAGTTTGTTATCAACACTTTAACAAAAGGTAAAAAACCAGCTCGTGATGGTTTCAGAATTCGCCGTGAATCAGTTGAAAATGGAGTTGTTTGCTTAACTTCACTAGATACAGCAACTGCGATTCTATCAGTAATTGAAAGCTTAACATTCTCAACTGCTGCTCTAACAAACAAAGAAATGAAGGCTGGCGTATTAGTATGATAAAAAAAGAACTCATGACAATTGTCTCAAACAGAGAAATTGCCCATCAAATTGTCGAAATGACATTAAAAGGTGAACTTGTTCAGGAGATGCACTCTCCTGGGCAGTTCGTCCATATAAAAGTGACTGGTGGACTGACACCACTATTAAGAAGACCAATCAGTATATGTTCGATCGACAAAGAGAAAAGTGAGTTCACGATGATATTCCGCGCAGAAGGTGAAGGAACAAAACTTTTAAAAGAAGCAAGCGTTGGACAACAGGTTGATGTATTAGGTCCTCTAGGTCAAGGGTATGATGTTGAAACTCTTTCAGAAGGAGATACAGCTCTACTTGTTGGTGGTGGAATTGGAGTACCTCCAATGTATGAACTTTCTAAGCAATTTAAAGCACGTGGTGTAAATGTCATTCATGTACTAGGATTTGCATCAAGCAATGTAGCTTTTTATGAAAAAGAGTTCTCAGAATTAGGTCCAACTTACATGGCAACAGTAGATGGAACTTTAGGTACGAAAGGATTCGTAACAGATGTTATTCGTGAAAAAGGACTTCAATTTGATCAATACTTTGCATGTGGTCCAACAGTAATGTTAAAAGCATTACAACAGCAGTATAAAGGTATGAAAGATGGCTTTATATCACTTGAAGAACGCATGGGCTGTGGAATTGGAGCTTGTTTTGCATGTGTATGCCATACTGAAGACGGTTCATATCGTAAAATTTGTAGCGATGGGCCAGTATTCCGGGCTGAGGAGGTAGTACTATGATTTCATTACAAACAAAACTTCCTGGCTTAGATTTAAAAAATCCCATTATGCCAGCTTCTGGTTGCTTCGGATTTGGTAGAGAGTTTGCAAATCTATACGATCTAAGCATTCTTGGAGCGATTATGATAAAAGCAACAACAGTTGAAACAAGATACGGAAATGAAACACCTCGTGTAGCTGAAACGCAAGCGGGGATGTTAAATGCGATTGGACTTCAAAATCCTGGCTTAGAAAAAGTAATTAACGAAGAATTAAAATGGTTATCTAACTATGATGTACCGATCGTTGCAAATATTGCTGGATCTACAATTGAAGACTATGTAAAAGTTGCTAAAGAAATATCAAAAGTAAGTAATGTAAAAGCATTAGAATTAAACATTTCTTGTCCAAATGTAAAATGTGGTGGGATTGCATTTGGAACTGATGCAGCAACAGCGGCAGAAGTGACAAAGAAAGTTAAAGAAGTAAGCGAAGTTCCGCTTTACGTAAAATTATCACCTAATGTAACGAACATTGTTGAGATCGCAAAAGCAATTGAAAATGCAGGTGCAGATGGTTTAACAATGATCAATACATTACTAGGAATGAGACTAGATTTAAGAACGGGAAAACCGATTCTTGCAAATAAAACTGGTGGATTATCTGGTCCTGCAATTAAACCAGTAGCAATTCGAATGATTCATGATGTAAGTCAAGTAGTAAACATCCCGATTATCGGAATGGGTGGCGTAATGAACGCAGAAGATGCACTAGAATTTTTCCTAGCAGGAGCAAGTGCAATCGGTGTAGGAACGGCAAACTTTGTTGATCCATTCGCTTGTCCAACTATCATTGAAGAACTACCAGAAGTACTACACAAATATGGATATCAGTCGATTGAAGAATGTATTGGAAGGAGCTGGAAACAACATGTCAGCACAAGTGGTCATCGCGCTTGATTTTTCATCAAAAGATGAAGTTATGAATTTTGTAAAAAAATTTCAACAGTCTCTATATGTAAAGGTAGGGATGGAGTTATTTTACAAAGAGGGTCCAGCGATCATTACGGAATTAAAAGAATTAGGCCATCAAATCTTCTTAGATTTGAAACTTCATGATATTCCAAATACAGTAAAACATGCAATGAAAAATATCGCATCTTTAGAAGTAGATATGACGAATGTCCATGCAGCTGGTGGAACGAAAATGATGAAAGCAGCATTGGAAGGACTAGAAGAAGGTACGCCTGCCGGTAAAAAAAGACCGCTACTAATTGCTGTAACACAACTTACAAGCACGTCAGAAGAGCAAGTAATTCACGAACAAGGACTTTCATCATTAAAGGATTCAATTAAGCTTTATGCTGCTATTACAGAAGAAAGTGGACTAGATGGTGTAGTCTGCTCTCCACTAGATGTAGAGTTAGTAAAAGCAGCAGTAGAAGGCGATAACTTTATCACTGTAACACCTGGCATTCGTCTAGCAGACAATAGTGTAGACGATCAAGTACGTGTAACAACACCGGCGAAAGCTAGACAATTAGGAAGTAGCTATATTGTAGTAGGACGCAGTATTACAAAAAGCGAAAATCCAGTAGAAGCATATGAAGAAATAGTAGCACAATGGGGGGGCGTAACAATATGAAAAAAAATATCGCAGCAAACTTACTAAGCATTGGGGCAGTTAGCCTTCAACCTGAAAATCCATTTACTTGGGCATCAGGAATCAAATCTCCAATCTATTGTGATAATCGCCTAACTCTTGGCTATCCAGAAATTCGCAAAAACATTGCAAAAGGCTTAGTAGAATTAATTCAAACTAAATTTGGTAACGTAGATGTAATCGCAGGAACTGCAACTGCAGGTATTCCTCACGCAGCATGGACAAGTGATTTAATGGAATTACCAATGGTATATGTACGTAGCTCAGCAAAAGGACACGGCAAAGGAAATCAAATCGAAGGCCCAATCCAAACTGGACAAAAAGTAGTTGTAGTAGAAGACTTAATCTCAACTGGCGGCAGCGTAATTACATGCGTTGATGCTCTTCGCGAAGCAGGTTGCGAAGTTTTAGGAGTAGTATCAATCTTTACTTACAACCTACCTGCAGCGGTTGAAAAATTCACTGCAAATGACGTAACATATGACTCACTAACTGACTATGACACTTTAGTTGAAGTAGCAAAAGAACAAGGCTCAATCGAAGAAGAACACGTAGCAAAACTAACAGCATGGAGAAAAAATCCACAAGATGCTAGTTGGATGACTGTAGAAGTTTAATACTTAGAGTAGGAAAGATGACTTTTTTGAAGTCATCTTTTTTTGTTTGTTTTTTGCTGGAATTTTAGATAGGAAGAAAGTGCAAATAAAATGATGGGAGCTACTAATAAATGAGAGAGGGATGCAAATAAAAAAGGTGAAAGTGCAAATAAAATGATGGGGGCTGCAATTAAATGAGAGAGGAATGCAAATAAAAAAGAGGTGCAAATAAAAAAGGTGAAAGTGCAAATAAAAAAGTGAAAACTGCAATTAAAAATGGTCAAAGTGCAAATAAATTAAATGGACTGCAAATAAAAAAGGCGAAAGTGCAAATAAAAATATCAAAAGTGCAATTAAAATCGTAAAAACTGCAAACAAAAAGTTCAAAAGTGCAAATAAGTTCTAGAAAAGCTCGAAGAAATATGAAAATGTTGATTAACAATGTGTGGAAAACAAATAAACAGTAGGAAAAGTAATTAATATTGTACAATCTCACACAAAATGGCTCCATTTTTATAATAATTTTGGATTTGAAATTACAATCTTAGGAGAAAAAGCAGCTGGTGTCGGTTGAACGGTAGTTATAAATAAAATAATCTTATTATGTGAACAGAATGTGCTTGTTAAACAAGATGATAAGGAGCAACTGTGACGTTATTCATGACTAACTTTTCATTGAAGCTTCAGTTACTATTTAAATTTGTGCTAAACAAAAAAGTACCACTGGGACGGTCCTCGGCGAATATACACTTCTAAGCGTTGTTTGAATATGATGGGTATATATGGAAATTAATACTTGATGTTGAAAAGAGGTATAATATGGATCATTTTTCGGGGACGTCCATTCAACAAACTGACACAGGACCATCAGACAGTGTTGTTAAAATGTTAATGCAACGGATAAATGAAGATCAAACGGAACATGAATATCGATCGATTAATGAGTTTGAAAGTATTTTGCGAAATAATATCATTTTAAGTGCAAGAGCTATGTATCAAAGTAGGATAAATTTTGCAGTATTTGCAAAATCTCGATGTAATCCAATGTACTGGCAATTAATGGGTACCGGAGGATTTCTATTAAGGCAAGGTGTGAAACCCTCTGACGCAATTAAAGATATTTTCATTAACAGTCCTTATTATGCTTTTGAATGCGCAACGGCAATGGTCATTATCTTTTACAATGCGGTCCTAAATCTTATTGGTGAAAACCAATTTAATAAAATTTTTCAAAACATCTATTTATATGGCTGGCACGCTGATCCTGACTTAGGAATAAATGCACAATATGCCCCTATTATTCCTGGAGATGTCGTATATTTTAATAATCCAGATGTTTCTCCTTTAACCCCTGAGTGGAGAGGAGAAAATGCCGTTGTTTTAGGAGATGGTACGTTTTTCGGACACGGATTAGGGATCATGCCCGCTGAGCAAATAATTTTTACCCTAAATAGAATGAGAAGACCAGGAGCATTCCGCTCAGCATACCTGACAAATTCAGTAACAAGACCTAATATTAATCATTTGGCCCAATTATCGAATTGGCAACGAGACAATACATTTAACAAAAAAAGAAGCATAGTCATCCATCACAATGAAAGTTCGATATCATTTGAATATTATAAGTACTTGTTAAATTTGTTTACAAATATTTAATAATAATTTTCTCTATGAATCGACTACTTCGGTGGTCTTTTTTTATGGAACTGAGAGGACAAATGAAAAATAGTCATAAGCATCTATTCGTCTGTGACAATGATCTTTATTAGGAGTTATTTAAGTAAATTAGTTTAACAAGCCACTTTCCTAAATTAAAAAAAGCTAAGAGGCCTTCTCTTAGCTTGATCATATTTGTGGTTTGAAAAGATGTAGTTTTTTTATTTGATAAATGTACTAGGCATTATAACGAGAACAACCTCTCCGCGAGCACAAAGAATATCGTTTGCAAATAGTTCTGTATGAACTTTCCATCTTTTAGGATGGATTTCTTCGACAGTTCCAATTGCTTTTAGTGGCACATCTTGTGGAGTTGGAGCTACAAATTCCACATTGAGGTTCGCAGTAACAAATCTAGGTGGAATTGATCCATCACCAATTTCATTCCCATTCTTACGGTGTAAAGCAAGTGCGGCAGACCCTGACCCGTGGCAATCAATTAATGAGGCAATTAGCCCACCATAAATAAAACCAGGAATTCCTATGTATTTTGATTCAGGTGTAAAGATCGTAACCGTTTTATCACCTTGCCAACCAGTTCGAAGATGGTGACCATCTTTATTTAATCGACCGCATCCATAACACCAAGCGAAATCATCTGGGTAAACATCTTGTATTGCTTTTTCAATTATTTCTTCCATCATTTATCCTCCTTAATAATGCATAAGTAAATCCAACGAAATATGAGCGTGGGTATTGTCATGTTGTACTTTAAATATATATAAGGTCTTTCTAATACACAACGGTTTACTGATAATTCTGCTAATAAATGAAAAGATTAGAACTTTAATTTTTGCTTTCAGAGAAATAAAGATTAATAGCTTACTTTATTTACTTTTTTGCGTATTTAAAAACGCAACAGTCTTTTACACACATTTAAGTTTTTTCTTTTTAATTAGCCCCTCAATTTTATGATTCACTTCCATTAGTCTTATACCTTAACCATTTGTCTATCTCACTTTTAATAAATCTTTCTTGGTCATCGATTTTTAAATAAGGTATAAACTGATACCTGTCATAGGCACCACTTTCTGATGCTCTTGCTTTCGAAATGACATCTTCTTCAATTATTTTGTCAATTGAATCCACACTAATATTTAAATATTTAGATAGGTCCTTTTTTGTCATTAAGGTATTAGGTGAAATTACTTTTTGTTGTAACAACGTAATATCTTTTACAGTAGTTGTTACAGTATGATTAAACAGGATTGCAGCAGATACTATTGATATTCCAAGGATTAATGCAGTAAAAATATAAGTCGATTGTTTCATATAAACGCTCCTTTTCTAGTAAAAATATCCAATAATTGTTAGTTTATTTAGTATAATTCTTAGATTTTTTTAATCTAAATTCCTGCTTGATAATAAATATAAATTCTTAGCAATTTAAAAACACGTACATAATCGCATTAAATAAACCGCCCTGCTCCCGTGTTGAACTATTAAATAAAACTAGGTTCTCTTTAATTAAATGGCCGAATAGTAGCATAAAACATTTAATTCCTTATACTATGAAAAACGTTAATTGCTCACCCTCTATTCACTATATAGCATTTTAGTTCAACAAAGATTACTTAATAAAAGAAGGTATTTCTATTACAGTAAGGAATATTATCTAATTCGGTATATGTATAAAGGAGGTCTACTTTTTATGAAACTAATTGATCCTACAACTCATATGGATTGGGTAGCACCACATTCTATTGAGTGGTATAAGCAACTGGCTAACTTATATGGAGAATACTCCTATACTTGGGATTCCAAACTAACGGAGCCAAACGGAGAGACTAATTTTATAGAAGAAGTTACACAAATGATCGTTAATAAAAGGGTGTTAGATGTCGGATGCGGACACGGGGAATTCACTCTTATTTGTAGTTCAATTGCTAAAGAAATTGTGGGTTTTGATGTAACAGAGGATTTCATTAAAAATGGAAATAAGAACAAAAAACAAAACGTATTTTTTGTGGTTGGTAATATTAAAGATGGCCTGCCTTTTGAATCGGGTGAATTTGATTGTGCATACAATCGAAAAGGACCTACAACTGCATATCTCGAACTGAATCGTGTAGTAAAAAATGGTGGGAAAATTCTTGGGCTTCACCCTGGTGATGATTTAGGATCTGAATTACCCTTGTTATTTCCTAATCTATTTGAATCAAATTCTGAAGGAACACCAATTTTAGATAATTTAAAGGAAAAACTTAATCTTGGCAGATATGCTTATTTCGAGATTCAAATTGTGAAAAGTATTGAATTTTTGCACACACCTAATGATGTTTTTAAACTACGCTGTTTTGGACAAAAACCAATAATATATAAGAGTTTAATTGAAGAAAATTATTCGAAAGTAAAACAAATATTTGAACAAAATGTTACTAAAGATGGGTTACCAATTACTTTTTCTCGGTATATCGTAAGAGCAACTGTTTAATTAATCTTGTTAAATTGAAACTATAATATGGGAGGGTCATGTATGTCAATCGCAAAACAATTTCTTTCAAATAGTTTAAAAGAATTCCAAGGAATAAAAAAGCTAGGTGATCGTTCTATAGATCAGTTGGATAATGAGGAGCTTCATTGGCATCCAACTAGTGAATCGAATAGTATTTCCATTATTGTTAAGCATTTAAGTGGTAATATGATCTCGAGATTTACAGATTTTCTGACGACAGATGGTGAAAAACCATGGAGAAATCGAGATGTTGAATTTGAGGGCAATTACAAATCTAAAGATGACCTATTAACTGATTGGAATAAAGGTTGGAATGTTGTTTTTAACACAATTGAGAGTTTAAAAGAAGAGGATGTACTAAAAACGGTTAAAATACGTGGTGAAGAACATACCGTATTACAGGCAATACATAGACAAATCAGTCATTACGGATACCATATTGGTCAAATTGTTTATATTTCTAAGCAAATAAAAAATGAGAAATTTACTAGTTTAAGTATTCCAAAAGGAAAATCTCAACAGTTTTTAGAAATCAAATTAAATGAAGCGAATAAATCTACGACTTAAGTTGTAGATTTTTTTAATGTTTATAAGCTTAATCGAGTATGAAGATTCAGTCTATTTAATGAAGAAATTGATGGATTGAAAGATTAGAATGAATGTAGGGTCAGTTAAAAATAAAAGTATGGGGCACTAGGATAGTAGGGAAATTGTCCTGGGATTTCTTACTAATCGATAAAAATCTCATCCTTTACTTTTAAAAATAAGTTACCTTAATACTGGTAAAAATTTTAATAGTGAAAATAGTTCGAAAATATTGTAAAATGTTACAGGTTAGGGGGATGCAATAGATGAAGATATTAATCGAAACAGTTAATCATTTTAAACCATATTGGAAAGTTTTATTGGTTGCATTTGTTTGTTCATTAATTGCTGGGGCGTTTGCAATTATTCCGCCGATTTTGACTGGTAAAATAGTCGATGAAATTGTAGGCGGTCCAGATTCTAAAGTTATATTATATTTAATTCTTGGGATCATGTTCTCATTCTTATTTAAAGTTGGGTTTGAATCTTTACAAGAATTCATTCAAGTAAAGATTGGTTTAGACGTAATAACAGATATGCAATTACGTGCATTTACGAAGCTTCAAAAAGCTCCGATGGCTTTTTTTTCGACTATACCTCGAGGTGATATGTTATATCGCTTGACGCACGATGTTGAGTCGGTGCAGAACTTAAATAATACAGTTATTCCTCGTTTTATACAACAAGTAATTGCGGCGATTGCAGCATTTATAGCGGTTTTTCCATTGTATTGGCCAGCTGCTGTTGTCATGTTGATCGTTTTTGCAATTTATTTAGTTCCTTCTTTTATGATTGGTAAAAAGGTTCGGAAAATGGGTGCTATTGCTCGTGATATGAGTGCTGATTTATATAATCATACACAGGAAAGTATTGAATCTGTCCGTCTAGTACGTACATTCCAAACGCAGGATAAAGAAAATAAAAAAATAGAAGATAAGCTGACTGTTTGGAAAAGGTTTGCGATTCGTTTGGCCTTAATAGGGAAAGTAAATTGGCGTTTAGGAAATGTGTTTAATAACGGTGCGCCAGGAGTCATTATGTTAATGGGTGGCTATTCGATCTGGCAGCACGAAATTACAGTTGGTACATTAATTGCTGTACTAGGATTTATACCAACAATGTTTATGCCAGTTCGCTCATTAGCAGAAAATGCATTAACGATTCAACAAGCTATTCCTGCACTACAAAGAATTTATGAGTATTTTGATTTACCTGCAGAACAGCCTGACGATTTACCGAAATTTGGTGAAGTAAATGGGGATATCGAAGTGGAAAATGTTCGATTTACTTATCCTAACTCAACAGATGAAGTATTAAAAGATATTTCTTTCTCGATTAAAGCTGGTCAACATATTGGAATTGTTGGTACTAGTGGAGGGGGAAAAAGCACGTTAATTCAGTTATTACTTGGTTTATATCAGCCTTCTTCAGGAACTATTACAGTTGATAACAAAGATTTATCTACTCATGATTATCAATCATTACGCAAAAATATCGGCGTCGTATCACAGGAAACTTTCCTATTAAATAATACTTTAAAACAAAATTTATTATACGCGAAACCAAATGCAACAGATGAAGAACTGAGTTTAGCTGTTGAAGCAGCAGATTTATCTGATTTAGTTGAATCATTACAGGATGGTTTTGAAACGATTGTTGGTGAAAGAGGGTTAAAATTATCAGGTGGTCAGAGACAACGCGTTGCACTTGCTAGAGCAATTCTTCGTCATCCACCAGTCTTAATTTTCGATGAGGCTACTTCATCATTAGATGGAGAAACGGAAGAGAAGGTTCAATCATCACTTGAAAAATTGATTCCAGGTCGAACAACAATTACAATCGCACATCGACTTGTGACAGTAAAAGAGACAGATTGTATTTTGTTATTAGACCGAGGTTGTATTGCTGAACAAGGTACTCATGAAGAATTACTATCACTAAAAGGTCAGTACTATCAATTATATATGGCACAATACAGTGAACTTGAAAAGGAGAGTGCTGTATGATGCAAAATAATTCAAAAAAAATAGGCGATGGAAAACGAGTCATTAACTTTTTAAAACCTCATAAAAAATGGGTATTTGCAGATTCGTTTGTCATTGCTTTAAGTCAAATTTGTGCGGCATTAATTCCAACATTAGGAACAGGCTGGTTAATAGATCATATTCTTCCTAATCACGATAATGCACTGCTATGGGGATTAATGTGGTTACTTGTTATTGCGGCGATACTTGATTTAATTTTAATGGTCATTGACGAGTACTTTTGTCATCATATTGCTAAATCCGTTACGAATTGGCAAAAGTTACGCTTATTTAAACATTTGCAAATATTGCCTTATTCATATTTTCATCAATCAAAATCTGGAGAATTATTAGCTCGAGTTTCAGACGATCCAGATACACTTCATAACTTTTTAGCGTGGGAAGGCTCTACTTTTATGGCTTCCGTGCAAGGCGTTTTTATTTATAGTATTGTATTACTTTGGATTAATCCTTATTTAATGATTACTAGTGTTGTACTAGGTGTATTATTTTACTGGACTTCAAACAAAGTCGGAGCACGTACTAGAATTGCATCCGCTAAAGCAAGAACAGAGGCTTCACGTTATTTAGAAAGATTACGTGAATCAGTAACAGGTATTCAGCTTTCAAGAATTCTAGGGGCAACAGATTATGAGATTGAAAGTGTGACTGAAATTCGTAAATCCTTTATAAAGGAATCGATAATTGAATTAAAAGCAAGAATGCAATCAATCGTTGTAATTGGTAGTTATAATGGCTTTGCTTTAGCGGCTGTCTATTTCATAAGTGTACTACTCATTTCAAATGATCAAATAACAACTGGTCAAATGTACACTGCGGGGGGACTTGTAACAATTGCAGCTAACGAAATTCAAAGAATGTTAAGAAACTGGTTATCTGTCAGAAGAACCGGACCAGCATTAGATCGATCTGAAAAATTATTAGCAGAGGCAGTTTCTCAATTTGAAGTACAAGAAGGGGAACGTCTAAATTCTGTTAATGGATTAATCGAATTTAAAGATGTAAAGTTTGCTTATCCTACGAAGGAAGAATTTGTGTTAAATGGGTTGTCATTCCATGTGAAACCAGGAGAAGCAGTTGCTGTAGTAGGACCTAGTGGTGCTGGAAAATCAACAATAGTAGACTTGTTATTAGGTTTCTATCCTTTAAATGATGGAACAATCGAAGTAGATGGATTACCAATCGATAAAGCAAATGCTAAGTGGTTACGTGAATCGATTGCATTTGTTTCCCAGGATGTACAGCTTCGTAATGGAAGCTTAGCTGATAATATTCGAATAGGAAATGATTTAGTGACAAATGAAGCGATGATTCAGGCTTTAAACGATAGTGGATTATCTGACTATCTTAATTCCTTACCAAATGGATTAGAATCGTCAATTGGTGAACGTGGTGCACTTTTATCTGGTGGTCAAAAACAAAGATTATCTTTAGCAAGAGCATTAGTTAAAAACTCTCCAATTCTAATTTTAGATGAAGCAAGTTCAGCTTTAGACCCAATTACTGAATTACAAATAAATGAAGCAATTCAAAAGCGAAAATCTAAACAATCTGTAATCGTTATTTCACATCGATTATCTACAGTATTAACAGCGGATCGAATTGTTGTACTAGAGAACGGAAAAGTAGTTGAAGAAGGTACGCATCACTCGTTATTAGAAATTGAAGGTGTATATTCAAGACTATTTAAAAGAGAAGCTGAAACTGGAGAAAATGTAATAAGTGTTTAAAACAAATGAAAGCAAACTCAAGAGGTTACCGAAAAAATTAGTAGACTTAATTTCTGTTTTGTAAAAGAAATGGATGCTTATCGTTTATACGTTTTATAAACATTTAGTAAAAATATGAAAAAAGCAGTCTCTATCGTCTATATTAGACTTCCTAAGACTGCTTTTTTTACTTAATAATTTTTAAGTTGTTTATTAATTAATTCAACTACATCAATAAGATAATTATTTTCGTGGGAAACAAACTGATTTTTATCTACAGCTTTTTGAATCGAAATTTTTTCATCAGCTTCAGTTATTTGAAATCCTTCAACTAAAATTGTATCTCTTAAACCATGGGCGAACTGATAAAAATGATTAAAGTCAGCTTTCACGATCCCAGAGACTTCTTCTTTTTGAAGGTTGAAATTAGTAAAAGGTTTATCGCTTTTTAGTAAAAATACATGACTTAATTCATGATCGATAATTGTTTCTAAAATGATTGAATTTTTTATAATGCCAAGAGAGATCACATCATCCATTTTTACTTCTATTCCAAGTTCCTCTTTAACTTCTCTTAAACCATCTTCAACTGTTTCAGTAAATAATAAGTGACCAGCAGCCGTAATATCAAATAAGTTCGGATAATCCTTTTTGTTGTGGCTACGAATTTGAAAATAGATTGAAGCTTGTTCATTTTCTACACTAAGTAACCAACAATGAAAAGTTTCGTGCCATAATCCTTTTTTATGTACTTCACTTCGAGGTGCTACTCCTATATGTTTACCAGATTCATCAAAAATTTTAAGTAATTCATCTTGCATTTAATTTACCACCTTGTATTTGATCTTGAACCATGTACTTTATTATAAAGATAATTTTGGTAGGATTGAAATAATTTAATTAAAAATAGTTTGAAGGGAGAAATTTAATTGATTACGATAAGAACAGAAAATCAACCAGTACGAGTAAACGTGCTATTGAGTCGAGTTAATTATTTTCTGAAAAGTTTACATTCTACCATAATTAGGTTAATTTAGTATTAGATATTTGTGAATTTTGTCCTTATAAGGGAATGTTATGATTTGTAGACATATTCACAAAAGACTTCATTAAATTAAAATTATTAGGTGAATTAAAATGAGAATAGCTTTTTTTGACTCAGGAATTGGTGGGTTAACTGTCTTAAATGAGGCACTAAAAAAATTACCAAATGAAGAATTTTTATATTTTGCAGATACGCTTCACGTTCCATATGGGACTAAGTCTAAAGAAGAGGTAAGTGCATTTGTAAAAAAATCAGTTGAAATGATTATTAAAGAAGATGTGAAAGCACTAGTGATTGCTTGTAATACGGCGACAAGTATTGCAGTAAATGAATTAAGAGAATTGTATGACTTTCCAATTATCGGTATGGAGCCGGCTGTAAAACCAGCCGTTGAAATGAACAGAACAACTGGAAAGCGAGTATTAGTGTTTGCTACGCCACTAACGTTAAAGCAAACAAAATATAATGAGCTTATTTCAAGAGTGGACGACCTTAGTATTGTAGACTCACTTCCATTACCAGAGCTTGTTCATTATTGTGAGGAATTAAACTTTGATGAAGATCTAATGATTGATTATTTTAAAAGTAAACTTTCATTATTTAAGATTGAGCAGTATGGAACGATCGTTCTAGGCTGTACCCATTATCCGTTTTATAAAAACATATTAAAAAAGATTTTACCTGAAGATATTCAAATCGTTGATGGAAGTAATGGTACAGTAAAAAGATTAATCCAATTACTTGGTGAAAAAGACCAGTTATCTGAATCTGGTCAAAAAAATATAAAATTTATGTGTTCAAACAATGATCAAGACTATATTGAAAAGACACAAAAGGCGTTAAACTATTTACAAAATGAAAGATAAGCTTTAGTTAGCTTATCTTTTTTTTGAATGACTATTTTTAAATATAGGACTACTGTTGATACTTAACGAATAATTGTTATTGTCTATCTTTTTACTAATTGGAAAGGAGTGACTATGAATAAATGGTTAAAGTAAAAGATGTATTAATGTATTTCGGTGTCATTACGATGCTGTTTTTTGCTGTATATTTAATCATTAAATATATAAGAGAAGATGAAATTTTTACAAACTTAATTGTTGGTTTTTGTGTTGGATTTGTCCTATTTTTAGGATCATTACTCTTTAGAAAAAATAATAAAATGCAAATAAATAAGTAAATATGTTTAAATTTCGTTAGATTATGAAAGTAATATATGAATTAAAAAGAGAAGCATAATAAAAATAATATATTTATAAATTGATTGAACAGAATTTTTTTCTATGAAAATTAATGCTACTAATGTATAAATGCAAATCAAAGCGAAGAACATATTTTCTGACAGCTGCAAGAAAAATTGCAAAATCGTGAATCCAATTACTACTAATAAGTGAATTTGATCTTTATTATATTTCATAATGTAGACTCCAAAAGTAATTTTATTTTTACTTTATTAAAAGCTTTAAAAAAATATTACATTGTGACTTTGGCTTTGCATGCTGTTAAAAAGAACCTGTCAATGTAAATGAAGTTAAATGAGGTTGATTTCCACTACAGGATTCTCGCTTTCCATGGGGTGAGACCTGAGCCTCCTCGGCGAGCCTGCGGGGTCTCAGCCTTCCCGCATTTCCCATAGGAGTCGAGCATCCTTTCGTTCCAATCAACTTCTTTTATAAAAAAGTATACAATTTAGAACTTAACAATTAACCTTTACTTAGCGAAATTCGAAATTAAATCTCTTATCTATGACAATTTTGGTAGATCGCTTCTTATATACAAATCATTTGAATTTTTTCATCATGCGATTATTATTCTCGATATTTTTATATTTCTTTATTAAATCTGTTTGTAATTCCTCCAAATACTCGGAAATATCCATATCTTGCCTCCGATTTACTGTATCTTAAAAACAAAAACATTTAGTTTAAAAACTTTTGTGGACCATGTTTTTATACTTTAAATAGTTGTTAGTTATCTTAATTTTAGAATTTACTAAGAAAATTGCATAGGTATTATCATCCGAATTCAATATAAATCGGTACCTAATTTATTTGACAATAAAAATGACAGACCTATAGTTTACTATCTGGTCTGTCATTTGACTAATTAAGTTCGATTTTTCTCTACCCAAGAAGTATAAACTTTTTATTTCTTCAATTTTAAAACGAGTTCCTCATCAGGAGTCACATACACAGTATTGTTTTGTTCGTATATAACAAAACCTGGTTTTGAGCCACTTGGTTTTTTTACGTGGCGAATTTCAGTGTAGTCAACTGGTACCGAGCTTGATTGGCGAGCTTTGCTAAAATATGCAGCGATAATAGCAGCTTCCTTTATGGCATTTTCACTTGGATCCTTAGCACGAATGACTACATGTGAGCCAGGGATATCTTTTGTGTGAAACCAAAGTTCGTCTCTACTTGCAAGTTTATTCGTTAAATATTCATTTTGTTTATTGTTTTTCCCTACTAATAGTTGTTCACCAGTAGAAGAGATGTATTCATCTAACGTAACTTTCTGTTTATTCGACTTTTGTGCTTTTTTCGATTTTTTCTTTCTTATATAACCTGTCTCCACTAGTTCTTCTCGTATTTCTTCCAAATCACGTGGGGAGGCAGACTCGATTTGTTGAATAACTGTTTCTAAATAGTCATTTTCTTCTGTTGTTAGTTTAATTTGTTCTTCAATATGTGTTACTGAATTTTTAAGCTTAGTGTATTTTGTGAAATAAGCTTGTGCATTTTCAGATGGTGTTTTTAATGGTGATAAAGGTATGACCATTGTGCCACCGTTTTCGTCATAGTAATTAACTACTTCGATTTCTTTCATGCCTTTTTGCATTGCGTACATATTTGCTGTGAGTAATTCGCCTTGTAATTGAATTTTATCTGCTTTATCCGTATCTTCAAGACTATTACGTAGCTTTTTAATTTTTTTCTTGTTTTTTGTTAGTTCATTTTGTAATAATTTTTCTAAATCTCCGCTTTGCTGTTTCACTCGGTCACGTTCAGCCTTACCGAAGTAATAAACATCTAAGAGCTCACTTAAAGATGGGAAAACAGTTTGCTCAGCTTTTAAGTGAGATAAATTTATGAAATAAAAAAGTTCTTTTGTTTCTAAGCGAAAAAGTGAAGGCGTAAACTTTTCCATTTGGATTTCATTCATGATTGTTTTAAATGAATCATAGACATTTGTAGTTCCTAAAAAAACAATTTCATTTGCAAGTAATGGTGAGATTCCAGAGAAATTTTGAACGATTGCTTGTGCGGGTGTCTCATCATTTTGATTGATTAGTTTATTAAATTCATCTTCAGATATGACTTGGAATGGATCTAGTTTTTCTTGTTGAGGTGGAGAAATATAAGTTGCTCCTGGTTGTACAATTCGATGACGGTTAACAGCCATCGGTACATGCTTAATACTATCCAAAATCATTTGTCTTTCTTCATCAATTAAAATGATATTACTATGTCTACCCATTAATTCAATGATTAAAGTTCTGTATTGTTCATCACCAATTTCATTTCTACTACGAACTTTTATGTTAACAATTCGCTCGCGCTCTAATTGCGTAATACTTTCAATGAATCCACCATTTAAATGCTTTCTTAAAAGCATTGTAAACATTGATGGTTCTGAAGGTGTATCGTAGTTATGATTTGTAAAATGGAATCTTGCGTAGCTAGGATGAGCACTTAATAAAAGTTTGTAATTTGCCCCGTTTGCTCTCACGGTTAGAAGTACTTCATAGTTACTTGGTTGTACTATTTTTGATATTCTACCAGTTGTTAGTTTAGAAGCTACTTCATTGGTCATAGCTCCTGTAAAAAGTCCGTCAAAAGACATATGTATCACGTCCTACTCTTATAAACACTAATTTTATTTTTATTGATTAAATAATGTGACTAAATATCAATGAAAGAAGAATGTTGATTTCTATTTTTGAAAGTGCAAACTACTTAAGATTAGGATATAGCAAGGGACTTATTTCACTTTTCCTAACGTTACCACCCTAAAAGTACTCCTCAAAATATTAGCAACATTCATTTCAGTTCACACTTCAACTTTATTCATTAACAGAGTCATAACCCAAAACTATGTAATCATAAAATTTATCAAGAAATTAATCATACAATATTTTATTTAGTATTGTCACAGTTTTAAAAGGTTAAAAGATAGATTTATTTTCATCATTATATCATTTATTAGGACGAGTCTGAATATGCTTTTATGAGAGGTAAGGGGGACAACTTACCTAATGTTTA
The DNA here is from genome assembly GCF_002555445.1 of Bacillus sp. AFS017336. Lineage (NCBI taxonomy): Bacteria > Bacillati > Bacillota > Bacilli > Caryophanales > Bacillaceae > Bacillus > Bacillus sp. AFS017336. The sequence continues at coordinate 303,772 of NZ_NUCO01000021.1, forward strand.
ATTAGGGGTGAACTATAGTATGAATTTTTATCGGATGAGAGCGGAAGAAGTCGTAGAAGTAACAAATACAAATGTTTCCTCCGGTTTAACTGATGAGGAGGTAAGGCAAAGGCGAGCAACTTTTGGTACAAATGAATTAAAGGAATCGGAGAAAACTTCCAAACTCGTTTTATTTTTAAATCAGTTTAATGATTTTATGGTATTTGTACTATTAGGCGCAACGATTATATCAATCTTTTTGAAAGAAGTTGTAGATGCAGTCGCAATTTTGGCGATTGTGTTAATTAATGGGATTTTAGGTTATTTTCAGGAAGCTAAGGCAGAGAGATCATTAGAAGCGCTAAAGGAATTGGCCGCTCCACAAGTAAATGTCTTGAGAAATGGGCAATTTGTCAAGCTACCTTCAAGAGATTTAGTTGTAGGGGATATTATTAAGTTTTCAAGTGGCGATCGGATTGGTGCTGATATTCGCATAATCGAAGCATCAAGTTTATACATAGAAGAATCAGCGCTTACAGGTGAGTCGGTTCCAGTTCAGAAAAGATTTGAGTCAATTCAGTTAGATGATATTGGTATTGGTGATCAAGATAATATGGGCTTTATGGGAACGCTCGTTACGCGTGGAAATGGTAAAGGTGTTGTTGTTTCAACTGGAATGAAAACGGCAATGGGTCAAATTGCGAATTTACTTCAAAATACAGAAACGATTGTGACACCGTTACAAAGACGACTAGAACAATTAGGGAAAATATTAATTGTACTTGCATTGTTCTTAACAGCTTTAGTCGTATTTATAGGAGTTTATCAAGGTAATGAATTATATCATATGTTTTTAGCGGGTGTGTCTTTAGCGGTTGCTGCAATTCCAGAAGGCTTACCGGCGATTGTAACAGTTGCGTTATCACTCGGTGTGCAACGGATGATTAAAAAGAAAGCGATTGTTCGAAAGCTTCAAGCGGTTGAAACATTAGGTTGTGCTTCTGTCATTTGTTCAGATAAAACGGGAACTATGACAGAAAATAAAATGACTGTTACAAATATTTGGTCGGGTGGATCGAGTTATGAAGTAACTGGAAATGGATATGCAATTAATGGAGAATTTACTAGTAAAGAACGAACAATCAATCCGACATTAAATAAACAATTATTTCAAACACTTGTATTCGGATCAATTTGTAGTGACGCTGAGTTAATTCAAAAGAAAAAAGAAATCGTATTAGATGGGGACCCAACTGAAGGTGCGCTTGTTGTTGCAGGTTATAAAGCGGGGATTGACCGAGAATATGTAAACTCGAATTTCACTAGAGTACATGAGGTCCCATTTGATAGTACACGGAAAATGATGACGGTAGTTGTGAAAAATCGTTCTGGCGAGCAGTTTGTTATTACGAAGGGTGCTCCTGACGTATTACTTTCTAAATGTAATACAATTTTATGGCATGAAAGAGAAGAGCAATTAAATACGTTTAGACAAAACGCTGTAGAAAGTACAATTGAAGCCTATGCAAATAATGCTCTCCGTACGATTGCGATTGCTTTTAAACCATTAAAAGCAACAATTATTGATGAAAGGGAGCTCGAAAATAATTTAACTTTTATTGGTTTGCAAGGGATGATTGACCCTCCAAAAGCAGAAGTTGCACAAGCTGTACAAGAATGTAAAGAAGCAGGAATTAAAACGATTATGATTACTGGTGATCATAAATTAACTGCTTCAAGTATCGCTAGAAAACTAGGGATATTAAGAGATAATGGTAGAGTAGTAGAAGGAAAAGAATTAGATGCATTATCAATCGAGCAAATTCAGGAATTCGTTGAAGATGCTTCGGTGTTTGCCCGAGTTTCTCCTGAGCATAAATTAAAAATTGTTAAAGCGCTTCAAGCAAATGGACATATCGTAGCAATGACTGGCGATGGTGTAAATGATGCACCAGCAATCAAGGCAGCAGATATTGGAATATCTATGGGGATTACAGGAACAGATGTAGCCAAAGAAGCTTCGTCATTAGTTTTACTCGATGATAATTTTGCGACAATCAAATCGGCTATTACAGAAGGACGTAATATTTATAGTAATATTCGAAAATTCATACGGTACTTATTAGCTTCGAATGTCGGTGAAATTTTAGTAATGTTGTTTGCGATGTTATTAGCTTTACCATTACCACTAGTACCAGTACAAATTTTATGGGTAAATTTAGTAACGGATGGTTTACCGGCAATGGCATTAGGTGTAGATTCTGCTGAAGACGATGTGATGAAAAGAAGTCCTCGCTCATTATCAGAAGGGATTTTTGCAAGAGGGTTAGGTTGGAAAATCATTTCGAGAGGATTTTTAATTGGATTTGTCACGCTATTGGCATTCATTATCTCCTATAATCAGCATCCGAATCAATTAGAATACGCTCAAACAGTAGCATTTTCAACTTTAGTTTTAGCACAATTAATTCATGTATTTGATTGTAGAAGTGAGCGTTCTATTTTCCATCGAAACGTATTTGGAAATTTATATTTAATTGGTGCTGTTATTATTTCGATGTTATTAATGTTAGTCGTAATCTATTATCCTCCATTACAACCTATTTTCAAAACGATTCCAATTGTGGGTAGAGATTGGTTCCTAATAGGCGGACTTTCATCAATCCCAACTTTTATGCTTGCTGGAGCTTTATTTACAAAGAAAAAATAATTTAAGAACAAAATGGATAACCAATTTAAAATATGTTATAATTCCTAAAGGTAGTAGAGGTACGCTCTATTACCTTTTCTCTTTTACATATTGAATAAAATTTGGTAATTAAATTAGAGAGAAAATTAGTGTATTGGAAGTGGAACAATGGTTGTAAGTATGACAGGGTATGGTAAAGCCATTTTGTCAAATGAACAGTACAAAATACATATTGAAATGAAGGCAGTAAATCATCGATATTTAGAGACAATCGTTCGAATGCCTAGACAATTATTAGCATATGAAGATGCAATTAAGAAAATTGTAGCTGAATATACTAGTCGAGGTCGAGTTGAGGTTTTTGTTACAATTGAAGGTTTGTTACAACGTACATTACAAATAGATGAAGGCTTAATTCAACAATATAAAAAAGCGATTGAAAATCTTTCAGGTGAAAAACAAAATGAATCTATTTATAATCCAATTGATTTATTAAAGTTACCTGAAGTAACTACAGTTAGTGAAGTAGAACAAATAAATGATAATTTTGAAGAATTATTATTAACGACTACCGAAAACGCATGTAAACAATTTTTTGATGTTAAGTGTAAAGAAGGTAGCCAACTAGAAAAAGATTTAATAGAAAGATTATCAGCGATTGAAGAATGTAAAAAACAGATTGCTGAGTATTCTCCTCAAGTAGTGAAATCATATCGAGAAAAACTTCAATCTAAATTGGCAGAAGTTGAATTAACTACTGTAGATGAGCAAAGATTATTAACAGAAATCATGCTATTTGCAGATCGCTGCGATATTTCTGAAGAATTAGTTCGACTAACTAGTCATTTAGACTTATTTAAAGAAACTTTGCAATTAAAAGAATCAATTGGTCGTAAACTAGATTTCATCGTACAAGAAATGAATCGAGAAGTTAATACGATTGGTTCAAAAGCAAATTCATTGGATATTTCAAAACAAGTAGTTGAAATGAAAAATAATCTTGAAAAAATTAGAGAGCAAGTTCAAAATATTGAATAATGTAAAAGATTTGTTTATAGTTGCAAAGGTCCGGTAACAATGTGAATTAGAAGACTAATTAATTTTATTAATTGACTCTAACACAAGATAGAGATGTAGATTGACCTTTAATTATTTAAACTGTTTAAGAATTAGAAGGGTAGGGTCATAAATGAGGCATGAAAGAGGTTTATTAATCGTACTTTCTGGTCCATCTGGAGTAGGAAAAGGTACGGTGCGTAAAGCTATTTTTGAAAATAAGGATTTAGATCTACAATATAGTATTTCAATGACTACGAGAAATCCTCGTGAAGGCGAAGTAAATGGAGTAGATTATTTCTTTACAACAAAAGAAGATTTTAAACAAAAAATTAATGATAATAAATTCCTTGAGTGGGCAGAATTTGTAGGTAATTATTACGGAACTCCAATTGATTATGTTGAAAAAACATTAACAGAAGGAAAAGACATTTTCCTAGAAATTGAAGTTCAAGGTGCACTGCAAGTTAAAAAAGCATTTCCAGAAGGAATCTTTATTTTCTTAGCCCCTCCAAGTATGAGCGAATTACAAAATAGAATTGTAACAAGAGGTACTGAAACTGAAGAAATCATCATGAATCGTATGAATGCAGCAAAAGAAGAAATTGAAATGATGGATGCATACGATTATGTAGTTGAAAATGACCAAGTTGAATTAGCTTGTGAGCGTATTAAAGCAATTATTTTAAGTGAACATTTAAAACGTGAACGAGTTGCAAATTATTATAAAAGAATGATGGAGGCCGAATAAACTATGTTATATCCTTCGATTGACCGTTTATTAACAAAATTAGACTCAAAATACACACTAGTAACAGTTGCATCAAAGCGTGCTCGTGAAATGCAAGTAACTAAAGATACTCGTGTTGAAAAACCTGTATCTGACAAATTTGTAGGAAAAGCATTGGAAGAAATTAATGCTGGACTATTATCTTATAGAAAACTTGAAGAATATAAAGAAGACTAATATTTAACTGTGTGATGAGGCTGTCCCAAAACATTTGCTAATATCCATATGACTGAAAGGACAACGTGGTGTTTTAACACTTCCTTAAAAAGTTTCGTGGTGACTAGTCAGATGGGGACAGTCTTATTTTTACGTTTTAAAGTATAAAGTGGCAGCAAGGATCATTCTCGACGAAGGTTCCTCATTCAAGGAATTAAGATAAAGGCAACTTGCCTTTGATTTCGACGATAAGGCTCGCCAGTTGGCGGGTTTTCTTTATATAAGCCTTTAAGATTTATTTAAAACATATTTGTGGTATCTTAGACATAGAACATCAAAAAGAACTATTTTTTGACATTACATAGAAAGTATAAGATTTGAAAGGGTGAAGGTGAGTGGTACAGAAAAAGATTCTCCTATGTGTTACAGGTGGGATTGCGGTCTACAAGGCAGCGGCACTTACAAGTAAACTAGTACAAGCAGGATATGACGTTAAAGTAATGATGAGCCCATCTGCAACTGAATTTGTGACACCTTTAACGTTTCAAGCTTTATCAAGAAATGATGTATATATAGATACGTTTGATGAAAAGGATAGTTCTAAAATTGCACATATTGATTTAGGGGACTGGCCAGATTTAATTATTGTTGCTCCTGCAACTGCTAATACAATTGGAAAACTTGCAAACGGTCTTGGTGATGAAATGATTCAAGCAACTTTACTTGCTGCAACAAAGCCAGTTTGGGTCGCGCCAGCTATGAATGTTAATATGTATAATCATCCAATTGTTCAAAAAAATATGAACACTTTGAAAGAAATCGGACATCGATTTATCGAACCTAATGAAGGATATTTAGCATGTGGTTATGTGGGGAAAGGTAGATTAGCAGAGCCTGAGGAAATTGTTCAATTTGTAAATGAATATTTCCAAAGAGATGTTGGGTTATTAAAAGGAAAAAAAATAATCATCTCCGCTGGACCGACAGTAGAAAAAATTGATCCAGTTCGATTTGTTTCAAATCACTCAACAGGTAAAATGGGTTATAGTATTGCAGAAGTTGCAGTCTCATTAGGTGCAGAAGTAACTTTAGTATCAGGTCCATCTAACTTAACTCCACCTGAAGGTTGTACATTTATCCAAATTGAGTCTGCTGAACAAATGTTTGAAGCGATCTGGTCACAGTATGATGAGGCTGATGTTGTCATAAAAACAGCAGCAGTAGCTGATTATACGCCTTTAATTTCGTATGACCAAAAAGTAAAAAAGGTTGAAGGTGATCTTTCTATTTCGTTTAAACGGACGAAAGATATACTTTTAACTTTAGGCCAAAATAAAACACATCAAATTTTAGTAGGGTTTGCTGCAGAAACAAGCCAAATAGATGAGTATGCAAAAAGTAAACTGATAAAGAAAAATGCTGATATGATTGTTGCTAATGATGTAACAAAAGCTGGGGCGGGTTTTGGGTCTGATACGAATATTGTAACAATTTTTAAGCGAAATGGTGAAAGTAAACCGTTACCTAAAATGAGTAAAAAAGAAGTAGCTAAAGAAATATTACATGAAGTGCATCACTTACTAAATGAGGTAGAGAGATGACATACGCATCAGTTTTAGTTGATGTATCAGTCAGACAAACTGACCGTCCTTTTGATTATAAAGTTCCAACTAGTTGGGCGGATGCAATTCAGCCGGGAATGAGAGTAATTGTTCCATTTGGTCCAAGAAAGGTTCAAGGCTTTGTTTTGTCCATAAAGGAAACAACTAGTTTAGAAAAGGTGAAAGAAATTGAAGAAGTTCTTGATGTAGTGCCAGTTTTAACTGAAGAGCTTCTTCTTTTAGGTTCGTATATTTCTGAAAAAACACTTTGCTTTTTAATTTCTGCTTATCAAGCAATGCTACCTACAGCAATAAAAGCTGTATATAAAAAACATGTTCAGGTAAGTACAGAAGAAGCTTATGAGCAGCTAGTTCCTGAATTAGCAAATCTATTCTCCGTAGTAAAAAGAAGAGAATGGCCTGAAGTAGAAAGTCTTGTAAGTAATATTTCTTTAGTTCAACGTGCTGTTAAAGATGGTTTGCTTGAAATTGAATATGAAGTAAAAAATAAAGCAAATAAAAAAACGGAACGTGTTGCTTCACTTTTAAAAGTGTTAGATGAGGAACTTCCAAACAAAATTTCTCCACAGCAAATGGACATTATTGAATATTTACGTATGAATGGCGAAACAAGTGTTAAAGAGTTAAAAGAATGTCTTGGCATCACTGACTCTCCGATTAAGACTTTGGAGAAAAACAATGTTATTTCAATTAAAACGGTTGAAGTTTATCGAGATCCTTATGTAGGAAGAGAAATTGTGAAGTCTCAGCCGTTACCACTGCTTGCAGAACAACAAGTGGCATTTGAGCAAATTGTTTCTTCCTTTAATCATAAAGAAAATAAGATCCATCTTTTAAATGGTGTAACGGGTAGTGGAAAAACAGAAGTTTATTTGCAATCGATCCAAGAAGTACTATTGCAGGGGAAGGAAGCAATTGTATTAGTACCAGAAATTTCACTTACCCCACAAATTGTAGGTCGCTTTAAAAGCAGATTTGGTAATGATGTGGCAGTATTACACAGCGGACTATCAATTGGTGAGAAATATGATGAATGGAGAAAAATTCAAAGAAAAGAAGTGAAAGTAGTAGTTGGTGCCCGTTCAGCTATTTTTGCTCCATTTGAAAATATTGGAATAATCATCATTGATGAAGAACATGAAACGACATATAAACAGGATGAACATCCAAGATATCACGCTAGAGATATTGCTATTTGGAGAGGTGAATACCACCATTGTCCAGTAGTATTAGGAAGTGCAACCCCTACGCTTGAATCATTTGCTAGAGCAAGCAAGGGAGTTTACGAACTAAATATAATGTCAAAAAGGGTCAATCAAGGTCCTTTACCTGAAGTCGAAATCGTCGATATGAGAGAACAACTAAGAATTGGTAATCGTACGATGTTTTCTACCGCTTTACATGAAAAAATAATTGATCGATTAGAAAAAAAGGAACAAATCATCTTATTTTTAAACCGTCGAGGCTATTCTTCATTTGTAATGTGTAGAGATTGTGGTTACACAATTCAATGCCCCCATTGCGAGGTTTCCTTAACTTATCATAAACATAATCATCATTTGAAATGTCATTATTGCGGATATGAAACTTATATGCCAAAGCAATGCCCTTCTTGCCAAAGTGAGCATATACGTTTTTTTGGAACAGGAACACAAAAAGTAGAAGAAGCCATTACAAAAGCTTATCCAGAAGCAAGAGTAATCAGGATGGATAATGATACAACTAGCCGTAAAGGTGCACACGAAAAAATGCTTAAGCAATTCGGAAATGGTGAGGCAGACATATTATTAGGAACCCAAATGATTGCCAAAGGACTTGATTTTCCTAATGTAACATTGGTAGGTGTTTTAGCAGCAGATAGTTCACTTCATTTACCAGATTTCAGAGCAAGTGAACGTACTTTTAGCTTATTAACACAAGTAAGTGGAAGAGCTGGTCGACATGAAAAACCTGGTGAAGTAGTCATACAAACATATTCTCCAGAGCATTATAGTATTGAATTAGCGCAAACTCAAAACTATGTTGCGTTTTATGAAGAAGAAATGAAAATTAGACGCTCGTTTAGATATCCACCGTTTTATTATTTAGTTTTAATCTCAATAGCACATAATGATTTAATAAAAACAGTAAAAGTTAGTGAACAAATCGCAAGCTATTTAAGAGAACATTTATCGGAATGTTCTATTATACTTGGACCAGTCGCGTCGCCAATCGCAAAAATAAAAGACCATTTTCGTTATCAATGTATGATAAAATACAAATCTGAGCCTGCACTATACGACGTACTAAACCGAATCCAACAATATTACCAAGATGAAACAGACAAATCAAAACTACAACTGACAATCGACTTCCAACCTACTATGTTTATGTAACGAAAAGTGGAGCAAGTTTGTTCAGCTCTGAAAGGAATATCTCCATACAGCTGAAGAAGTGGCGGTTTTTCCACTTCAAAGATGGATGGAATATTACCGAAGAGCTAACTTGCGGAACTAGACACCACAATAAACATATTTACATCGAAACTTCTTAAAGCATAAGATAAAGGTTGGGTTTTAACCTTTGTTGGACTTTGACTTATGACCTCGAGGGGCTAGGAGCCGGAACTGGACAATGCGAAAAGTGGAGCAAGTTTGCCCAGCTCTGAAAGGAATATCTCCATACAGCTGAAGAAGTGGCGGTTTTTTCACTTCGAAGATGGATGGAATATTACCGAAGAGCTAACTTGCGGAACTAGACACCACAATAAACATATTTACATCGAAACTTCTTAAAGCATAAGATAAAGGTTGGGTTTTAACCTTTGTTGGACTTTGACTTATGTCCTCAGGCGGGCTAGGAGGCGGAACTGGACAATACGAAAAGTGGAGCAAGTTTGCCCAGCTCTTTAGGGTAAATCTTTAGTCAGTTCTTCAAATAATAAAGATGAAAATAAGAAATTAAACATACACAAATTTACAAACAATCATGATAGGAGTTGTGAAATTGGCTTTATTAACAATTATTGAACACCCAAATGAAGTGCTTGAAACACCTTGTGAAAAAGTGACGACATTTGATAAAAATTTAGTAAAACTTTTAAATAATATGTATGAGACGATGCTTGCAGCTGATGGTGTTGGATTAGCAGCACCACAAGTTGGAATTCTGCAACAAGTAGCTGTAGTAGACGTTGAAGATGAGAATGGAAGAATTGATTTAATTAATCCAATCGTCATGGAAACCAAGGGTGAGCAAACCGATGTAGAAGGTTGTTTAAGTTTTCCAAACCTTTATGGGGATGTTACAAGACCTAGCTATGCAAAAATAAAAGCGCAAAATAAACGTGGGAAATATTTTATTATTGAGGCTCGTGGGTTTTTAGCTCGTGCACTTTTACATGAAATTGATCATTTAAATGGAGTTTTATTCACTTCTAAAGTATCAAAATACTATGAGGAAAGTGAATTAGAAGGGTAGGCAAAAGAATGACAAAAATCGTTTTTATGGGAACTCCTGATTTTTCAGTTCCCGTTTTAAGAAGATTAATTGAAGATGGATATGATGTTATAGGGGTAGTGACGCAGCCGGATCGTCCTGTTGGTCGAAAAAGAGTTTTAACGCCACCTCCTGTTAAAGTTGAGGCTCTAAAGCATAATATTCCTGTATTACAACCTGAAAAAATACGTCTACCAGAAGAAACAGAAAAAGTATTGGCATTAAAACCAGATTTAATCGTAACAGCAGCATTTGGACAAATTCTCCCAAATGATATTTTAGAGGCGCCTCAATTTGGTTGTATAAATGTACATGCTTCTTTACTTCCAGAGCTAAGAGGTGGTGCACCAATTCACTATTCAATCATTCAAGGTAAAAGTGAAACTGGTGTAACAATCATGTATATGGTAGAAAAATTAGATGCTGGTGATATGTTATCTAGAGTCGTTGTTCCTATTGAAGAAAGTGATCATGTTGGGACGCTACACGATAAATTAAGTATTGCAGGTGCTAACTTGCTTTCTGAAACTATTCCACCTTTATTAAAAGGTGAAATTACTGCTAAAAAACAAGATGATAGTAATGTGAGCTTCGCAAGAAATATTAAGCGTGAAGAAGAGCTAATTAATTGGTCGAAAACTGGCGAGGAGATTTATAATCATATAAGAGGTTTACACCCTTGGCCAGTAGCTTATACTACATTAAACGGAGAAGTTTTAAAAGTTTGGTGGGGAGAGAAAGCTACTACGAATAAAACTGTTACTCCAGGTGAAATAATTGAAGTTCTAAATGATGGCATTTTAGTATCAACTGGAAATACTACTGCCATAAAGATTACAGATTTACAGCCTGCTGGTAAAAAGCGAATGGAAGCAAAACAATATATTAACGGTGCAGGTTCTTTTATTGAACGTGGAATGAAGTTAGGAGAATAACATGAGTAAAAATGTAAGAGAGATTGCCTTAGAGGCACTTCTTTCAGTTTATAAAAATCAATCGTATAGTAATTTGTTAGTAAATAACTATATTCAAAAGAATGATTTATCTTCTGCTGATTCGGGACTATTAACGGAAATTATCTATGGAACAATCCAAAGAGATAAATTATTAGATTTTTATTTAGAACCATTTATTAAAAATCAGAAGAAATTAGAAGAATGGGTTTATTTATTAATCAAGCTTTCTTTATATCAAATGCATTTTTTAGATCGAATACCTCCTCATGCAGTTTTAAATGAAGCGGTTGAAATTGCTAAAAAACGTGGCCATAAAGGAATCGCTTCTTTAGTTAATGGCGTTTTAAGAAATATTCAAAGAAATGGCTTGAAATCTATAGATGAAATAAAAGATCCAATTGAGAAGCTTTCAATTGAAACGAATCACCCGGAGTGGTTAATTGAACAGTGGGCAGATGAATTCGGTCTAGAAGAAACTAGAAAAATCTGTGAAGAGAATATACTACCACCATTTCAAACTGCAAGAGTTAATACGATGAAGGCGTCAAGAGAAGAAGTTCTTAAAATGTTAGAAGATGAGGGAGTACAGGCTAATGTAGGGAAACTGTCTCCATTTGCAATTGAAATACAAAAAGGCAATGTTGCTTATACGAATGCATTTAAAGAAGGCTATCTGTCAATTCAAGATGAGAGTTCGATGTTAGTCGCCCAAGCACTAGGTGTAACAAAAGGTGACGATATATTAGATACTTGTGCAGCACCTGGAGGTAAGTCAACTCATATTGCTGAACTGTTAGGCGGTTCTGGATCTGTGACCTCATTAGATTTACACAAGCATAAAGTGAAGCTTATTAAAGAACAAGCGAATCGTTTAGGCTTAAATAATATCGAAACAAAAGCTCTTGATGCTAGAAATGCGCCGCTTGAGTTTGAAGGAAGACTATTCGACAAAGTATTAGTTGATGCTCCTTGTTCAGGTTTAGGGGTTATTCGTCGTAAACCAGATATTTTATTGAAAAAGAATGCCACAGATGTGACAAATTTACAAAAAGTTCAAAAGTCTATTTTGGATGAAGCTTCAAAACTAGTTAAACCTGGTGGATCATTAGTATATAGTACTTGTACAGTGGGGCATGAAGAAAATATAGATGTAATAAATGCTTTTTTAGATGAACATCAAGAATATGAGTTAGATCATTCGTTGGTTGATCATTTACCAGAGAAATTAAATGAAAATAAATCGGTTCAAAATGGGTATGTACAACTTTTACCACATTATTTTGGAACGGATGGATTTTTTATTGCAAGATTAAGGAAGAAGGTGTAACGTTGAATTTAGAAAATACTACAAATTCAGTCAAAATAAAAAAGGAACATAAACCCTCAATTTACTCGTTAAAGGTGAGTGATTTAGAGGATTGGATAAAGGCTCAAAAGCAGCAGGTTTTCCGCGCGAAACAAATTTATAATTGGCTATATGTGCAACGAGTTGAAAGCTTTGAAGAAATGCAAAATATTCCAAAAGAATTACGTGTTTTACTTGAAGAAAATTTTACGATTACTACATTAAAAACGTTAGTAAAACAAACCTCTTCAGACGGTACAATGAAATTTTTATTTGAATTACATGATGGATATTCGATTGAAACTGTTTTAATGAGACATAATTATGGCAATTCTGTATGTGTAACGACACAAGTAGGTTGTCGAATTGGATGTACATTTTGTGCATCAACTCTTGGCGGTTTAAAACGAAATCTAGAAGCTGGCGAAATTGTTGCACAAGTTTTAGAAGTACAACGTGCAATCGATGAAGTCGAAGAAAGAGTAAGCTCAATTGTTGTTATGGGTATTGGTGAACCGTTTGATAACTACGATGGTTTAATGGATTTCTTAAGAATTGTAAATAGTGAAAAAGGTCTAAACATTGGTGCAAGACATATTACTGTTTCAACAAGTGGAATCATTCCAAAAATCTATAACTTTGCTGATGAAGGACTTCAAATTAATTTTGCAATCTCATTACACGCTCCTAATAGTGAGTTACGTTCTAAATTAATGCCAATTAATAGAGCATATAAATTACCGGATTTAATGGACGCTGTTCGTTACTATGTTGAAAAGACTGGTAGACGTGTTACGTTCGAATATGGTCTATTCGGTGGAGAGAATGATCAAGTTGAGCATGCAGAAGAACTTTCAAAACTACTAAAAGGAGTTAAATGTCATGTGAATTTAATTCCAGTAAACTATGTACCAGAAAGAAATTACGTAAGAACACCTAAGGAACAAATCTTTGCATTCGAAAAAGTATTAAAAAATAATAATATCAATGTTACAATTCGTCGTGAACAAGGTCATGATATAGATGCAGCTTGTGGACAGTTGCGTGCAAAGGAGCGTAAAGAGGAGACGAGGTGAAACAATGCAAACTTTTTTTCAAACTGATACGGGGAAAGTTCGTGGGCATAATGAAGATAGCGTAGGCATATTTTCGAACGATGCAGGAATCGTATTAGCTGTAGTTGCTGATGGAATGGGTGGTCATTTAGCAGGCGAAGTTGCCAGTATGATGGCGATCAATTTCCTCGAAGCAGAATGGAAAAATACTAGTAAATTTGATACACCAATCGAAGCCGAAGCATGGCTAAAAAACATTGTAGGACAATTAAATACAAACTTATTAGTTCATTCAGAACAAAATGAAGAGTGCAATGGGATGGGTACAACTCTTGAGGCAATCATTTGTACTCCTCTGTTTTTCACGCTAGCACATGTAGGGGATAGTAGAAGTTATTTATTGAACGACGAAGGTTTTAAACAAATAACAGAAGATCATACATTTGTTGCCGAACTCGTTAAATTTGGACAAATTTCTAGAGAGGATGCAGAAATACATCCTCGTAAAAATGTAATTACACGAGCACTTGGTACAGAGGAAACAGTTGATGTTGATATTAAAACTTTAACTTGGGAAGAAGATGATTTAATCCTTTTATGTTCAGATGGTTTATCTAATAAAATTACTAATGAACAATTAAATGAAAAATTAAATGAAAATCTTCCAATTGAAATGATCGGAAACCAGTTGATTTCACAAGCAAATGATCTCGGTGGAGAAGATAACATCACACTTGCCATTATTAAGTACGAGTCTAGAAATAATGAGAAGGGGTGATGATGAACGTGATGATTGGTAGACGCCTAAACGACCGATATAAAATTTTAAAATTAATTGGTACTGGCGGTATGGCAAACGTTTATTTAGCCCGTGATATGATATTAGATCGCGATGTAGCAGTTAAAATGCTAAAAGCTGATTTCTCAAACGATCCTGAATTCTTAAGAAGATTTCAACGTGAAGCATATTCTGTAACATCACTTTCTCATCCTAATATCGTAAGCTCGTATGACGTTGGGGAAGAGGATGGTTTACAATATATCGTAATGGAATATGTTGAAGGTGAGACTTTAAAGGAGTATATTCAGCACCATACTCCTATTAGACCAAAAGAAGTGATACGAATAATGGAGCAATTAGCTTCAGCGTTAGCACACGCTCATCATTTTCAAATTGTTCATAGAGATGTAAAACCGCAAAACATTTTAATAAATAAAGATGGTAACGTAAAAGTCACTGATTTTGGAATTGCAACAGCTTCGACAGCTGCTACAATTACTCAAACAAATTCAGTTCTTGGGTCTGTTCACTATCTTTCTCCTGAACAAGCAAGAGGTGGAGTAGCTAATAAAAAGTCAGACATTTATTCTTTAGGTATTGTAATGTTTGAACTGTTAACTGGAAAACTACCATTTTCGGGTGAAAGTGCTGTTGCGGTTGCATTAAAACATTTACAAAGTGAAGTTCCACCACCGACAAAATATAATCCAGAAATACCGCAAAGTGTTGAAAATATAGTTTTAAAAGCAACTGCGAAAGATATTTTCTATCGATATGATTCAGCGGATGAAATGAAGCTCGATTTACAAACAGCTTTAGACACCGATCGATTGAATGAAAAACCTTTTGTTATCCCTACAAATGATGACGAAACGAAGATTATTCCAATCCTTAAAGATATTCCTGGATCGATAAATGATGATACTGTAGTAGTTCCAATAAAGATGAAATCAAATCAATCAAATCAATCAAATCAACCGAAAGACAATGTAAAAAAAGCTCCAGATAAAAATTTAAAACGAAAGAAGAAAAATTCCTTCGCAAAATTTATTATTGGGACTTTTATAGCACTTTTAATTAGTGGTTTATTAGCTATTACGTTAATACCTGCTTTGTTCTTACCAGAAGATGTAGAAATTCCTGATGTGAAGAATATGACATATGAAAGTGCTGTTACTTTGCTTGCCTCAAAAGGATTGAAAATAAGCGATCCAAAAGAAATTTATGATAATGAAATTGATGAAGGAAAAGTAGTACAAACATCGCCTAATATTGGGGAAACTGTTAAAGAAAATTCATCAGTTACAATTTATAAATCTAAGGGAAAAAAAAGTAGTGAGATGGAAGATTTAAAAGGTTTTCAATACAGCACAATAAAGTCTCGATTACAAGATGATTATCGTTCGGTTACGACACACTTTATCGAAAGTGATGAAACTGAAGGTGAAGTAATTGATCAATCTCCAAATATGGGAGCCGAAGTTGTCCCTTCAGAAACAGATTTAAACGTATGGATTAGTAAAGGTACAGCTACAGTAATCATTCGTGACCTTACTGGATGGTCTAGAAATGATGTTGAAGACTATGCAGGTGACAATAATTTAGTTCTTAGTGTTACGAAAGCAGAATCAGAAACAATTGCTGAAGACCATGTTATTTCCCAAAGCCCAGCTGCTACTGCTGCTATAAAGGAAGGCGGAAAACTTAGAGTAGTTATTTCTTCTGGGAAACCTAAAGAAAAGACGAAAAAAGTAACCATTAATGTACAAGTACCATATACACCGACTAATCCTAGTACCCCTCAGTTAATTGAGGTATTTATTACAGATAAAAATAATAATGGTGATAAACCTGCAATATCAAAATCGATCACAGAAACAACTACAATTCCTGTAGAAGTGACAATTGATCCTGGACAAAAAGCTTCCTATAAAATTGTTAAAGATGGTCAAGTTATTGCAGAAAGAGATGTATCTTATCCATCGAATTAAATAGCTGTAGGAGTGAGTATATGCCAGAAGGCAAAATCGTAAAAGCATTGAGTGGGTTCTATTATGTCGAAACAAATGAAACGATCATTCAATGTCGTGGTAGAGGGAATTTTCGCAATAAGAAAATCACACCATTAGTTGGAGATGAAGTAGAATACCATTTAGAAAAGAGTGGAGAAGGCTATCTATTAGAAATAAAAGAGAGAAAAAATGAACTTGTTCGACCTCCGATTGCAAATGTCGATCAAGCCATTTTAGTCTTTTCAGCGGTAGAGCCCGATTTTTCTCCAATATTATTAGATCGATTTCTCGTTTTAATTGAATTTAATGAAATCAAACCGTTAATTGTTATAACGAAAATCGATTTATGTTCAGAAACGCAATTAAAATTAGTCTATGAATATGTTTCTTATTATCGCCAAATTGGATATGAAGTATGTTTAACTTCTTCAAAAACTGAGGAAGGTTTAGAAAAAGTACTACCTCATATGTCAAATAAAATTTCGGTCTTTGCAGGTCAATCAGGCGTTGGTAAGTCAACTTTACTAAATGCGATTAATCCAGAATTAGATCTAAAAACAGGCATAATCTCGACGCATTTAGGACGTGGTAAACATACTACTAGACATGTTGAATTAATTAAAATCGGTGAAGGATTAGTTGCCGATACACCTGGTTTTAGTTCATTAGACTTTCTAGGAATTGAAGCTGAAGATTTATCTTATTGCTTTGTTGAAATGCGAGAAAAAAGTCAAGAATGTAAATTTAGAGGTTGTACCCACTTAAAAGAACCTAAATGTGCTGTAAAAGCTGCAGTTGAAAGTGGGAAAATTTCTTCTAAGCGATATGACCATTACGTGTCATTCATGGAAGAAATAAGAGACAGAAAGCCGAGGTATTAGTCATGGTTAAAATTGCACCGTCAATTCTATCAGCAAATTTTGCTAAATTAGGAGACGAAATCTTAGATGTAGAACGTGGAGGAGCAGATTTAATTCACGTCGACGTGATGGATGGTCATTTTGTACCTAATATTACGATTGGGCCACTAATTGTAGAAGCAATTAGACCAATAACGAAGCTTCCACTTGATGTACACTTAATGATCGAAAAACCTGATCAATACATAGAGCAATTTGTAAAAGCAGGAGCGGATATTATTACTGTTCATGTTGAGGCATGTACTCATTTACACCGTACGATTCAAAATATTAAATCATTCGGTATAAAAGCAGGAGTTGTTCTTAATCCAGCTACGCCTGTTTCAACAATTGAACATATTATTGATGATATCGATATGGTCCTTTTAATGACGGTTAATCCTGGTTTTGGTGGACAGAAATTTATTCACTCAGTTGTTCCTAAAATCAAGCAAGTTGCTAATTTGATTAAAGAGCGTAATTTATCTGTTGATATTGAAATAGACGGTGGTGTAGATGAGCATACAGCTATTCTGTGCAAAGAAGCAGGTGCTACAGTTTTAGTTGCTGGCTCAGCCGTATATAATAAAGAAAACAGAAAAGAAGCAATAGAAAAAATTAGAGGTTAATATTAAATAATCTAAATATGAAACAAAAAATGCAATCGATTCGATTGCATTTTTTTTAAAGGTGGAAATGAAGTTGATAATACATATAGTAGGTGCAGGACCAAAAACGAATACAATTACAAACCTACCGCAAAATGACGAGAATTCAATGGTAATTGGAGTGGATAATGGAGCCCATTATATAATTGAAGAAGGGCTGATTCCAGAAGCAATATTTGGTGATTTCGATTCTTTGGTTGATGAAAATTTAGAAAAGATAAAAAGGCTTGTACCAAATGTATTTATTTACCCTCCTGAAAAAGATGAAACAGATCTAGAACTTGCCATTCAATGGGCGATTAAGCAAAATCCTGAAAAAATAATCATTCATTGTGTAACCGGTAAACGTTTAGATCACGAATTTGGAAGTATAACTTTATTAATAAAGTTTATGAATTCGGAAGTTCCCATTATGATTGTTGATGAATATAACGAGATATATGTGATAAATGAAGGGACGCATCTGATTAATAAACAGAAACAGTTTAAATATGTATCATTTTTTTCATTAGGTACTTCAGTAGAAAATTTAACGCTAAAAGGCTTTAAATACCCCCTTACAAATCATTTATTGGAAATTGGTTCATCGTTATGTGTGAGCAATGAGTTAGTGGAGGGAGTAGGGTCTATTTCCTTTACAAAAGGCATAGCTTTAGTAGTGAGGAGCAAAGATTAAAAATTTTCATGTCATAGTTTTTGCTAATTGCAAGTAGAATGTAATAGGATTAATCTTTTCCTTAAAAATGCTAGAAAGCTTGTAGGAGGGAAAGCATGAGATTTTATACGATTAAATTACCTAAATTTCTTGGCGGACTTGTTCGCGCCATGCTGAGTACATTTAAAAAAGAAGGATAGTTGAAGTAGGGGTTTTTGGTTAATTGCAATAGGAATCATAAAAAAGTAAAAAAGCATAGCGGTTCGCTATGCTTTTTAGTACGTTAATAAATTAAACGCGCTCAATTTTACCTGATTTTAATGCTCTCGCTGAAACGTAAACACGCTTTGGTTTACCGTTTACTAAAATACGAACTTTTTGAAGGTTAGCACCCCAAGTACGTTTTGAAGCATTCATAGCGTGAGAGCGACTGTTACCAGAACGAGATTTTCTTCCTGTGATTACACAAACACGAGCCATCTATTTCCCTCCTTACAAAAACCGGAATAACATTTCAATGATTATTTTCATTAAGAAATACTACTATAATTTATCACACCGTTTAGCTTAATGCAACAGTTATTGGTAAGTTGTTCAAGAAAAAAACCTTGACATTGAATTGTATGGTATACTAAATATTAAGAGGGACCTTAAAAGAAATTCATAAAAAATTGTATTTTCTATAATTAACCATGATTATTATTAAAAAGCTAATAATAAAAGTGAGTCAATAGAATTATTTAGGAAAAAGGTATACAATAATAAGTAAGTAGTATAACTAACTATACATGGATTATCCAAATAAGGGGGACCAAATTATGTCATTAGAAATGAAAACGCAATATGGAACAATCGAGATTGGTACAGATGTAATCGCTACAATTGCTGGTGGAGCTGCCATTGATTGTTACGGTATTGTTGGAATGGCTTCTAAGAAACAAATTAAGGATGGTCTTACTGAAATCCTAAAAAAAGAAAACTTTACAAAAGGTGTTATTGTTCGCCAAATTGGTGAAGACGTTAATATCGATATGTACATAATTGTAAGCTATGGTACAAAGATTTCAGAAGTTGCTAATAACGTACAAAATAAAGTGAAGTATACACTTGATCAAACATTAGGCTTGTCTGTTGACTCAGTCAATATTTTTGTTCAAGGTGTAAAAGTAGCAAACCTGTAAGACGCATTAAGGAGGAGAATTTGTGTCGATAAAACGTATTGACGGTAAATTATTTGCAGATATGGTGATTCAAGGTGCAAATAACTTAACGAAAAATGTAAAATTTGTAGATTCATTAAATGTATTTCCTGTACCTGATGGTGACACTGGTACAAATATGAATCTTTCGATTACTTCTGGTTCAAAAGAAGTAAAAGAAAAACCGAATCATCATGTAGGAAAAGTTGGACAAAGCTTTGCAAAAGGCTTACTAATGGGAGCGCGTGGAAATTCTGGTGTTATCCTGTCTCAATTATTTAGAGGTTTTTCTAAATCAATCGAAGCTAAGGATACAATTTCAA
Source organism: Bacillus sp. AFS017336 (assembly GCF_002555445.1). Lineage (NCBI taxonomy): Bacteria > Bacillati > Bacillota > Bacilli > Caryophanales > Bacillaceae > Bacillus > Bacillus sp. AFS017336. The sequence continues at coordinate 323,434 of NZ_NUCO01000021.1, forward strand.
CAGCTGATTTTGCGCAAGCTTTAGAAGCGGGTGTAGAGACTGCTTATAAGGCTGTTATGAAGCCTATTGAAGGTACAATCTTAACAGTTGCAAGAGAAACGGCTAAAAAAGCGGTTGTAATTGCTAAAACACATGAAGAGTTTATTCCATTTCTTGAGGAAACAATTGTTGAAGCAAAAGCATCATTAAATCGTACTCCAGATTTATTACCTGTATTAAAACAAGTTGGTGTAGTTGATAGTGGTGGTCAAGGTTTAGTCCTTGTATATGAAGGATTCTTAGCATCTTTAAAAGGTGAAGAAATTTCTTTAGAAGGTGCTGAAGCGACACTTTCACTAGAGGAGCTTGTGGAAGCAGAACATCGTAATGTACAAAGTATGTTAAATACTGAGGACATTGTCTATGGCTACTGTACTGAATTTATGGTGCGTTTTGAAAAAGATAAATTAAAAAAACAACCGTTTGACATTGATACTTTCCGTAAAGAGTTAAGTGCTTGGGGTGATTCACTATTAGTTGTTGCGGATGATGAAATTGTAAAAGTTCATATTCACGCTGAATACCCTGGTGAAGTTTTTAATTTAGGTCAACGATTTGGAAGCTTTTTAAAATTAAAAGCAGAGAATATGCGCGAACAACATACTAGCTTACTACATGAAGAGGTTTCAAATGAGTCTCCTTCTAAAAATGAGTCTATCCAAACTACTGAGCAACAAGAATTTGGGGTTGTAACTGTAGCAATGGGTTCAGGCATTAAAGCATTATTTGAAAGCATTGGAGCAACTGTTGTGATCGAGGGCGGTCAAACAATGAACCCAAGTACAGAAGACATTGTAAAAGCGATCGAACAGTGTAACGCCAAAAACGTCATTGTCCTTCCTAATAACGGGAATATAGTGATGGCTGCTGAACAAGCTGCGTCAGTCGCAGAATGTAATGTAGCTGTTGTGACGAGTAAATCAGTGCCTCAAGGAATGACTGCATTATTATCATTTAATCCAACGGCGTCATTAGATGAAAATAAAGTAGGGATGCAAGAAGCATTAAAAACAGTTAAAACAGGTCAAATAACATATGCTGTTAGAGATACTGAAATTGATGGTGTGGAAATAACGAAGGATCATTTCATGGGGATTCTTGAAAGTAAGATTGTAACAACAGATGCGAATCAATTTGAGGCTGCAAAGAAATTATTGCAAGATATGATTGATGAAGAGTCTGAAATTTTAACGATTTTATACGGTCAAGATGTATCTGACGAAGAAATTTCAAAATTAGTTGAATTTGCTGAAGAAAGCTTTGATCATTTAGAAATCGAAGTTCATAATGGAAATCAACCATTGTATTCGTATATTTTTTCAATCGAATAAAATAAAGTAAGAAAAGTGTAGTGAAATCTGTAAAATTTCTCTACACTTTTTTTGTAAAGAGAAGTATAAAATGGCAAATTTTATAATCACCTAAGGAAGAAATGAAGAGATGCTTCTTTTTTTTTGCACATTATTTAACGACTAATGTAAAATAACGTAGAACTCTGTAGAAATTCGTATTACACTATAAGGTGGACATTGTTTTGTCTTTAATACCAATATTTTATATAAATGAATTGTTAATACGTAAGAAAAACTAAATTAACACGCTTTTAATTAACGTAATGGGGGAAACGTGATGAAATATAAAAGTGTTTTTGACATTATTGGTCCAATTATGATTGGTCCATCAAGTTCACATACAGCTGGAGCGGCTAAAATTGGCCGTGTAGCGAGAAATCTTTATGGAAAAGAACCAAAGAAGGTTTTAATTTCATTATATGGTTCTTTTGCTAAAACTTATCGAGGACATGGTACAGATGTAGCACTAGTCGGTGGATTATTAGACTTTGATACATTTGATGAGCGTATTCCAGAGTCATTAAAAATTGCTACTGGAAATGGAATGTCTGTTGATTTCGTTGAGGAAGATGCAGTTACTGAACATCCAAATACAGTAAAAATTACAATACTAGATGACGATCAACCATTTGAATTAGTAGGAATTTCAATTGGTGGTGGAAAAATTGAAATTATTGAGTTGAATGGATTTGAACTTAAGCTTTCGGGTAATTACCCTGCAATACTTGTCGTGCATAATGATCGCTTCGGTTCAATTGCAGGTGTAACAAATGTACTGATGAAGTATGCTGTGAATATTGGTCATATGGAAGTTTCACGTAAAGAAGTAGGACAAATAGCATTAATGGCAATCGAAGTTGACCAAGACTTAGATGAAAAAGTAATACAAGAAATAGAATCTTTACCACATATCATTCGCGTTACGAAAATGGTTGATTAAGGAGAGGGGGATAATAATGTTTAAAAATGTTGCAGAATTAGTAGAATTAGCTGAATCTAAAAATGTAAAAGTTTCAGAAATAATGATCCAACAAGAGATGCAATTTACTGGGAGAAGTCGTGAAGAAATTATCGCGAAAATGGATCAAAATCTTGTAGTTATGGAAAAGGCAGTTGAAAGAGGGTTAGCAGGTGTGCATTCGCCAACAGGATTAACTGGTGGAGATGCTGTATTACTTCAAAATTATATTGCCAAAGGAAATTCTCTTTCGGGTACTCTACTTTTAGATGCCGTAAGTAAAGCAGTTGCGACAAATGAAGTAAATGCTGCAATGGGTACAATTTGTGCGACTCCTACAGCAGGGTCTGCTGGGGTAGTGCCAGGTACACTTTTTGCAGTTAAAAATAAATTAAATCCTACTCGAATGCAAATGATCGAATTCTTATTTGCTTCTGGGGCATTCGGTTTTGTTGTAGCTAATAATGCGTCTATTTCAGGTGCTGCAGGTGGTTGTCAAGCCGAAGTGGGCTCTGCTAGTGGTATGGCTGCAGCAGCGATTGTAGAAATGGCTGGAGGCTCTCCAAGTCAAAGTGCTCAAGCATTTGCTATTACATTAAAGAATATGCTTGGTTTAGTTTGTGACCCAGTTGCAGGGTTAGTAGAGGTTCCTTGCGTTAAGCGAAATGCAATGGGTGCTGCAAATGCAATGGTAGCTGCAGATATGGCTTTAGCTGGTATTACAAGTCGTATTCCATGCGATGAAGTAATTGATGCTATGTATCGAATTGGACAAACAATGCCATCTGCTCTAAGAGAAACTGCAGAAGGAGGACTAGCGGCAACGCCAACAGGACGAGAATTAGAAGCAAAGATATTTGGTGTTTCGCTAAAAAAATAGTGAGTATTGAATTAGAACAAAAAGTATCTATATTAAGTGGTGTTGGTGAGGAAACGGAAATACAGCTAAACGATATGGGTATTTTTACAATAAATGACTTAATCGAGTATTTACCATATCGATATGAGGATTATCGAAATAAAGAGTTATCAGAAGTAAAACATGAAGAGCGCGTGACAGTTGAAGGGATTGTTCATAGCGCTCCTCTTCTTCAATATTTTGGTAAGAACAAATCACGTTTAACATTTAGAGTCTTAGTAGATCGTTACTTAATTACTGTTATTTGTTTTAATCGACCTTATTTTAAAACGAAATTAAATTTAAATGAACACGTAACGATTACTGGTAAATGGGATCAACATAAACAATCTATTACTTTATCTGAGCTTGTTTTTGGTGCTCGTACGAATAGCCATGAAATTGAACCTGTCTATTCAATTAAAGGGAAAATGTCTGTCAAAACTATGAGGAAATTTGTTGACCAGTCATTTAAAAAGTTTGGACATTTAATAAATGATTTAATACCAACAGAATTAATTCATAATTATAAACTATTGAATCGTTCAGAAACGATGAGATTGCTTCACCATCCGATCGATGCAAATAGTTTAAAACAAGCTAGAAGAAGTTTTGTTTATGAAGAGTTTTTTCTATTTCAGTTGAAAATGCAAGCCCTTCGAAAAATTCAACGCAATCAGTCTAAAGGCATTTCAAAAGTATTAAAAAATGATAAAATTCAACAACTAATCCAATCCCTACCATTTCCTCTGACATCAGCTCAAAAGAGAGTTGTACAAGAAATATTCAACGATTTAGAAAGTCCGTATCGCATGAATCGCTTATTACAAGGTGATGTTGGTTCCGGAAAAACTGTTGTCGCTACCATTGCTTTATATGCATGTACACTTGATGGCTATCAAGGGGCATTAATGGTACCTACAGAAATTTTAGCTGAACAACATTTTGAATCGTTATCAAAAATGCTACAGCATACAGATATGAAAGTTGAACTTCTTACTAGTTCAGTAAAAGGAAAAAAGCGTCGTGAGATTCTCGAAAGATTAAAAAACGGAGACGTTCATATATTAGTCGGTACGCATGCTTTAATTCAAGATGAGGTTCAATTTAATAAATTAGGGATTGTCATAACAGATGAGCAACATCGATTTGGTGTTGGTCAACGAAGAGTGTTAAGAGAAAAAGGTTATTTCCCTGATGTTTTATTTATGACAGCGACTCCGATCCCTAGAACGTTAGCGATCACTGCTTTTGGAGAAATGGATGTTTCGATTATTGACGAATATCCGGCTGGACGTAAGAAAATAGAAACGTATTGGGTTAAACAAGAAATGTTTGATCGTGTTTTAGATTTTATAGGTAAAGAGATCAAAAACGGGAGACAAGCATATTTGATTTGCCCCCTTATTGAAGAATCTGAAAAACTAGATCTTCAAAATGCATTAGATTTGCATAGTGTACTATCATTCCATTATAAAAATATGGCAAAGGTAGGATTAATGCATGGGAAGCTCTCCTCTTCTGAAAAAGATGAAGTAATGAAGGACTTTGCAGCAAATGAAGTTCAAATTTTAGTATCAACTACGGTTGTAGAAGTAGGTGTAAATGTTCCTAATGCAACTGTAATGGTTATTTATGACGCTGATCGATTTGGACTTTCACAATTACATCAGTTAAGAGGGCGAGTTGGACGTGGTTCTGAGCAGTCGTATTGTGTTTTAGTAGGAGATCCAAAAAGTGAAGTAGGGAAAGAAAGACTAACAATCATGACGGAAACAAATGATGGTTTTGAGCTAAGCGAAAAGGATTTAGAGCTTAGAGGACCAGGAGATTTCTTTGGGAAACAACAAAGTGGAGTACCTGAATTTAAAATGGCTGATATGGTACATGATTATCGTGCTCTAGAGGTTGCAAGAAATGATGCTACATTATTAGTTAATTCAGATGTTTTTTGGAAAGCTAATAAATATCAAGTGTTAAGAACGTACTTAGAACGAACGGGAATATTTGATTCAGAAAAATTAGATTAGTACTAGGTATTAAAAGTTTGTCAAAAAACTATTGTAATACATGGATTTTTAATATAAACTATATTTAATACCTGGTCACAAATTGGTAGTAGAGGTATGTAATATGAGAAGAAATAAAAAAGATCGTCATGAATTGTTAAAAAAAATTATAAAAGAAAATCCGTTTATTACAGATGAAGATTTAGCTAGTCAATTATCTGTGAGCATACAAACTATTCGTCTTGATCGTCTTGAATTATCAATTCCTGAGCTAAGAGAACGTATCAAAAATGTTGCAACTCAGCAATTGGAAGATGTAAAATCACTACCTGTAGATGAAATAATCGGTGAAGTGATTGATATCCATTTAAACGAAAGTGCGATTTCGATATTTGATGTGAAGGAAGAGCATACTTTTAGTAGGAATGGTATTGCACGTGGTCATCACCTATTTGCACAAGCTAATTCTTTAGCTGTTGCAGTTATTCATGATGATTTAGCATTAACTGCTAAGTCAAATTTTGTTTTTATTAAACCAGTAAGAACAAATGATCGAGTAATTGCTAAGGCGAAGGTTTTACCGCAAACAGGAGATCCGAGGCGTACAACAGTTGATATCAATGGATACGTTGAAAAAGAGCATGTATTCCAAGGCTTATTTGAAATGTATCACCGAAGTATTGAAGAATAGGAAGTGAATTAGGATGAAGTTAGCAATCGATGCAATGGGTGGCGATCATGCCCCAAAAGCAATCGTTGAAGGTGCGATGCTTGCAGTTGAAAAATTAAATGATATACATATAACTTTGATTGGTGATGAATCAAAAATAAAACCATTCTTAACCAATAATAAAAATATAACAATTATCCATACAGATGAAGTGATTGAAGGTACTGAGGAGCCAGTTAGAGCAGTTAGAAGAAAGAAAAATGCTTCAATGGTTTTAATGGCAAATCAAGTAAAAGAAGGTAATGCTGATGCATGTATTTCCGCGGGAAATACTGGAGCTTTAATGACTGCAGGACTTTTAGTTGTTGGTCGAATGGAAGGTGTAGAAAGACCTGCCCTTTCACCTACAATGCCTACTTTAGACGGCAAAGGCTTTGTTTTCCTTGATGTTGGAGCAAATGTCGATGCAAAAGCAAATCACTTACTTCAATATGCGATAATGGGGTCTATCTATGCCCAAAAAGTAAGAGGAATTAATAATCCAACTGTTGGCTTATTAAATGTCGGTACTGAAGATAAAAAAGGAAATGAACTGACTAAACAAACATTTCAGTTACTAAAAGAATCTAATTTGAATTTTATCGGAAATGTTGAAGCAAGGGACTTGATGAACTCAGTTGCAGATGTTGTTGTTACTGATGGGTATACTGGAAATATAGCCTTAAAAGCGATTGAAGGTACCGCGCTTGCAATGTTTTCGTTAATAAAAGATGCGATGCTTACTAATTTCACATCAAAGCTTGCAGCAGCTGTATTAAAACCAAACTTAAAAGGCGTAAAAAAGAAAATGGATTACGCTGAATATGGTGGAGCAGCATTATTTGGCTTAAAATCACCTGTTATTAAAGCGCATGGTAGTTCTGATGCTTTAGGTATTTTTAGTGCAATTAAGCAAACTAAAACGATGGTTGAACATGATGTGATAAAACAAGTAAGTGATCACATGGAGAAAATCGAATCAAAAGCATAAGGGGGTCACTCCATTGGGTAAAGTGGCGTTTATTTTTCCTGGACAAGGATCACAAAAAGTAGGAATGGGTAAAGATCTAGCTGAAAGCTATAATGAGTGTGGGGCAATATTTGAATCTGCTAATGAACACTTAGGGTTCAGCCTTTCTAATATTATTTTCAATGGGACAGATGAAGAGTTAACTGCTACATATCATGCACAACCTGCAATTTTAACTACTTCAATTGCAATGCTTGAGAAAATAAAAGAAGTTGGCATTAAACCAGACTTCGTTGCTGGACATAGTTTAGGTGAATTTACTGCACTTGTAGCGGCAGATGCGATCTCTTTTGAAGATGGTGTTAAATTAGTTCATAAGCGTGGTCAATTAATGGAGAAAGCTGTACCAGTAGGTCAAGGTGCTATGGCAGCGGTATTATTTTTAGCTCCAGAAAAAATTGAAGAAGTTGTTTCTGAAGTAAATAAAAATGGTCACTCTGTAGGAATTGCGAATTATAACTCTCCTACACAAGTTGTTATTACAGGAGATGCAGAAGGCGTTCAAATCGCTTCTGGCTTACTTAAAGAAGCTGGAGCAAAACGTGTACTACCATTAAAGGTAAGTGGACCTTTCCATTCATCATTAATGAAACCTGCAAGTGAAGATTTCCAAAATGAACTTGGTAAAATAAATGTTAATGACTGTGTAACTCCATTAATTTCAAATGTTACTGCGAACGTTGTGACAGATGCAAACGAAATTAAAGAATTATTAGTTAATCAATTATACTCACCAGTTAAATGGAATCAATCAATTCAAGAATTAGTTAACCAAGGTGTTGATACATTTGTTGAGATTGGTCCTGGTAAGGTTTTAACTGGATTAGTAAAAGCAATCTCTCCATCATCTAAATTAGTAAATGTTTATGATGTTGAAACATTAAACCAGTTTTTAAATGAGTGGGAGGAAATGAAATCATGCTAAATGGTAAAGTTGCTTTAGTAACTGGTGGATCTAGAGGTATTGGACGAGCAATCGCCTTATCTTTAGCAAAAAATGGTGCAAATGTAGTTGTTAACTATTCTGGTAATGAGGCTGCTGCTCTTAAAGTTGTAGAGGAAATTACAGCTCTTGGAGTAAAAGCGATTGCATATAAAGCAAACGTATCAAATAGTGAAGAAGTTGCAGCATTAGTAAAAAATACTGTTGATGAATTCGGAAGTATTGATATACTAGTAAACAATGCAGGTATTACTAGAGACGGTCTTTTATTACGTATGAAAGATGCTGATTGGGACGATGTAATTGACACGAACCTAAAAGGTGTATTCAACTGTATTAAAGCAGCAGCGAAGTTTATGACTCGTCAACGTAATGGCCGTATCATTAATATTAGTTCAGTTGTAGGACAAATTGGTAATCCTGGACAAATGAACTATGTAGCAGCTAAAGCTGGTGTATTAGGCTTAACAAAAACGGCTGCAAAAGAATTAGCTTCAAGAAATATTACAGTTAATGCAATTGCACCTGGTTTTATTGAAACTGATATGACAAATGAATTAAATGAGCAAGTTAGAACACAAATGTTATCTAATATTCCATTGCAATCATTTGGACAACCAGAAGATATCGCACATGCAGTAGTATTCTTAGCAATGGATGCTAGTAGATACATTACAGGACAAACAATTAATGTTGATGGCGGACTTGTAATGATTTAGTTTGGCGTTTGCCTAAATTTTATGTATAATGCTTAAGTAGACAATCTTTGGGGGGAGGTGAATAATAATGCAAGACGTATTAGAGCGTGTATCAAAGATTATTGTTGACCGTTTAGGTGTAGAAGAATCTGAGATCCAAATTACAAGTCGTTTCAAAGAAGACTTAGACGCAGACTCATTAGATGTTGTTGAATTAGTAATGCAATTAGAAGATGAGTTTGAATTAGAAATTTCAGACGAAGATGCTGAAAAAATCGTCACAGTTGGTGATGTTGTGAACTACATAGAGAGCAACATGTAATGAGAAAAGTCCCGTATTTTATGCGGGACTTCTCATCATTTTCTTAACTAGTAGGTTTAGCAGCATATCAAACTGTTTTTTAGTTGGAGGTAAATATGCCGCATTCAAGAAGAGTAAGAGAATTTAAACTATCTGATCATGAAAAAGAGAATTTTGTAAAATTCCAAAAGCAAATTAACATTATGTTTAATAATGAAGGCTTGCTTATTCAAGCGTTTACACATTCATCCTATGTGAATGAGCATCGTAAAAAACCATATGAAGATAATGAGAGATTAGAATATTTAGGGGATGCTGTTTTAGAACTTACAGTTTCACAATATTTATTCCAAAAATATGACACAATGAGTGAAGGCGAGTTAACTAAGTTACGTGCCGCAATCGTTTGTGAACCATCGTTAGTAAAATTTGCGAACGAATTAGATTTTGGTCGATTTATTTTACTTGGTCGCGGTGAAGAAATGACAGGTGGTCGGACACGTCCGGCACTTTTAGCAGATGTTTTTGAAGCATTCATTGGATCATTATATTTAGATCAAGGACTACAAACAGTTATTAACTTCTTATCACTTCATATATTCCCAAAAATAAACGATGGTGCTTTTTCGCATGTGATGGATTTTAAAAGTCAATTACAAGAGTTTGTTCAAAGAGATTCTACAGGTTCAATAGAGTATAAAATACTACAAGAAAAAGGACCTGCTCATAACCGCGAATTTGTTTCTAAAGTGTTATTAAATGGAGAAACATTAGGAATTGGTAGTGGAAGATCTAAAAAAGAAGCTGAGCAACAGGCAGCTAAAGAAGCGTTAATAAAACTAAAAGAGTCAAGTAAATAGATTTCTTAAAATCTAGTAGAAGCTTGCCAAATAAACGATAAAACTTGATTTTCAGATTGATTGCAAGCGCTTGACATATAAATGCATGAATACTTTCGAGGAGCGAAAGTTATCTTTAATGGTAATCGCGCACCGCAAAAGACGGCGAAGCATTGAAAGTGAGCGTTTGGCGGGCAATCTGCTCCCCCTTTTATGGGGGAGTTTTTGTGTATATAATTAAATCAAAAAGGGGGAATTCAGTTGTTCCTCAAACGACTAGATATAATTGGATTTAAATCATTCGCTCAGCGAGTTACGATAGATTTTGTAAAAGGTGTTACTGCAGTAGTAGGACCAAACGGAAGTGGTAAAAGTAATATTACAGATGCAATCAGATGGGTTCTAGGTGAGCAGTCTGTTAAATCATTGCGTGGAGCAAAAATGGAAGATATTATTTTTGCCGGCAGTGAAGGAAGAAAGCCTTTAAATTATGCAGAGGTTACGCTCACATTAGATAATGAAGATCAGCAATTACCACTTGAATATAGTGAAGTAAGTGTAACAAGACGAGTTTACCGTTCGGGTGATAGTGATTTTTATATTAATAAACAATCATGTCGATTAAAAGATATTATTGATTTATTTATGGATTCTGGACTAGGGAGAGAAGCGTTCTCTATTATCTCTCAAGGAAAGGTCGAAGAAATTTTAAGTAGTAAGCCGGAAGATCGAAGAGGGATTTTTGAAGAAGCGGCTGGAGTTTTAAAGTATAAAACTCGAAAGAAAAAAGCTGAAGCGAAATTATTTGAAACACAAGAAAATTTAAATCGTGTGGATGATATTTTATTTGAATTAGGTTCTCAAATAGAACCACTGCGTATGCAGGCTTCAATTGCAAAAGAATACATAGAACATAGAGATGAGTTAGAGAAGGTTGAAGCTGCTCTATTAGTATACGAAATTGAATCGCTCCATCAAAAATGGGAAGAGTTAAAAAAAGAAATTGCACAAAATTCTGATATCGAAATCTCATTATCGACGGAGATTTCAATAGATGAATCAAAGCAACATGAATTACAAGACAAATTAACTGCATTAGATGAGTCGATTGATCAATTGCAACAAGTCTTATTAACCGTAACGAAAAACTTGGAAAAATATGAAGGTCAGAAAGAGTTAATGAAGGAACGAAAAAGAAATACTTCGACTCAATCTGAACAATTAAGAAAACAAGTAGATGAAGTTACTGAACAAATTAACGTGACTAAAATATTAATCGAAACTGAAAAAGCACAAGAAAAATTATCTCGTCAAAATGTAAATAAAACTAAAACGAGTATTGTTGACATTCAAAATGAAATTACTTCCTATGAGGGAGATATTGAAGAACAAATCGAATTGATTAAATCAGATTATATCGAACTCTTAAATAATCAAGCATCGATTAAAAATGAAAAAACAATGCTCGAAAAACAAAGTCAACAATTCTCTATAAAATCGAGTCGATTAGATGTAGAAAATGAAAAATACATTCGTCAAAGAGAAGAATTACAACATAGAAAAACAGAATTGCTTAATGAGAAACAACAAGTTGATCTTAATTTTCAAGCATTAAATGAAAAATTTGAATCTTCAACTATTCAACTTCAGGAAACTACAGATGTATTAAAGGAAAAAGAAGAATTATTATCTAAAGCTTATCAATTTATTCAACAAACAAAATCACGTAAAGAAACTCTTGAAGAACTTCAAGAAGACTTTGCTGGGTTTAATCAAGGCGTTAAAGAAATTTTAAAAGCAAGAGGCACGAGATTAGAAGGTATTAAAGGTGCAATTGCTGAACTTATTTCAACGAATAAACAATATGAAACTGCGATTGAAATTGCGCTAGGTGCGGCTACACAACAAATTGTTGTACAAAATGATGAGCATGCTAGAAGAGCAATTCAATTTTTAAAGCAGCAACGACTTGGTCGAGCTACATTCTTACCAATGAATATTGTGAAAGCTCGTTCTGTGCCATCAAATCTAATTGATAGCTTAAAAAGAAATCCTTCTTTCATCGGCGTTGCTTCATCGCTAGTTAGTTATTCAAATGAATATGAACAAGTAGTTCAAAATTTACTTGGGACTGTTTTAATAGCTCAAGATTTAAAGAGTGCCAATGAACTTGCTAAGCTCGTTGGTCATCGTTATCGCTTTGTCACGCTTGAAGGTGATGTTGTCAATCCGGGTGGTGCTATGACCGGTGGTGCAGTACGAACAACAAATGCCTCACTTATTGGGAGACAAAGAGAGTTAGAGGAAATAACGATTAAGCTTGATGATATGCAGGAAAAGACTACTTCAGTAGAACGTGAAGTCCAAACACTTAAAGCGTTGTATCAAGAAAAAACTACTGAAGCCCAAAGCTTAAATGGTGAAATGCATTCGGTTAAGCAAGTAATTGATTCGATTATGGAACAATTAAGAAGTATCGAATTTCAAGAAAAAAATATCAATGATGCTTTAGCAATCTATGATTTAGAAATGGGTAGCTCAGCAAGTGATTTAATAAAGGTAAAAGACCGTCTAGGGGAATTAGCAACATTAGAAGCTAATATAAAACAAGAGATTATTACCAAAGAGCAGAAGATTAATGAATTAACTGAACGTAAACTAAATCAAAAAGAAATAAAAGATGAATTACAATCAAAGTTAACAAGTTTTAAAATTTCGCTCGCACAGGAAGAACAAAAATTAAGTTATAGTATCGAACGAATTCGTCAATTTGAAGAAAATGAGTTAAAACAAAAGCAGGTTCTTGAAGAAACAAGGGACAAAATTATTTTCTTATCAAGCGAACTTATGACAAATGAAAATGGTAAGGAAGAATTGGAGAAAATAATTTCTGAAACTCGAAATGAATTTTCAAAAACAACTGAAATCATTTCGAAACGTCGAGAGCAACGAATTGCTTACCAAACTGAGTTAGAAGATTATGTTCAGTCTTTACGTGAAAAGCAACGTCAATATAAATCACTTTCTGATTTGTTAAAGCAACAAGAAGTAAATAGTAATCGACTTGATGTTGAATTAGAAAACCGCCTACAACAACTGAATGTTACGTATATGACGACTTATGAAGCGGCAAAAGTAAAATATACATTAGAAATGACAGTTGATGAGGCAAGTAAGCGAGTAAAACTTTTAAAACGTTCAATCGAAGAACTAGGTACTGTTAATATCGGTGCAATTGATGAGTATGAACGAGTTTCTGAGCGTCATGATTTTCTACAGGAACAAAGAACTGATTTAAACGAAGCTAAAACTACACTTTACAATGTAATCAGTGAAATGGATGAAGAAATGACGAAGCGCTTTGAATCAAGTTTTTCCGCAATTCGTGAAAAATTCCAAGTCGTCTTTACACAACTGTTTGGTGGAGGCCGAGCGGATTTAATACTGACGGATGCAGAAAACTTATTATTAACAGGTGTTGATATAGTCGCGCAGCCACCAGGTAAAAAACTTCAAAATTTAAGTCTTTTATCTGGCGGTGAGAGAGCACTTACGGCAATCGCATTATTGTTTGCCATTTTACAAGTTCGTCCAGTACCTTTCTGTGTACTTGATGAGGTTGAAGCTGCACTAGACGAAGCCAATGTAGCTCGATTTGCAAAATTCCTAAAATACTTTAGTGAACAAACGCAGTTTATTGTCATAACACACCGTAAAGGAACGATGGAAGAATGTGATGTGCTATACGGAGTAACAATGCAAGAATACGGTGTTTCAACTCTTGTATCTGTCCGTTTAGATGAAGGTGAAGCATTGCTATCGAATGGTAATTAGAAAGGATTGAAATTATGAGCTTTTTTAAGAAATTAAAAGAAACAATCTCAAAGCAAACTGAGTCAGTGACTCAAAAATTTAAATCTGGATTAGAGAAGTCTAGAAATAATCTTACAGATGGTTTAAATGATTTATTTGCTAGATACCGTAAAGTAGACGAAGATTTTTTTGAAGAGCTTGAAGAAATTTTAATTATGGCTGATGTTGGCGTAAACACAGTAATGGAATTAGTCGAAGAATTAAAATATGAAGTAAAGCGAAAAAATATTCAAGATCCAAAAGCTGTTCAAGAAGTAATTTCTGAAAAATTAGTTGAATTGTATAAAGGTGACGATTTAACTGAGGATTCATTTGAAATCAACATGAATCCAGATGGTTTAACAGTTGTTTTATTCGTTGGTGTTAACGGTGTAGGTAAAACAACTTCGATTGGAAAAATCGCACATAAACTGAAATCTGATGGCAAAAAAGTATTGCTTGCAGCAGGTGACACATTTAGAGCTGGTGCAATTGATCAATTAGAAGTTTGGGGAAATCGTGTCGGTGTTGAAACAATTAAACAAGGTGAAGGTTCAGACCCTGCAGCGGTAATGTTCGACGCGGTACAAGCTGCAAAAGCTCGTAAAGTAGATGTATTACTTTGCGATACAGCTGGGCGATTGCAAAACAAAGTAAACTTAATGAAAGAACTAGAAAAAGTACGTAACGTTATTGCTAGGGAAGTACCAGGAGCACCTCATGAAGTTTTACTTGTTATTGATGCAACAACTGGTCAAAATGGCCTTGTTCAAGCAAAAACATTCTCCGAAGCAACAAATGTAACGGGAATTGTCTTAACGAAACTAGACGGAACTGCAAAAGGCGGTATTGTATTAGCAATCCGAAACGAACTAAAAGTACCAGTGAAATTCGTTGGGCTAGGAGAACAAATGGACGATCTACAACCATTCCAAGCAGAACAATTCGTATATGGACTATTTGGTGATTTAATTAGTAAGGAACAAGCATAATGCTAAATTAGGTACAAATTGGAAGGGCGGTAAAACGAGGTTATCTTTTCTTGATCCCGCGCTTCCTAAAACTTGAAGTAACGTCAAGTAAAAAACTTGACAGAAGTTTAGCTTTTAGGTAAACTAGCATATGTAAAGGCAATTCACTTAACAAAGGAGTGATAGTTTTGGCAGATCATACCATGTTAGATAAGACGATGAGAATAAATTATCTATATGATTTTTATCAATCTCTTTTAACTCCAAAACAACAAAACTATATGTCACTATATTATTTAGATGACTATTCTTTAGGTGAGATTGCAGAAGAGTTTAGCATTAGTAGACAGGCGGTTTATGATAATATAAAGCGAACTGAAGCAATGCTAGAAGAGTATGAAGAGAAATTATTACTTCTAAAAAAATTTCAACAACGAAATGAAATATTAAATCAATTGAAAACTTACGCTGAAAAGAGTAAAGTTGTAGATAACGATTTTCTTCGATTAATCGATGCGTTAGAGAAATTAGAATAATAAGGAGGACGGTTTTATGGCATTTGAAGGATTAGCCGACCGACTTCAAAAGACATTACAAAAGGTTCGAGGCAAAGGTAAAGTATCTGAATCTGATGTCAAGGAAATGATGAGAGAAGTTCGTCTTGCGTTACTAGAGGCGGATGTTAACTTTAAAGTTGTTAAAGATTTTGTGAAACGTGTTTCTGAACGAGCTGTTGGACAAGAAGTATTACAAAGCTTAACGCCTGGTCAACATGTTGTTAAAGTAGTTCAAGAAGAACTAACTGCATTAATGGGTGGAGAACAAAGCAAAATTGCTGTTGCAAATCGCCCGCCGACTGTTATTATGATGGTTGGTTTACAAGGTGCTGGTAAAACAACTACGACTGGTAAATTAGCTAATTTACTTCGCAAAAAGTATAATCGTAATCCGCTTTTAGTTGCAGCAGATATTTATCGTCCTGCAGCGATTAAACAGCTACAAACTTTAGGTAAACAGTTAGATATGCCAGTGTTTTCATTAGGCGATCAAGTAAGTCCAGTTGAAATTGCGAAACAAGCAATTCAACATGCAAAGGATGAACATCTTGATTATGTTCTAATTGATACTGCCGGTCGTTTACATATTGACGAAGGTTTAATGGAAGAACTTGCACAAATTAAAGAACTTTCTAAACCTGAAGAAATCTTCCTAGTTGTTGATGCAATGACAGGACAAGATGCAGTCAATGTGGCACAAAGTTTTAATGAACAATTAGGTTTAACTGGAGTTGTTCTAACAAAGCTTGACGGCGACACTCGTGGTGGTGCTGCTTTATCAATTCGTGCAGTTACAAATACTCCAATTAAATTTGTTGGACTTGGTGAGAAACTAGATGCAATTGAGCCGTTCCATCCAGAACGAATGGCATCACGTATTCTAGGTATGGGTGATGTGCTTACTCTAATTGAAAAAGCACAAGAAAACGTAGACCAAGAAAAAGCAAAAGAAATGGAACAAAAATTAAGAAATGCATCTTTTACTTTGGATGATTTCTTAGACCAACTTTCCCAAGTTAAAAAAATGGGTCCACTTGGCGATATTTTAAAAATGATGCCAGGTGCAAACAAAATAAAAGGGTTGAATGATCTGCAAATTGACGATAAACAAATCGCTCATGTAGAGGCAATTATTCAATCGATGACAAAACAGGAAAAGCTTACACCAGATATCATTAACTCTAGTCGCAGAAAGCGAATAGCTAAAGGATCTGGGCGTCCTGTTCAAGAAATAAACCGTTTATTAAAACAGTTTGAAGAGATGAAAAAAATGATGAAAATGATGGGCGGTATGCAAAAAGGGAAGAAGAAGGGTTTCAAATTTCCGGGCTTATTCTAATCTTTTTGTATAATTTTCCAACATTTAAACATCATTTAATAAAAAATTATGCTGTTAAGAAATTTTACTTTACAAACAGTATTGGTTTTTGATAATATATAAAACGTTGTAAATATTTTCGGAGGTGCTTTAAAAATGGCAGTTAAAATTCGTTTAAAACGTATGGGAGCAAAAAAATCTCCTTTTTATCGTGTAGTAGTAGCAGATGCTCGTTCTCCTCGTGACGGACGCTTCATCGAGGAAATTGGAACTTACAATCCAGTTGCTCAACCAGCTGAAATCAAAATCAATGAAGAAGCAGCATTAAAATGGTTAGGAACAGGTGCTAAACCATCTGATACAGTTCGTAACTTATTCTCTAAAGCTGGTATCTTAGAGAAATTCCACAACGCTCGCAACGGCAAGTAATTATGGAAAAAAAGATGAATACACTCATCAATGCAATTGTTTCAAGTCTTGTAGATCATCCAGAGGATATTTCACTTCAAGTAAAAGAAGATGAGAACAATCTATTCTTTCATTTACAGGTAAGCCCTGAAGATGCTGGTAGAGTGATTGGCAAACATGGTAAAATTGCTAAAGCGATTCGTACGGTTGTTTACGCAGCAAGTAATGAACACGCAAAACGTATTCACTTAGATATTCAGTAATGTAAGACGGTCCTTGGCTATAGCTAAGGGCCGTTTTCAACATTAGTAGACATATATGCAACCTGAATGGTAAAACTAACTATAAACTTAAGAAATTTTATATATAGAGGTAATCGAATGGAAAAATATTTAAATGTCGGAAAAATTGTAAATACTCATGGAATTCGTGGAGAGGTTCGCGTTATTTCAAGAACTGATTTTCCTGAGAAACGTTACAAAAAAGGAAATTCACTTTATTTATTTAAAGAAAATGAAACTACACCAATTAAATTAATCGTAACGAGTCACCGTGTACATAAAAACTTTGATTTACTTACATTTGAAGGGTATGAGTCATTAAACTCAGTTGAGCCACTGAAAAATGGAGTATTAAAGATAACTGAAGACCAACTACATGATTTAGATAAAAATGAATACTATTACCACGAGATTATTGGTTGTGTAGTTGAAACAATTGATGGAGAAGAAATAGGTAAGATAAAAGAAATACTATCTCCAGGAGCGAATGATGTTTGGGTTATTCAAAGGAAAGGCCAAAAGGATGCGCTTATTCCATATATTGAACAAATTGTCAAAGAAGTAGATGTAACGAATAAAAAAGTTAAAATCGAATTAATGGAAGGTCTATTATGATGAAATTAGACTTTTTAACACTTTTTCCGGAAATGTTTGAGGGAGTATTAAACTCCTCAATATTAAAAAAAGCGCAAGAAAAAGAAGCAGTCCAATTCCGTTGCGTTAATTTTAGAGATTTTTCGACTAATAAACATTCAAATGTTGATGATTATCCTTATGGCGGGGGCGCAGGTATGGTACTTGCTCCTCAGCCGATTTTTGACGCTGTGGATGAATTAGTATCTAAAAGTGAAAATAAGCCTAGAGTCGTCCTTTTATGCCCTCAAGGAGAGAGATTTAATCAACGTAAAGCTGAAGAGCTTTCGAAAGAAGATCATTTAATCTTTATTTGTGGTCATTATGAAGGCTATGATGAGCGAATTCGTGAGCATGTCGTAACAGATGAAATCTCAATCGGTGATTATGTACTAACTGGTGGTGAACTTGGGGCTATGGTAATTGCTGATAGCGTTGTTCGTTTATTGCCTGGTGTACTAGGAAATACAACTTCAAAAATAGAAGATTCATTTAGTACAGGATTATTAGAACATCCACATTATACAAGACCTGCTGATTTTAGAGGACATAAAGTGCCGGACGTATTATTATCTGGAAATCATGCTCTTATTGAGGAATGGCGTACAAAACAATCTTTTAAACGAACTTTAACACGTCGTCCAGATCTACTTAAGGACTACACTTTATCTGAAAAAGAGTCTAGATGGATTGAGCAAGTTAAAGAAGAATTAAAACAAGAAAACTAGTTGCACGCACTAAAAGAATATGTTAATATAACTTGTGGCTTAAGTTAATACTTAAGCCTTTATTCTCGGTGTTCCGCTGCGAGCAATGTATCTTGTAAGAGCATCGGTTGGAAAAGGAGCGCATAAACTATGCAAAATTTAATCAACGAAATTACAAAAGAACAACTAAGAACTGACTTACCAGCATTCCGTCCTGGTGATACTGTACGAGTTCACGTTAAAGTTGTTGAGGGTACTCGTGAGCGTATCCAATTATTCGAAGGTGTAGTTATTAAACGTCGTGGTGGCGGAATTAGCGAAACTTTCACAGTTCGTAAAATTTCTTACGGAGTTGGTGTTGAACGTACGTTCCCAATTCACACTCCAAAAATTGCTAAATTAGACGTTGTTCGTCGCGGTAAAGTACGTCGTGCTAAACTTTACTACCTACGTGCACTTACTGGTAAAAAAGCAAGAATTAAAGAACTTCGATAGTCTTTTGAAAGGAGCTTGTATAAAACAAGCTCCTTTTTTTCCAATAAATGTAGATTATGGATATAATAAAAAGTAAAATAGAATACATAAATAAAGGTTTTAACTTTTGTAAGGTTAATACTTCAAAACGTATGGTTATAATTGGAGGGATTTAGGTTGAAAGAAAGCAATAGTGGTGGAATTTGGGAATTAGTTAAAACAATCTTTATTGCGCTTGTACTTGCACTTGGTATTCGAACATTCCTTTTTACACCGGTTTTAGTTGACGGTATCTCAATGATGCCAACATTACAAGATCAAAGTAGAATGATTGTAAATAAAATTGTTTACAAGATTCATGAACCAAAACGTTTTGATATTGTAGTCTTCCATGCTACTAAGGAAAAAGATTATATTAAACGTGTAATCGGCTTACCAGGTGACACAGTTGAATATAGAAATGATGTTCTATATGTTAACGGTAAACCGTATAAAGAACCATATTTGAATGAATATAAAAAAGAAACGAAAGATGGTCCTCTAACGGAAGACTTTACGCTAGAAGAGATTACTGGCAAAAAGACTGTACCAAAAGGACAAGTATTCGTTTTAGGGGATAATCGTCGATTAAGTAAAGATAGTCGTATTATCGGAACGGTTAGTCAAAAAGAAATTTTAGGTCGAGCGAGCATTGTATTCTGGCCGATCTCTGAGGTTAAAATGGCAAAATAAGTGCCATATTAAACTTGAATATTTATTGCATAAAGAAGGTGGCAACATGACGATTCAATGGTTTCCAGGTCATATGGCAAAAGCTAGAAGGCAGGTTACTGAAAAGCTTTCATTAATTGATGTTGTAATTGAATTAGCGGATGCTAGAGTACCAGCAGCTTCAAGAAATCCAATGATCGATGAAATTATTTCAAATAAGCCTAGATTGCTTTTATTAAATAAAGCAGATTTAGCAGATCCAAGAAATACGCAGCAATGGTTAGCATATTATGAAAAGCAAGGAGTAATGGCTATTGCAATTGATGCAGCATCTGGACAAGGATTAAAAGCAATTATTAGTTCGTGTGAAATTTTAGTTAAAGAGAAATTCGATAAAATGAGATCGAGAGGGATTAAACCTCGCGCTATTCGAGCTTTAATCGTAGGGATACCTAACGTAGGTAAATCGACTTTAATTAATAAGCTAGCACGCAAAAATATTGCTAAAACTGGTGACCGTCCCGGCGTAACACAAGCACAACAATGGATAAAAGTAGGAAAAGAAATTGAATTGCTTGATACACCAGGTATATTATGGCCAAAGTTTGAAGACCAAATTGTTGGTCTACGCTTAGCAACTACAGGGGCAATAAAAGACAGTATCATTAATTTACAAGAAGTAATGATCTATGCTATTAAATTCTTAAGAGAATATTATCCAAATGTATTAAAAGATCGATACGACATGAATGATGAAATTTTATTTTCTGAAAATGTAGTAGATGTTTTTGATCATATTGGGAAGAAACGTGGATTTTTAATGTCAGGCGGAATTATAGATTATGATAAAACATCTGATTTATTTTTACGTGAGCTAAGAGCTGGGAAATTAGGCAGATTAACATTTGAGAATCCTTCGATGCTTGAAGTGACTGATGAAATACTAGAAGAAAGTACGCATGAGTAAGCGTACTTTCTTCTTTTTTAATGAAATGGATAAAGTTAAAAAAGGAGTACAAAATTTATGTCACTGAAAATAGACGAAATAAAAAATAAATTAAATGAACTAATTGACCCAAGTAGTGAACTCTTAAAAGAATTTGAAAGTGATCAGCGAATTGGTGTGCAAAAGCTAGTTGCAAAATGGTATAGAGAACAAGAAAAAAAAGAGCAAGCTCGCTTGAAATTTTTAAAAATGATGGAATATGAAAAGAATCTATATATGCAAAATGTAAAATTAATTGCAGGTGTAGATGAGGTTGGAAGAGGGCCATTAGCAGGACCAGTAGTAGCAGCTGCAGTAATTTTAGCAGAAGATACAGAACTGATCGGCCTTGATGACTCAAAAAAATTATCAAAAGAGAAAAGACAATATTTCGTTAAACGAATTAAGGAAGAAGCAATTTCATATGGAATTGGTATGGCTAGCTCAAGCGAAATAGATGAAATCAATATTTATGAAGCAACAAAATTAGCAATGAGACGTGCAATAGAGCAACTTAAACATTCGCCTGAACATTTATTAATTGATGCAATGAAACTACCAATGGAAATTTCTCAAACATCAATCATTAAAGGTGATGCAACAAGCATAAGTATTGCAGCAGCATCTGTCCTTGCAAAAGAAACAAGGGATTCTTTAATGTGCGAACTAAGTTTAAAGCATCCAAACTACGGCTTTGAAAAGCATATGGGATATGGAACGAAAGAACATCTCCAAGCAATTGAAAAGCATGGAATAATCAATGAACATAGGAGATCATTTGCGCCTATAAAAGAACAAGTTAATTCTAATACATAAGAGTATAGAATAAGTAAAATTACGATTGCAAATCCTTAGTCAATTGAAGTATTTTGCTTTTTTAAATTAAACAAGTACCAGCGAAGGATTTTTTCAAAAAGATAACAAAGTATAAATTTTGAGGTGTACCACAGTTCTAAAAACTGTGGTATTTTTGCTGCTGCACTTTAAGCAAAAAAAGACAGAGGTTTATTTTTGCCTGGTTTTTATTAGTAGTATTTAAAGAAAGTACAAATAAAAATGTGAAACATGCAAACAAACATTTCGAACGTGCAAATAAGAGAATAGAAACTGCAAATAAAAGTGGAAGTGCAAATAAAAATAGGGAATCTGCAAATAAAAGCGATCAAACTGCAAATAAAATTAGCGAAACTGCAATTAAATTTGTGTGAGTCCTAACTTAAATATGATATTACCTATACGGGTTGGGGGTATTGAGAAGGTTTCAACGTAATTATTGGTCAAAAATAGCTATTTATAAATGGAAAATGTTATATTTGCTCTATTTCTTCCTAAACCGACTAAAAAATTTAGGAAATCTGCGATCAATTTAAAATATAGATTTAAAATCAACGATAAGTAAGAAACAGCTCTAAGATACCCTCCATTTTTCCGTATACAGGTACATCCTGAAAAAATATAAAAAAAGAAACCGCCCTTTTCAAAACCCTTAGGACAACCTCTTTTTATAAGAGACAAAAGGGGAGAAGAGGCAAATATGTTACTCATAAAGGGCCCATGAGTAAGTAAAATAGCAAAAAGAAGCAAAAGTGTTACTCATAGAAGTTTCATGAGTAAGTAAAATAGCAAAAAGAGGTAAATATGTTACTCATAAAAGGCTCATGAGTAACTAAAACAGCAAAAAGAAGCAAATATCTGACTCATAAAGGGGTCACCCTGAAGTAGAAATCAATCCCAGGAGAAACTTTGCCAAAAGTTTGATTATTAATCGACAAGAATATGTATAACAGAATGAAAACGAACCGTAACTTGGTTCGTTTTTTTACAAAAGATAAGAAAGTATAAATTTTGAGGTGTGCCACAGTTCTAAAAACTGTGGTATTTTTGCTGCTGTACTCTAAGCAAAAAATGACCAGGCGTTTTTTGTCCGGTTTTTCTTACATAATAACACATATAAATTGGCATCTATAAGTATTAGGGTAGCTACTCAAATGTGTTCGCAAATCGACGTTTTTTCTTTAATATTAAGAACGAATTTTCTTAATATTTACAAAAAACAAAATAAAAATTAATATTGTAATATGATAAACTGAATCATCTATTGTTTCTGAAAGGGTTTTCTATATAAAAACATATAATATTTAATTCTTTTCTACTAAAGTATTTACAGTATATTCTGTAAGAGATACAATAGGGATGTGTTTTAATTTGTCTTGTTCTAAAAGGGGAGGATGGATCATGAATATCCATGAGTATCAAGGGAAAGAAATCCTACGAAGCTATGGCGTAAAAGTACCAAATGGTAAAGTTGCATTCACAGTTGAAGAAGCAGTAGAAGCAGCAAAAGAATTAGGTACAGCTGTATGCGTAGTAAAAGCTCAAATTCACGCTGGTGGTCGCGGTAAAGCGGGCGGCGTAAAAGTAGCAAAAAATTTAGATGAAGTAAATACATATGCTAGTGAGATTCTAGGTAAAGTATTAGTTACTCATCAAACTGGACCAGAAGGTAAGGAAGTTAAGCGCTTACTTATCGAAGAAGGCTGCGATATTAAAAAAGAATATTATGTTGGTTTAGTTTTAGACCGCGCTACTTCACAAGTTGTATTAATGGCTTCTGAAGAAGGTGGAACTGAAATTGAAGAAGTAGCTGAAAAAACACCTGAAAAAATCTTTAAAGAGTATATTGATCCTGCAGTAGGTCTACAAGGCTTCCAAGCTCGTCGTATTGCGTTCAATATCAACATCCCTAGCAACTTAGTTAACAAAGCTGTAAAGTTCATGATGGGCTTATACAGTGCGTTTGTTGAAAAAGATTGCTCTATCGCTGAAATTAACCCTCTAGTAGTAACGGGTGATGGCGAAGTAATGGCATTAGATGCAAAGTTAAACTTTGACTCAAATGCTTTATATCGTCATGCTGATATTTTAGCTTACCGTGACTTAGAAGAAGAAGATCCAAAAGAAATCGAAGCTTCTAAGTACGACTTAAACTATATTTCTTTATACGGAAATATTGGTTGTATGGTTAATGGTGCAGGTCTTGCAATGGCTACAATGGACATCATTAAACATTACGGCGGAGACCCGGCTAACTTCCTTGATGTGGGGGGCGGTGCTACTGCAGAGAAAGTTACAGAAGCGTTTAAAATCATCCTTTCTGACCAAAATGTTAAAGGTATTTTTGTTAACATCTTCGGTGGCATCATGAAATGTGATGTTATTGCAGAAGGTGTAATCGAAGCTACAAAACAAGTTGGTTTACACTTACCATTAGTTGTTCGTTTAGAAGGAACGAATGTTGAATTAGGTAAGAAGATTCTTAATGAATCTGGCTTAAACATTGTTGCAGCGGATTCAATGGCTGATGGCGCTGAAAAAATCGTTGCACTTGTAGGCTAAGAAAGGGAGGATAAAAATGAGCGTATTTATTAATAAAGATACTAAAGTCATTGTACAAGGTATTACTGGTTCTCAAGGCTTATTCCATACTACACAAATGCTTGAGTATGGCACTAAAATTGTTGGCGGTGTAACTCCTGGTAAAGGTGGTACTGACATCGCTGGCGTACCTGTATTTAATACTGTTTCAGAAGCAGTAGCTACAACTGGTGCTAACGCATCTGTTATCTATGTACCACCTGCATTTGCTGCAGATGCGATCATGGAAGCTGTTGATGCTGAATTAGATATCGCTATTTGTATTACTGAAGGAATTCCTGTACTTGACATGGTAAAAGTTAAAAAGTATATGGAAGGCAAAAAAACTAGACTAGTTGGTCCAAACTGCCCAGGTGTTATTACTCCTGATGAGTGCAAAATTGGAATCATGCCTGGTTACATCCATAACAAAGGTCACGTAGGTATCGTATCTCGTTCTGGTACGTTAACTTATGAGGCTGTACATCAATTATCACAAGCAGGTGTAGGTCAATCTACAGCTGTAGGTATTGGTGGAGACCCAGTTAATGGAACAAACTTCATCGATGTTTTAAAAGCATTCAATGAAGATCCAGAAACTTATGCAGTTATTATGATTGGTGAAATCGGTGGAACTGCAGAAGAAGAAGCTGCTGAGTGGGTACAAGCTAATATGGCGAAACCAGTAGTAGGATTCATTGGCGGTCAAACAGCTCCAGAAGGTAAACGTATGGGCCATGCTGGTGCAATTATCGCAGGCGGTAAAGGTACTGCTAAAGAAAAAATGGCTACAATGGAAAGCTGTGGCATTAAAGTAGCTCTTACTCCAGCAGTAATGGGCGAAACTTTAATTAGTGTATTAAAAGAGCGTGGCTTATATGAACAATGTAAGACACACGAAGCTTTAGTATAAAATGTTAAATAAGTAGCCTCCATCTGGAGGCTACTTTTCTTAAAAGGAAGGAGAGTTTATGGGAAAGAAAATTCGACTGATTCATTTGCATCACTTTTTATTTGAAAATTATCAAGCGATCAAGAAAATTCTTCACTATGATCCAAACTTGGAAAACCTCTATCATTATTCACCTTCAATTTTTCAAACTACTTTTCAAATGTCTTCAAAAGCTGCGGAAAAATTATATAGTCAACTTCATTCATCTTCCATTCTTGATATTTTAAAAGAAAACTATAAAAAAAATATTAAAATTATTACAATTTATGATGATTTGTATCCTGATTTGCTAAAAGAAATTTGTGACCCTCCATATGTTTTATATTTAATAGGTAATCAAAATATCTTACATAAAAAATTTATGATCAGTATAATAGGTGCTAGAAAACCATCATTATTTGCGAATATAATTTGTCATTCATTAATAAAAGACTTAATGAAAGAAAATTGTGTAATTGTAAGTGGAATGGCAGCTGGTTGCGATTCTATTGCGCATAAATCAACTATTTTCCATAATGGAACGACGGTTGCAGTTGTAGGATGTGGGTTAGACTATATTTATCCGAAGGAAAATCGTAACTTATTTGATGAAATAGCTAATAAGCATTTAATTATTAGTGAATATCCCTATTATATTAAACCAGAAAAAAGGTATTTTCCTAGAAGAAATAGAATTATTGCAGGATTATCAAAAGGTTTAATCGTATTAGAGGCAAATGAGAAAAGTGGCACGATGATCACAGCAAATTTTGCAATTCAATATAATCGAGAGGTATTTGCTGTGCCAGGTCCGATTATAATGGAAGAATATAAAGGAAATCATCGTTTAATTCAGGATGGAGCGAAGTTAATTACTTGTACAAATGATATTTTAGAGGAATTTAAGGAATATACTAAAAAATAAAAAAATATGTTTATATTACAAAAAATTGACAATACTATTGCAACTTGTGTTATTTTATATCTAAATAAAATTTGACTAATGTATAGAATAAACTATACAATTTGAAATTGTATGAAGGAAAATTAAAAATATAATTGAACTCTTCTTATTATGAAACTATTTGAGAATAAATAAGAATTAATGAAAGAAACAAGGAATACAGAGAGTAATGAATAGTAAACTCTCAGGAGGCTTAAAAGATGGCAGAAAATTTAGTGATAGTGGAGTCCCCTTCAAAGGCTAAAACAATTGAAAAGTACTTAGGTAAAAAATTTAAAGTAATTGCATCGATGGGACATGTTCGAGATTTACCTAAGAGCCAGATGGGGATTGAAATAGAAAACGATTACAACCCAAAATACATAACAATTCGCGGAAAAGGGCCAGTTTTAAAGGATTTAAGATCAGCTGCCAAAAAAGCAAAGAAAATATATCTAGCGGCCGATCCAGATCGTGAAGGAGAAGCAATTGCCTGGCACATTGCTAATACACTTAATATCGATACAAGTTCAGATTGTCGTGTAGTGTTTAATGAAATTACTAAAGACGCTATTAAAGAATCTTTTAAAAAACCTAGACCAATCAATATGAATTTAGTGGACGCACAACAAGCTCGACGCGTATTAGATCGTTTAGTAGGATATAACATTAGTCCATTACTATGGAAGAAAGTAAAAAAAGGGTTAAGTGCAGGTCGAGTTCAATCTGTCGCATTAAGACTGATTATTGAACGAGAAAAAGAAATTGAAATTTTCCAACCAGAAGAGTATTGGACAATTAAGAGTAAGGGAATTACAAAGAAAGAAGCATTTGATACTTTTTTTTACGGTGTTGATGGAAAAAAATTAGAATTAGGCTCAGAAGCTGAAGTAGAAAAAGTTTTATCACAAATAGAAGGTGATAGCTTCGAAGTTCAAAGTGTCACTAGAAAAGAACGTAAGCGTAATCCAGCAACCGCATTTACTACTTCTTTACTTCAACAAGAAGCGGCTAGAAAATTGAATATGCGCGCTAAGAAAACGATGATGATTGCCCAGCAATTATATGAAGGAATCTCTTTAGGTAGTGGAGGGCAAGTCGGATTAATCACTTACATGAGAACTGACTCGACACGTATTTCAGATGTTGCAATTGAAGAAGCAAAATCTTATATTGTTGAAACATACGGAGCTGATTTTGTTGCTACTAATAAAAAAAGTGAAAAAAAATCAGATAAAGTACAAGATGCACACGAAGCAATTAGGCCAACATCTACATTGCGTTCACCAGATACGATTAAAGCACATGTAAGCCGTGATCAATATCGACTATATAAATTAATATGGGAACGATTTGTTGCTAGTCAGATGTCATCAGCAGTGCTTGATACGGTTAAAGTTGATCTAACTAATAATAATGTAATATTTAGAGCAAATGGTTCTGTCGTTAAATTTCCCGGCTTTATGAAGGTTTATATTGAAAGTAATGATGATGGTACTGAGGAAAAAGATCGCTTACTTCCACCACTAGCTGAAGGTGAAAAGGTTAAAATGGAAGATATTTTACCTGAACAACATTTCACACAGCCACCACCACGTTATACAGAGGCAAGGCTAGTAAAAACGCTTGAAGAGGTAGGAATTGGTCGACCATCAACTTACGTACCAACATTAGAAACTATTCAAAAGCGTGGATATGTTTCCTTAGATAATAAACGATTTGTACCAACTGAACTTGGTCAAATAGTGTTTGATTTAGTCGTTGAATTTTTCCCAGAAGTCATTAATATTGAATTTACAGTTCAAATGGAAGGTGACCTTGATAAAATTGAAGACGGTAATGTGAATTGGATTCAAATCATTGATCAATTTTATAAAGGCTTTGAAAAACACTTAGAAATAGCAGAAAAAGAAATGCAAAAAGTTGAAATCAGAGATGAACCTGCTGGTGAAGATTGTGAACAATGTGGAAGCCCTATGGTATTTAAAATGGGTCGATACGGTAAGTTTATGGCATGTTCAAACTTCCCAGATTGTCGAAATACAAAAGCAATCGTAAAAGATATTGGCGTTAAATGTCCTACATGTAAAGACGGCAATATTATTGAACGTAAATCGAAAAAGAATCGAATTTTCTATGGATGCACGAATTATCCTGAATGTGAATTCTTATCATGGGATAAGCCAATTGGAAGACCTTGTCCGAAATGTGACAACTTATTAGTTGAAAAGAAAATGAAAAAAGGAATTCAAGTTCAATGTGTATCTTGTGATTACAAAGAGGATCAGCAAGTGTGATGTGAGCAATTAATTTGCTCACTTTTACTTTTCATATCGACTATTAATTAAGAAAACTTTAAGAAAAAAAATATAAAATAATATTACGTAATTTTTATTTAAACAGCGTAGAAGGAGTTATCAATGAACGAACAATTTATTAATGTAATCGGAGCAGGTTTAGCAGGAAGTGAGGCTGCTTATCAAATTGCAAAAAGAGGAATAAAAGTACACTTATACGAAATGAGACCAGTAAGACAAACTCCTGCACATCATACTGATAAGTTTGCTGAGTTAGTTTGTAGTAATTCACTAAGAGCAAATACATTAACAAACGCTGTAGGTGTTTTGAAAGAAGAAATGAGAAGACTTGATTCGGTTATTATTCGATCTGCTGATGAATGTGCTGTTCCTGCAGGTGGTGCTCTTGCTGTAGACCGTCATGAATTTGCAAGTCGTGTTACGGAATATGTAAAAAATCATCCTAATGTAACCGTGCATAACGAAGAAATGACAAAAATACCTGAAGGACCAACTGTTATCGCAACAGGACCTTTAACTTCACCAGAACTTTCACAGCAATTAAAAGAATTGACTGGAGAAGATTATTTTTATTTCTATGATGCAGCTGCTCCAATTGTAGAAAAAGAAAGTATTGATTTAAATAAAGTATATTTAAAATCGAGATACGATAAAGGCGAAGCGGCTTATTTAAACTGTCCAATGAATGAAGAAGAATTCGATCGCTTTTATGAAGCATTAACAACTTCAGAAACAGTACCTTTAAAAGAGTTTGAAAAGGAAATATTCTTTGAAGGATGTATGCCAGTTGAAGTAATGGCTAAACGTGGAAAACAGACGTTACTGTTTGGTCCAATGAAACCAGTAGGGTTAGAAGACCCAAAAACAGGAAAGATACCACACGCAGTCGTACAGCTACGTCAAGATGACAGTGCTGGAACTTTATATAATATTGTTGGGTTCCAAACACATTTAAAATGGGGTCCTCAAAAAGAGGTACTACAGTTAATTCCTGGTCTTGAAAATGCTGAAATTGTACGTTATGGAGTAATGCATCGAAATACGTTTATTAATTCACCTAAACTATTAGAACCAACTTATAAATTTAAAGGACGTAATGATTTATTTTTCGCTGGCCAAATGACTGGAGTAGAAGGTTATGTAGAATCTGCAGCATCTGGTTTAGTAGCTGGAATTAATGCAGCTAGACATGTAATGGAAAAAGAATTAGTAGTATTCCCAGCAGAAACTGCAATCGGAAGTATGGCAAATTATATTACGACTACTAGCGAGAAACATTTCCAGCCAATGAATGCAAATTTCGGACTATTCCCAAGACTTGAAATGAAAATTAAGCGAAAACAAGAACGTTACGAAGCTTATGCAAATAGAGCATTAGAATCAATTATGAATTTTGTAGAATGTTAAGAAAATAAATTGCAAATAGCTACTTAATATGTTAGTATGTAGTGGCTTGTGAGGAGAAAATACCTTGAATATTAAAATATTGTGTCAATTGTTCATTCAGTATTTACAATTAGAGAAAAACTCTTCACAATACACATTAAATAGTTATAAAAAAATTGTTGAACAATTTCTAGTTTTTATGGAACAACAATGCATTATTTCATTTTCTTCAGTTACTTATTCTGATGTTCGTCTCTATTTAACAACTTTGCATGACAAACAGCTATCAAGACGTACAGTCTCAAAACATATTTCTTGTTTAAGAAGTTTCTATCGTTTTCTTATGAGAGAAAATGAGGCAAAAGAGAATCCTTTTGTGCTAGCGTCACTTCCTAAAAAAGAAACTATGATACCAAGATTTTTATACAAGGAAGAACTTGAAAAACTATTTAAGGTTAGCGATTTAGATACGGAACTTGGACAAAGAAATCAAGCCATTTTAGAATTGCTATATGCTACAGGTATGCGAGTAAGTGAATGCTGTAGTTTGAAATTAAAAGACATAGATTTTCAAATTGGGACTATTTTGGTAACAGGAAAAGGGAATAAGCAGCGGTATATTCCCTTTGGTAGTTATGCAGAAAAAGCTCTTCATACATATATAGAAGATGGCCGAAATAGACTGATAGTAGCTAACAAGCAAATAAATGATGATCTTTTTTTGAATCACCGTGGTACAAGGCTTACAGCAAGGGGCGTCCGTGGTATTTTAGAAAAAATGATCAATGATACTTCGTTGACTAATAAAATCTATCCACATATGTTAAGGCATACCTTTGCTACGCATATGCTTGATAACGGTGCTGATATTCGTAGTGTTCAAGAATTACTTGGACATGAGAACTTATCATCTACTCAAATCTATACACATGTAACGAAGGAAAGATTACAAAAAGTATACAATTTACATCATCCTAGAGCATAGACGAGCTCAATTTTAGAAATTAATCGACATTTCTAAGGAGGATTCAAATGTCCAATTTTCATGCTACAACGATTTTCGCAATTAGCCACAATGGAAAAAGTGCCATGGCAGGTGATGGTCAAGTAACTTTTGGAAATGCAGTAGTAATGAAGCACACTGCAAGAAAGGTTAGAAAGCTTTTTAATGGAAAAGTTTTAGCTGGATTTGCAGGGTCAGTTGCAGATGCATTTACTTTATTCGAACTTTTTGAGGGCAAGTTAGTTGAATATAATGGTAATATTCAACGAGCTGCTGTTGAATTAGCAAAAAAATGGAGAACAGATCGAGTATTACATAAACTTGAAGCCTTACTGATTGTAATGGATCATAATTCATTATTATTAATTTCTGGTACTGGTGAAGTAATTGAACCTGATGATGGAATTCTTGCAATTGGTTCTGGAGGGAATTACGCCCTTGCAGCAGGCCGTGCATTAAAGGAAAACGCAGGTGACAATCTTTCAGCAAAACAAATTGCTTATGCAAGTTTAAAGACTGCTAGTGATATTTGTGTTTATACGAACGGAAATATAATATTAGAAGAATTAGAATAGGAGAGTGTATTATGAGTACTTCTTTCACGCCTCGTCAAATTGTTGAAAAACTAGATCAATATATTGTTGGACAGCAACAAGCGAAAAAAGCAGTAGCAATTGCACTCAGAAATCGATATCGTAGAAGTTTACTTGAAGAGTCATTCCGAGAAGAGATTTCACCAAAAAATATATTAATGATTGGCCCAACTGGTGTAGGTAAAACTGAAATTGCTAGAAGGATGGCAAAATTAGTTGGAGCTCCTTTCATTAAAGTTGAAGCTACTAAATTTACTGAGGTTGGTTATGTTGGTAGAGATGTTGAATCAATGATTCGTGATTTAACCCAAACTGCCATTCGAATAGTAAAAGAAGAGCGTATGAATAAGGTGAAAGAACAAGCTGAAAAAAATGCTAATACTAGATTAGTAAAACTTCTTGTACCGAGTATGAAAAAACAAGCTTCATTTAAAAACCCACTTGAGATGCTTTTTAATCAAGATGCACAAAACTCGAATGCTGAGCAAGAAGAGAATGATACAGAATTAACGTCTAAAAGAAGAAATATAGAATTTCAACTTTTATCTGGAAAACTAGAAGATGAACTTGTTTCTGTTGAAGTAGAACAACAGCAAGCTCCAATGCTAGATTTCATGCAAGGAACTGGAATGGAACAAATGGGGATGAACTTTCAAGAGTCATTGGGTAGTTTATTTCCAAAGAAAACTAAAAAAAGAAAGCTTTCCGTTAAAGAAGCTCGTAAAATTTTAACAAATGAAGAAGCTCAGAAATTAATTGATATGGATGAAGTAACCCAGGAAGCAGTTTATAGGGCTGAACAATTAGGTATTATTTTCATAGATGAAATTGATAAGATTGCAAGTAAACAAAACTCTACTCAAGATGTTTCTAGAGAAGGAGTACAAAGAGATATCTTACCAATTGTTGAAGGTAGTACAGTTGTAACAAAGTATGGACCAATCAAAACGGATCATATTCTATTTATTGCAGCGGGAGCATTTCATATTTCAAAACCTTCTGATCTAATACCTGAATTACAAGGGCGCTTCCCAATTCGTGTAGAATTAGGAAAGCTATCTGTTGATGACTTTGTTCGAATTTTAGTTGAACCAGATTTTTCAATTATTAAACAATATAAAGCATTATTGTCTACAGAAGGTATACAAATCGAATTTTCTGACGATGCTATACGTAGAATAGCAGAAATAGCATTTGATGTTAATCAGACTACTGACAATATTGGTGCGAGAAGATTGCATACGATTATGGAAAGACTTCTTGAGGATTTATCGTTTGAAGCTTCTGAGATTCAAATGGGAACAATCATGATTACACCACAATACGTAAATGAAAAACTCGCAAATATTGCAAAAGATAAAGACATAAGTCAATTCATTTTATAGGAAACGTACAATTAAATAGGAGGCATTTAGAAAGATGCAATTATTAGAAAAAACAAGAAAGATTAATAAGTTATTACAACAATCTGCAGGAAAACCAGTAAACTTTAAAGAAATGGCTGATACATTAGAAGAAGTAATTGAATCAAACGTATTTATTTTAAGCCGTAAAGGGAAGTTATTAGGTTATGGTCTTCACCAAAAAATCGAAAATGAGCGTATGCAAAAAATGTTCAGTGATCGCCAATTCCCTGAAGAGTACACTCAAACCCTATTTAATATTAATGAAACTTCTTCAAATATAGATATTAACAGTGAATACACTGCTTTCCCAGTTGAAAATAAAGATTTATTTTCTGGTGGTTTAACAACGATTGTTCCAATTATCGGTGGTGGTGAGCGTTTAGGTACTCTAGTACTAGCGCGAATTAATCAAGATTTTGAAAATGACGATTTAATCTTAGCTGAATATGGCGCAACAGTAGTAGGTATGGAAATTCTACGTGAAAAAGCTGAAGAAATTGAAGAAGAAGCAAGAAGTAAAGCTGTTGTACAAATGGCTATTTCATCTCTTTCTTATAGCGAATTAGAAGCAATTGAGCATATTTTTGAAGAATTAAATGGTTATGAAGGTTTATTAGTAGCAAGTAAAATTGCTGACCGTGTTGGAATTACAAGATCTGTGATCGTAAACGCACTACGTAAATTAGAAAGTGCTGGTGTTATCGAATCTAGATCACTAGGAATGAAAGGTACTTATATTAAAGTACTAAATGATAAATTCTTATTAGAATTAGAAAAATTAAAATCTAACTAATTAATAATAAATAAAAACCTTTTCTCTTATGGAACATTAGAGGAAAGGTTTTTTATTTTTTACTCAACTATTGTTAGATGAAAACTTTGAACACGAATCTAGGAAATACGATCGCATTCTCTAATTCATTAAAATTGGAAGCTACATAAGTTCTTCAAAATCATTTTTTATATTGTGTAAAAATTAAATACAAAACTGTGACGGTTTATTTTATTATGAAAAAACATTGGCACGATTGTAACGTTATAATGAAAGAATATTTAGCCTTTTGAACGTATACAATTTTTAGAAAAAGCCATTCTAGAATTTAAATTTAATCAAAATATAAAAAAGAGAAAAATCAATTTAGATTAAAAAAGTTCTTTATTAAGTATTTTATTATTTTTATGTGCTTAAAATAGAAATCTAAAATTTAATAATTATTTTAAAAAAATTAACACGTATCATTCATTTTAATGAAATGTTTTAAAAAAATTAGAAAAATTTTCACATTATCTTAAAGATTATGAGGATAAATTTGGTGGATTTAATATTATAATTTTTTTAAGGTAGTAGAAAAGTGAAACATTAAGTGTAGTTCGTAATGTACTTACGCGAAAACATAATCGCTTTTTAAAAGAAGTAGTGTGCATTTAAAATACTGTTTGAGCTTGAAGGTTTAGTTGATTCTTATTAAAGAAAGCCGAAAATTTTTTAATAGATTCATATTCATTACCTAAATTATTTAGTTATTGATATAACCATATAATTTTTTCGCTTTATTAAGGTTTAATTAGCATAACATTTTAAGTGATGGAACAAATGAAACAAGACATCAGTATATTGTTGCAATGCATTTATAATACATAAAAAAATCTCTTTAAAATTAATCATAAATTTAGAGAGGACTACAAAAAAGGCGTGTGAGAACACAACGATTCAATTCTATTAATGCATTGATGACCTAATTAATTATCGTAAGTAAACTCAACTATGAAGAGTTGAATTGGAATCAAGTTATCAACATAATATGGTAATTCGCTGAGGTGAAAGACGTGTTGCAAGTTCAAAAAAATGTTTCACAAAGTTATTGGAAAACGTGGATAGAGGATCGCGATGTAAATGCAGGAGATGCGTTAATTCGCATTTATATGCCATTAGTTCATTTTCAAGTTAATCGTATAGCTCATAGATTACCTTCAAATGTCAGTAGAGATGATTTAAGAAGTTTTGCAATGATGGGCTTATATGACGCATTAGAGAAGTTCGATCCAAATAGGGATTTAAAGTTTGAAACCTATGCTTCAATTAGAATAAGTGGAAATATAATGGATGGTCTTCGTAAAGAAGATTGGCTACCTAGAACTACGAGAGATAAAGCTAAGAAAATTGATTATGCGATTGAAAAGCTAGAACCAACGCTTCAGCGTAAAGTCACCCCAGAAGAAATTGCACAATATACTGGATTTTCCTCAAAAGAAGTTGTAAATGTCATTAATGATGTATTTTTTTCAAATATGTTATCATTTGATGACCAAATAAAAGATGATGGAGATGGACAAGTAAATTTTATCCAGACGATTAGAAATAACGAAACATTAACACCAGAAGAGGAAGTACTGAAGGACGAACAAATTAAACAGTTAGCCGAGACAATTGTTGCTGAATTAAATGAGAAAGAACAAATAGTTATTAGCTTGTTTTATCATGAAGAATTAACATTTACCGAAATAGGGTCAATTATTAGCTTGTCTACATCTAGAGTTTCTCAAATCCATGCAAAAGCAATTTTTAAACTTAGGGATTTTTTTAGTAATAACTAGTATTATTCAATTTAATTTCATATGGATTAAATTTTTTCTTAATAAGTAGTTGGCATTATTATATTGTTATTTAATTATTTTGCTTTAATGAAAGAATGTAATCTTTACTATTTTGCGAGAAGCAGACAAAGTTTCTTGCTTTTTCTTTGAAGAAAAAAATATAGAAGATAAATTTTGAATAAATTAACAAAAAATTCCTATACTGATAATATTGCTTTTAGAATCAAATAAATATGTCATTCATTGGGTTGGTTGCACTATTTTGATTGATCGTTATTTTATTCAATCAAAAAATAATTCAAGTGACAAAGAAAAATTTATTTTAATAGAAGCAATTAAATAATTTGTAGAAAATCTTGGGCTTTTCTATACTTGAAATTAGTCAAGAAACGTAAAATTTTAATCAACTCAAAAATAAGAGAGTAGAAACTTCGACAATAATTTCTCGTTTTCTCTTGATAAATAATTCTTCATATGATATAGTAGTCCATGGTGTTAATACACACGCTTGCCGATTTTCTTATTGGTGCTACCCAGTATGGGAGTGATAGGAGAAGATGACGCGAGCGGAGGAAAAAGAACCATTAGGAGGAAATATAATGTCAGTAATTTCTATGAAGCAATTATTAGAAGCTGGTGTTCACTTCGGTCACCAAACTCGCCGTTGGAACCCAAAAATGAAACGTTACATCTTCACTGAGCGTAACGGTATCTACATCATCGACCTACAAAAAACAGTTAAAAAGGTTGAAGAATGTTACAACGTAATGAAAGGTATCGCTGCTGAAGGTGGAAACATCCTTTTCGTTGGTACTAAAAAACAAGCTCAAGAAGCTATTAAAGACGAAGCAATTCGTTCTGGAATGTACTTCATCAACCAACGTTGGTTAGGTGGAACATTAACAAACTTCCAAACAATCCAAAAACGTGTTAAACGTTTAAAAGATATCGAAAGAATGCAAGAAGATGGCACTTTTGAAGTGTTACCTAAGAAAGAAGTTATTCAACTTAAAAAAGAATTAGAACGTCTTGAAAAATTCCTAGGCGGAATCAAAGACATGAAGCAACTTCCTGATGCATTATTCGTTGTTGATCCTCGTAAAGAGCGTATCGCTGTTGCTGAAGCTCGTAAGTTAAACATTCCTATCATCGGTATTGTTGACACTAACTGTGATCCAGATGAAATCGATCACGTTATCCCAGCAAACGACGATGCTATTAGAGCTGTAAAACTTCTTACATCAAAAATGGCAGATGCGATTCTTGAAGCGAAACAAGGCGAAGAAACAACTGCTTAATGAGAAATTGAAAGGTGATAAGAGGGTTTAGCCTTTTATCACCTTTTTTTAAGGTTAAAATAATCAAAAAATGTTTACCTTATAAAACGATTAAATAAAATAAGCTTACATATAGGAGATGAATACTATGGCAATCACTGCACAAATGGTAAAAGAATTACGTGAAAAAACTGGCGCTGGTATGATGGATTGTAAAAAAGCATTAACTGAAACTGAAGGTAACATGGAAAAAGCAATCGACTACCTTCGTGAAAAAGGGATCGCAAAAGCTGCTAAAAAAGGTGACCGTATCGCTGCTGAAGGTTTAACTTTCGTTGAAGTTTCTGGAAACGATGCAGTACTAATCGAAGTAAACTCTGAAACTGATTTCGTTGCTAAAAACGAAGGTTTCAAAGAATTAGGTTCTATTTTAGCTAAACACATTGTTGCTAACAAACCTGCAACAGTTGAAGAAGCTTTAACTCAAACAATGGAAAACGGTGAAACTGTTGAAACTTTCATCAACCATTCAATCGCTAAAATCGGAGAGAAAATCTCTTTACGTCGTTTTGAACTAGTTTCTAAAACAGATGCTGACGCATTTGGTGCATACTTACACAGTGGTGGACGTATCGGTGTTCTTTCAGTTGTAGAAGGAACTACTAAAGAAGACGTTGCTAAAGACGTTTCTATGCATATCGCTGCAATCAACCCTAAATATATCTCTCGTGATGCTGTTTCTCAAGAAGAAGTTGAGCATGAGCGTGGAATTTTAACTCAACAAGCATTAAACGAAGGTAAACCAGAAAACATCGTTGCTAAAATGGTAGAAGGACGTATTGGTAAATACTTCGAAGAAATCTGCTTATTAGATCAATCTTTCGTTAAAAACCCAGACGTTAAAGTAGGTCAATTCGTTAAAGCTGCTAACGGAACTGTTACATCTTTCGTTCGTTATGAAGTTGGAGAAGGCTTAGAAAAACGTGAAGATAACTTTGCTGAAGAAGTAATGAATCAAGTTAAAGGTAACTAATTTAGTTACTATGAATGAAAATAGGGGACACTATGTGTTCCCTATTTTTTAAAGAACGTAAATACATAGAGGTACTTAAATGGAGGGTATTATGAGTAAAGCAAAGTATAATCGCGTAGTATTAAAACTTAGTGGAGAAGCATTAGCTGGTGGACAAGGATTTGGAATTAATCCATCAGTTATTAAATCAATTGCTGAGCAAGTTAAAGAAATCGCAGAACTAGATGTTGAAGTTGCAGTTGTTGTTGGTGCTGGTAATATTTGGCGCGGTAAAACAGGTAGCGAAATGGGCATGGACCGTGCTACTGCAGACTACATGGGTATGTTAGGTACAGTAATGAACTCGTTAGCACTTCAAGATAGTCTTGAAACACTTGGTGTACAATCTCGTGTACAATCATCAATTGAAATGCGTCAAGTTGCAGAGCCATATATCCGTCGTAAAGCAATTCGTCATTTAGAGAAAAAACGTGTTGTCATTTTTGCTGCTGGTACAGGAAATCCTTATTTCTCAACTGATACTACTGCTGCATTACGTGCTGCTGAAATCGAAGCAGATGTTATTTTAATGGCAAAAAATAATGTTGATGGAGTGTACACTGCTGACCCATCAATCGATAAAACTGCTGTAAAATACGAAACACTAACATACTTAGACGTATTAAAAGAAGGTTTAGGTGTAATGGATTCAACAGCATCTTCATTATGTATGGACAATGACATTCCACTAATTGTATTCTCAATTATGGAAGAAGGTAATATTAAACGTGCCGTTCTTGGCGAAAATATTGGAACAATCGTAAGGGGGAAATAAAAATGTCTAATCAAATCATCTCTTTAGCAAAAGAAAAAATGACTAAAGCTGTTTCAGCTTACACAAGAGAATTAGCGACTGTTCGTGCTGGTCGTGCAAATCCAGCTATTTTAGATAGAGTTTTAGTTGAATACTATGGTGCTCCAACACCACTTAACCAAATGGCAAATATTTCAGTGCCAGAGGCAAGATTATTATTAATTACTCCTTATGATAAAACTGTAATTAACGATATGGATAAAGCAATTCAAAAAGCTGACTTAGGTTTAAACCCTTCAAATGACGGGAATGTAATCAGAATAACATTCCCACCATTAACTGAAGAGCGTCGCCGCGATTTAGTTAAAAGTGTAAAGAAATTAGCAGAAGATGCTAAAGTTGCAGTTCGTAACATTCGCCGTGATGCAAATGATGATTTAAAGAAAGCAGAAAAAAATGGCGATATTACTGAAGATGAATTACGTGGTCTTGTAGAAGACATTCAAAAACAAACAGATTCACATATCGAAAAAATCGATGGAATCTCAAAAGATAAAGAAAAAGAGATAATGGAAGTTTAATACTGCATTGCAAGGTATATCTTACTAGCGCTTAGAAAAATAATGAATTTTTCATTTTATGGTATTACATAATTTCATTATTGCATTATAATTAAATAAACTAAGCGCTTTGAGTAAAAAGACCCTCTGTTTAAGGGGGTTTTTTTACTCAATGCTTTAATTAGATATACTTAAACGGAGGATTAAAGATGTTTAAATTAATTTCTTTTTTTAAAAGAAATAAGGTAGAGAAAAATGTACCTCCAAGTTCGCAATTAAATGGGGTCGATGGAGTAATTCCTGAGCATGTTGCTATAATAATGGATGGTAATGGTAGATGGGCACAAAAGAGAAGTTTACCAAGAGTAAAGGGTCACTACGAAGGAATGAAAGTAGTTCGAAAAATCGCAAGAACTGCAAGTAATTTAGGAATTAAGACTTTAACTCTATATGCTTTTTCAACTGAAAACTGGAAAAGACCAAAAACTGAAGTAGAATTCTTAATGAAGTTGCCACAAGAATTTCTAGGTACATTTTTACCTGAATTAATCGAGGAAAATGTACAAGTAAGACTAACTGGAAATAAAGAGCAATTACCAAGCTATACAACCGAAGCAATATTAAAGGCCGTTGAGGAAACAAAGAATAATACAGGCATGGTATTAAACTTTGCCCTAAATTATGGATCTAGAGATGAAATAATAAATGCAGTTAAAAAGATTTCTTCAGATGTATCGGATAATAAAATAAATAAAGAAGAAATTAATGATGAATTGTTT
Source organism: Bacillus sp. AFS017336 (assembly GCF_002555445.1). Taxonomy (NCBI): domain Bacteria; kingdom Bacillati; phylum Bacillota; class Bacilli; order Caryophanales; family Bacillaceae; genus Bacillus; species Bacillus sp. AFS017336. The sequence continues at coordinate 363,138 of NZ_NUCO01000021.1, forward strand.
AATTCGTATTTAATGACAAGTGATTTTAAAGATCCAGATTTGTTAATTAGAACTAGTGGGGAATTAAGAATTAGTAATTTTATGCTTTGGCAAATTGCTTATTCTGAACTATATTTTACTGATGTATTATGGCCAGATTTCACTGAAGAATCTTTAATTGAAGCAGTGAAAGAATATCAAAATCGTGCAAGAAGATATGGTGGTATTTAAGAAAGCGGTGAACGAATTTGAAACAGCGTATTATAACAGGAGTTATAGCTGGAGCATTATTTTTAGGATTAGTAATATTTGGTAAATGGCCGTTTGGGATACTTGTATTTGCTTTAGGCACAATCGGCTATTTTGAATTAATAAAAATGAAAAAGTTTAATTTATCTAGTGCACAAACGGTACTAGGATTAATTTTAACATTGGTTTCTATCATACCTAATGAACTGTCAAATAAGGTATTTCCAGATCAAATTGGTAAAACTGAAATTTCTATTGTATTAATCCTCTTACTTTTATCATATACGGTAATTACAAAGAATACATTTACTTTTGAAGATGCTTCTTTCATAGTATTAAGTAGTTTATATGTAGGCTTTGGTTTTCACTATATGTACGAAATGAGAAATATGGGGATTGCTTACTTTTTCTTCCCATTATTCGTTATATGGGCAACTGATTCGGGTGCATATTTTATTGGTAAAGCAATGGGTAAAACAAAACTTTGGCCAGATATTAGTCCAAATAAAACGATTGAAGGTTCAATAGGTGGAATTATTTGTGCCATAGTTGTTGCAGTAATTTTATCGATTATGTTAACTTTAAATCATAATATACTATATTTAGTACTAATAGCCGTTTTAGTATCTATTTTTGGTCAATTAGGTGATCTTGTTCAATCTGCATATAAAAGACATTACGGTGTAAAGGACTCAGGAAACCTGTTACCTGGTCATGGTGGAATTTTAGACAGATTTGATAGTATCATTTTCACATTGCCAATCGTCTATTTATTATTTACGTTATAGTATTAGTTTTTGTATTTAAGGAGACATATGAGAATGAAGAAAATCAGCTTACTCGGAGCAACTGGTTCAATCGGTATTCAAACACTTGATATAATTAGAAATCAATCGAATGATTTTGAATTAGTCGCATGTTCTGCCGGTAGAAATATTGACGAATTATATAAGATAATTTTAGAATTTAATCCAAAACTAGTTTCAGTTGCAAGTAAAGAAGAAGCAAGAAGACTAGCGGGGCTAGATATCCCTTCTAAGACGAAAATTTTATATGGCGAAGAAGGTCTAATCGAAGTTGCAGTCCACGAAGACAGTACAATTCTAGTAAATGCAGTCGTTGGAAGTGTTGGCTTAGTGCCTACAATGAATGCAATCCAAAGTGGTAAAACAATCGCTCTAGCGAATAAAGAGACTTTAGTAACGGCTGGTCATATTGTAATGGCAGAAGCAGCAAAATATGGTGTTTCAATCTTACCAGTTGATAGTGAGCATTCAGCGATCTTCCAATGTTTAAATGGTGAAAACCCAAATGAAATACATAAATTAATTATCACAGCTTCCGGTGGTAGTTTTAGAGACAAGACAAGAGATCAATTAAAAGATGTTACTATTGAAGATGCCCTAAATCATCCAAATTGGTCAATGGGTGCTAAAATTACGATTGACTCAGCTACAATGATGAATAAAGGTTTAGAAGTCATTGAAGCGCATTGGTTATTTAATATGCCATATGAACAAATTGATGTAGTATTACATAGAGAAAGTGTTATTCACTCTATGATTGAATTTAAAGACGGTAGTGTAATGGCACAATTAGGAACACCTGATATGAGAGTCCCTATCGCATATGCACTAAACTATCCTGAAAGAAAACCAGTAGCAAATCACAAACCATTAGATTTAATTAAATTTGGGACACTTCATTTTGAAAAAATGGATTTTAACAGGTTTAAATGTTTGGATTTTGCTTATCATGCTGGAAAAATAGGTGGTAGTTTACCAACAGTGTTAAATGCGGCAAATGAAGAAGCAGTAGCTGCTTTTCTTCAAGGGAAAATATCATTCTTACAAATTGAGAATTTTATAGAAAATGCTCTTGAAAAACACAATGTAATAAGTAATCCTTCATTGGAAGAAATTCGTAGCATTGATGATCAAACAAGACAATTCGTTTCATCACTAATAAAGTAAGGGTGGTAATTACATGAATACAGTAATCGCGTTTATCGTAATTTTTGGCGCACTTGTATTTTTTCATGAACTAGGTCATCTATATTTTGCAAAACGTGCTGGTATATTATGTAGAGAATTTGCAATTGGATTTGGTCCAAAGGTTTTCTCGTTTTATCGAAATGAAACTACATATACAATAAGATTATTACCACTTGGTGGCTATGTTCGATATGCTGGAGAAGATCCGGAAATGGTACAAGTTAAGCCTGGCTCACATATCGGATTACAATTTAATGCAAATAATGAAGTAACAAAGCTTGTTGTTGATCAATTTGATCGTTTCCAAGACCTTCGTTTTGTTGAAGTAGATTCGATTGATTTAGAGCATAAGCTTGAAATTATTGGAATAGAAGAAGGTTCTGAAGAAGTTTCTAAATTCAATGTAAATGAAAAAGCGTTCGTTTATAGTGAAGGACAAGGTCATCAAATTGCACCGTATAACAGACAATTTAATAGTAAATCTGTTGGTAAAAGAGCGATTGCAATTTTTGCTGGTCCGATGATGAACTTTATTTTAGCTTTAGTCATTTTCATCTTACTAGGTTTACTTCAAGGAACACCTGTTAACGATGCAAAAATCGGTAAGCTACTTCCAAAAGGTGCAGCGCAAACGGCTGGTCTAAAAGAAGGAGATGCAGTTTTATCAATTGATAATCATTCAGTTTCGAAATGGGCAGAAGTAGTTAAGGTTGTAAGAGAAAGCCCGGGAAAAGAATTATTATTTAAAGTTAAACGCGATAACAAAACGATTTCGCTTCCAGTTACGCCAAAATCAGAAGAAATTGATCATAAAGTAAATGGCTTAATTGGTGTATATGCGCCAGTTGAGAAAAATGTTTTTTCTTCGATTAAATACGGAATAACTGAAACGTATGGTTGGACAAAAGAAATAGTTTTAGCAGTTGGCCATTTAGTTACTGGTCAATTCTCTATTAATAATCTTTCTGGTCCTGTTGGTATTTATCAAGTGACAGATCAAGCTGCACATTCAGGTATATTCTATTTAATGAAATGGGCAGCATTCTTAAGTATCAACCTTGGTATTATGAATTTATTACCACTACCAGCTCTTGATGGTGGTAGACTGACATTTTTTGCTATTGAAGCATTAAGAGGAAGACCGATTGATCGCCAAAAAGAAGGTGTTGTTCACTTTATCGGTTTTGCGTTATTAATGTTATTAATGATTATCGTAACTTGGAACGATATTAAAAGATTATTCTTATAAGAAGCTCTGTTTAATTTAAACGTGTAATGAGAATCGCGTCTTACTTGCTAAAAAAACGGACTTAGTGAGCCCGTTTTTTTAGTGGGAGCGGATTCTTATCATTATTAGTAAAAAAAGAATTTGAGAATAAAAGAAAAAATATGAGGTGAATCCTTTTGAAACAAAGTATCGTATATAGTCCAACCCTTCGCGAAGTACCATCAGATGCAGATATTAAAAGCCATCAGTTATTATTAAGAGCAGGCTTTATTAGACAGAATGCATCTGGTATATATAGTTTTTTACCACTTGGGAATAAAGTTCTTCAAAAAGTAGCGAATATCGTTCGAGAAGAAATGAACAATGCGGGTGCGATGGAAATGTTAATGCCATCAATGCAAGCACAAGAATTATGGGAAGAATCAGGTCGTTGGGAAAATTTCGGTCCAGAATTAATGCGATTAAGAGATCGTCATGGTAGAGGATTTGCTCTAGGTGCAACTCATGAAGAAGTTGTTACTTCAATTATTCGCGATGAATTAAAATCGTATAAAAAGTTACCGATTACACTTTATCAAGTTCAATCTAAATTCCGAGATGAAAAACGTCCTCGATTTGGATTACTACGTGGTCGTGAGTTCTTAATGAAAGATGCTTATTCATTCCATGCGACTCAAGAGAGTTTAGATGAAGTGTATGATCGACTATTTACTGCTTATAGTAATGTATTTACTCGCTGTGGTCTGAATTTCAGAGCGGTTGTAGCAGATTCAGGTGCAATGGGTGGTAAAGATACACATGAGTTTATGGTGTTATCTGACATCGGTGAAGATACGATTGCGTTTTCGAATGAATCTAACTATGCAGCAAATATTGAAATGGCTCCAATTATTACAAATTATGAACCATCAGACGAGCCGCTAGAAGAAGTTCAAAAAGTAGAAACGCCAAATCAAAAAACAATCGATGAAGTTATTGAATTCTTAAATTTACCGATTGAAAAAAGTATTAAATCAATTATTTTTAAAGCAGACGAAAATTTTGTTTTAGTTCTTGCTCGTGGTGATCACGAAATCAACGATATTAAATTGAAAAATTATTTAGGTGCACATTCGGTAGAGCTTGCTTCTAAAGAAGAAGTAAAAGAGCTAATGAACTGTGAAATCGGATCATTAGGTCCTATCGGCGTGAAATCTGATTTATTAGTTTTAGCTGATCAAGCAATTAAAGGAATTGTAAATGGTTGCTGTGGAGCAAATGAAGAAGGTTACCACTACATTAATGTTACTGTAAATCGCGACTATAATGTTAAAGACTTTGTAGATTTAAGATTTATTCAAGAAGGTGACCTATCACCAGACGGTAATGGTACAATCTCATTTGCTAAAGGAATCGAAGTAGGACATGTATTCAAGCTTGGTACAAAATACTCTGAATCGATGAATGCAACATTCCTTGATGAAAATGGTAAATCAAATCCAATTATTATGGGATGCTACGGAATCGGTGTATCTCGTACATTAGCTGCAATTGTAGAGCAATATAATGATGAAAAAGGTATTGTATGGCCTAAAAATCTAGCACCATTCGATGTACATGTTATTACTGTAAATACAAAGAATGAAGAGCAAGTTACTCTAGCGGATGATATCTATAAAACATTAAAAGAAATTGGACAAGATGTATTACTAGATGATCGAAATGAACGCGTAGGCGTTAAGTTCGCAGATGCAGATCTTTTCGGTATTCCTGTTCGTGTAGTAGTTGGTAAGAAAGCTGCAGAAGGAATTGTAGAATTAAAAACTAGAGATGGACAAGTTAGTAAAGAAGTAGAAATTTCTAACCTTGTGAATGAAATAAATATGTTAAAATAAAATAAAAGTGGGTCGACCTCTTAAAGGGTGACGAGCACACAAATAATGAAAGTACCTCTTTTTTGAGAGGTACTTTCAATTTTTAGTCAAAATCTAGACTTTTATAATTTCAAAAATGTATTGCATTTTTCATTGCAATTTTTTAAAAGGTTGGTGAAAGAATGGGACAAACTCGAGAGGAACGTTTTCAGCTATTATTAGATCAACTTCAATTTCCTCAAGAAATGCGAGAACTGTATTTTAAAAACGGAGAAATCGTAAATCTTGAAGTAAATAAAACTGAAAAAAAATGGCAGTTTACTTTTAAAATAGAAAATGTTTTACCTTTTGCAACGTTTCAAGTTTTTGTTACAAGTTTATTAAGGACGTTTAAACATATAGCAGATGTTTCAGTAGTTATTAAAACAGATAACTTAACTATTGAAGAACAAAAAGTAATCGATTATTGGTCATTTATGATTCAATCAGTTGAATCAAAATCTCCAATTTTACAACATATAGAAGGAGCAATACCTTCAGTTGAAAATAATAAAGTAACGATTAATTTAAATAGTCTAATTGAAGAAAATACATTTACAAGTAGATATGTACCTCAGCTTCAAGACTTATACCAAAAAGTAGGTTTTCCAAAATTATTTTTTGAGAATACGATACTTGAAAATGTAGAAGAAAAAGCCGAGTTTCTTGAGAAAAAGGCTGAGGAAGATCGCAAAAGAGCGATGGAAGTACTTGTTGAATTAGATAAGAGAGAGGCAGAAGAGGCTGAGGGAGATGAACCACAAGGTCCTCTAGTTGTCGGTTATTATATTAAGGAAACAGAAATTAATACAATCTCATCAATCATTGAAGAAGAAAAACGTGTTGTAGTCCAAGGTTATGTATTTGATTCAGAAGTACGTGAACTTAAAAGTGGCAGGGTCTTAATTACGTTTAAAATGACAGATTACACTAGCTCAATACTAGTGAAAATGTTCTCTAGAGACAAAGAAGATATCCCGATGTTAAATAGAATCAAAAAGGGTATGTGGTTAAAAGTTAGAGGATCAGTACAAAATGATACATTTGTACGTGATTTAGTGATGATGGCAAATGATATTAATGAGATTACTCCTGAAGAACGGAAGGATAAGGCCCCAGAAGGTGAGCGCAGAATCGAGTTACATGCACACACTCATATGAGCCAAATGGATTCTGTAGTTTCAGCAGGAGACTTAGTTAAGCAAGCAAGTAAGTTTGGACATGAGGCGATTGCGATCACGGATCATGCAGTTGTACAGTCCTTCCCAGAAGCATTTGGAACAGGTAAAAAACTTGGTGTGAAAATATTATATGGTGTTGAAATAAATCTAGTAAATGATGGTGTTCCAACAGCATATAATCCATCTCATGTCTCATTAGAGGAAGCAACCTATGTTGTATTTGACGTAGAGACAACTGGACTATCAGCGGTTTACGATACGATTATCGAATTAGCTGCTGTTAAGATTCATAAAGGTGAAATTATTGATCGATTTGAACGATTCGCAAATCCACATCACCCTTTAAGCGCAACTACAATCGAATTAACCGGAATTACAGACGAAATGGTTAAAGATGCTCCAAATGTAGACGTTATTCTTCGGGAATTTAAAGAGTGGATGGGTGACGATATACTTGTCGCACATAATGCATCATTTGACATGGGCTTTATTCAAATGGGCTTTAAAAAGTTTGATATTGGTATTACGAATAACGGTGTAATTGATACGCTTGAGTTAGCTAGAAACTTGTATCCAGATTTTAAAAACTTCCGCTTAAATACACTATGTAAAAAATTCGATATTAACTTAACACAACATCATAGAGCGATTTATGATGCTGAAGCAACTGGTTTCTTGCTTCTAAAGATGCTTAAAGATGCAGCAGAGCAGGATATGAATTATCATGACGAGCTAAATAATAATATGGGGAAAGGCGATGCGTATAAAAGAGCAAGACCATCACATGCGACTTTACTTGCAACGAATGAGATAGGTCTAAAAAACTTGTTTAAAATTGTTTCATATTCCCATCTTCATTATCATCATCGAGTTGCAAGGGTACCTAGATCATTATTAGTAAAACATCGTGAAGGAATACTAGTTGGATCTGCTTGTGATAAAGGTGAAGTTTTTGAGGCAAGTGTTCAAAAATCTCCTGAAGAAGCAGAAAAGCTAATGGAGTTTTATGATTATATCGAAGTATTGCCACCAGAAACATTATTACATTTAATAGAATTAGAAATTGTTCGAAATGAACAACATTTAAGAGAAGTAATCTCAAAGCTAGTGAAAATGGCCGAAAAAGTAGAAAAAATTGTTGTTGGTACTGGTAACGTACATCATTTACAAAAAGAAGACCAGATTTATCGCAAAATCTTAGTTGGTTCTCAAGGCGGAGCAAATCCATTAAATCGACATCGCTTACCAGATGTTCATTTTAGAACAACTGATGAAATGTTAGCTTCTTTCGCATTTTTAGGAGAAGAAAAAGCAAAAGAGATTGTTGTTACAAATACTCAAAAAATTTCTAGTTTAATTGAAGATATTAAACCAATTAAAGATGACTTATATACTCCAAAAATTGAAGGCGCTGAAGATGAAGTTCGTGATATGAGCTATCAAATGGCAAGGTCGATTTATGGGGAACAATTACCTGAAATTGTAGAAGCGCGTCTTGAAAAAGAATTGAAAAGTATCATTGGGCATGGATTCGCCGTAATTTACTTGATTTCACATAAACTTGTAAAAAAATCATTAGATGATGGCTACTTAGTAGGTTCAAGGGGATCTGTAGGATCATCACTAGTTGCAACGATGACAGAAATAACGGAAGTAAATCCACTTCCACCACATTATGTCTGTCCAAATTGTAAACTCTCAGAGTTCTTCAATGATGGATCTGTAGGATCGGGATTTGATTTACCTAATAAAGATTGTCCAGAATGTGGAACAGCATTTAAAAAAGATGGACATGATATTCCTTTCGAAACCTTCCTTGGATTTAAAGGGGATAAGGTTCCTGATATCGACTTGAATTTCAGCGGTGAATATCAACCAACTGCTCACAACTACACAAAAGTACTATTTGGTGAGGACTACGTGTATCGTGCTGGTACAATTGGTACCGTAGCAGATAAGACAGCTTACGGTTATGTAAGAGGCTATGCAAATGATCATAATCTGACTTTACGAGGGGCTGAATACGATCGCTTAGCGATGGGATGTACGGGTGTTAAAAGAACAACTGGTCAACATCCAGGGGGGATTATCGTTGTACCAGATTATATGGACATTTATGATTTTTCTCCAATTCAGTTCCCAGCAGATGATGTAAAGTCTGAATGGAAAACGACTCATTTTGATTTCCACTCAATCCATGATAATTTATTAAAACTTGATATTCTTGGACACGATGATCCAACCGTTATCCGTATGCTTCAAGACTTAAGTGGAATTGATCCAAAAACAATTCCTACTGATGATCCTGAAGTAATGAAAATATTTGCGGGACCTGAGCCATTAGGTGTTTCAGAAGAACAGATTGGCTGTAAAACAGGTACTTATGGAATTCCTGAATTTGGAACAAAATTCGTTCGTCAAATGTTAGAAGATACGAAGCCATCTACATTTTCTGAACTAGTTCAAATATCAGGTTTATCACATGGTACCGATGTATGGTTAGGAAATGCGTCTGAGTTAATAAACAGCGGAACATGCTCTCTATCTGAAGTAATTGGTTGTCGTGATGACATTATGGTTTATTTAATTTATCAAGGATTAGATCCATCATTAGCATTTAAAATAATGGAATCTGTTCGTAAAGGTAAAGGTGTACCACCAGAGTGGGAAGAGGAAATGAGAAATAATAAAGTTCCTGCATGGTATATTGATTCTTGTAAAAAAATTAAGTACATGTTCCCGAAAGCGCATGCTGCTGCATACGTTTTGATGGCAGTACGAATTGCTTATTTCAAAGTACATCATCCAATTCTTTATTATGCTGCTTATTTTACAGTACGTGCAGAAGATTTTGATATTGAAGCAATGATCGCAGGTCCAAGTACGATCAAAGTAAAAATTGAAGAAATTGCCATAAAGGGATTAGATGCATCAGTTAAAGAAAGAAGTTTAATGACTGTACTTGAGTTAGCGTTAGAAATGTGTGAAAGAGGCTTTTCATTTGAAAAAATGGATTTATATCGATCAAGTGCCGATGAATTTTTAGTAAATGGTAATAAGTTATTACCTCCATTCAATTCGATACCGGGATTAGGGACGAATGCTGCTAAAAATATTGTATCATCAAGAGAAGACGGTGAATTCCTTTCAAAAGAAGATTTACAACAAAGAAGTAAAATTTCTAAAACAGTATTAGAATATCTAGATAAACAAGGATGTTTACAAAATTTACCAGATCAAAATCAATTATCACTATTCGATGGCTTTTAAAGTTTGCAAAACTTGGGAATTATGGTATAGTAAATACAGATGTGATTTAGCACGGGATTTTTTTTGGAGAGCAGGGGAACCTGCTCTTTCTTATTACCCAATTCATCTTTTACCGATGATTTTTACCTTAATTTTAGGTTACGATTATTGTGTAAATTGGAAATACTAAAGATAATTTCCCTGCTAAATAGCAGGGAATTTTCATCTTGTTATGTTTGGAAGGAGGATACTTCTTGAGTAAGAAGGTCACAGAGGTTGTAACGGAATTAGCGCAACCAATAATTGAACAACTAGGATTAGAATTAGTTGATGTAGAATACGTAAAAGAAGGAAAAGACTGGTTCCTTCGAGTATTTATAGATAGTGAGAATGGAATTGATTTGGAACAATGTGCCGGAGTAAGTGAAAAACTTAGTGAAGTATTAGATGAAAAAGATCCAATTGAAAATCTTTACTTCTTAGATGTTTCATCACCAGGTGCTGAGCGTCCATTAAAAAAAGAACAGGACTTTATCAAAGCGATTGGAAAACAAGTTTTCATCAAAACTTACGAGCCAATCCTTGACGAAAAGAAATTCGAAGGAAAATTAATATCCTATACGTCAGAGGAAGTTCAGTTAGAATTAACGATTAAAACGAGAAAAAAAATGATTACAATTCCAACACCAAAAATCGCAAGTGCAAGACTTGCTGTTACGTTTTTCTAAGTAGGGGGTACTTTTAATGAGTTCGGAGTTATTAACAGCATTAGAAATAATTGAAAGAGAAAAAGGAATTAGCAAAGATGTGGTAATTGAAGCGATTGAAGCGGCTTTAATTTCTGCTTATAAACGTAATTTTAATCAAGCACAAAATGTTCGAGTTGATTTTAACCTACATAATGGTTCAATTCGTGTATTTGCAAGAAAAGAAGTTGTAAGCAATGTGTTTGATACTCGTTTAGAAATTACTGTTGAAGAAGCTCAAACGCATAATCCAAACTTTATGGTTGGAGATGTCATTGAGTTAGAAGTGACTCCAAAAGACTTTGGACGAGTTGCTGCAACTACTGCTAAACAAGTAGTAACACAAAGAGTTCGTGAAGCAGAACGCGGTGTAATTTACTCTGAATACATTGATCGTCAAGAAGATATGATGACAGGTACAGTACAACGTATCGACTCTCGAGCAATCTATGTTAACTTAGGTAAAATAGAAGCAGTGCTTCCTGTAACAGAACAAATTCCAACTGAGAAATACAAAATCCATGACCGCATTAAAGTATTTGTTACAAAAGTTGAAAAAACGTCTAAAGGACCACAAATTTTTGTATCACGTACACACCCTGGATTACTAAAACGTTTATTTGAAACTGAAGTACCTGAAATATATGATGGAGTTGTAGAAATCCGTTCTGTAGCTCGGGAAGCTGGAGACCGCTCTAAAATTTCAGTCTATACATCAAATCCAGATTTAGATCCAGTGGGTGCTTGTGTAGGTCAAAAAGGGCAACGTGTTCAATCAATCGTGAATGAATTAAAAGGTGAAAAGATTGACATCGTACGTTGGTCTTCAGATCCAGTAGAATTTGTAGCAAATGCATTAAGTCCATCACAAGTCATTAGAGTTTTAGTTAATGAAGATGATAAAGCAACTACTGTAGTTGTGCCGGATCACCAATTGTCTCTTGCAATTGGAAAAAGAGGTCAAAATGCAAGATTAGCTGCGCGTTTAACTGGATGGAAAATTGATATTAAATCACAGTCAGATGCAGATAAAATTGGGATTGACTATACATCACCAGCACAAGAAGTAACAGTTTCTAATGATGGTTTTGAAGCTTACGCTGACGACTTTAATGAGGAGTGAGTAAACTCATGAATCGAAAAATCCCATTACGTAAGTGTGTTGTAACACAAGAAATGAAACCAAAAAAAGAATTAATAAGAATTGTGCGTTCTAAAGAAGGAGAAGTGTCAATTGATCCAAGTGGTAAAAAATCGGGTCGTGGCGCGTACTTAACAAAATCTGTTGAAGTTGTGAAACTAGCTCAACAAAAAAATACTTTAGAACAGCAATTAAACGCTAAAATTGATACTAGCTTATATGATGAACTTATTGCTTTTATTGAAAAGGATCCTACATGATAGATAAAGGATTGTCATTATTAGGACTTGCAGCTAGAGCTCGAAAAGTGGTTTCAGGCGAGGAGTTAGTTGTAAAAGAGGTCCAGCAAAAAAGAGCAAAGCTAGTGATTTTGTCAAAGGATGCTTCCGATTTAACCGCGAAGAAAATAAAAGACAAAACAACTTATTACAATACACCGCTTTGCTATGTTGAAAATCGATATGAATTAGGGCACGCAATTGGGAAAGATGCTCGCGTGGTCGTTGCAATTACTGATCAAGGATTTGCAACAAAACTTCAGACATTATTAAATTAATGGACTAATCTGGGGGTGAACGTATGACGAAAATTAGAATTTATGAGTATGCTAAAAAGCAAAATGTTTCAAGTAAGGAAATTATTGAAAGACTCAAGGATTTAAAAATCGAAGTAAAGAATCATATGGCCACAATTGCAGAAGATATTGTTGAAAAGTTAAATGTGAGTTTTCAACCTAAAACTGTTGAGATAAAACAACCCCAAAAAGCTAAACCTTCTTTTAAGGTAATTCCTGCATTTAATGTAGAAGTTAGTGAAGAGCTTGATTTCAAAGAAGATTATCAACTAGAAGAAACGGAAGTAAAGTCAAAAAAGAACAGTAATAAAAAGAAAAAGACTGATAGCCAAAAGCAAAGCAGTCAAAATGAAGATCGACAAACGACAGGGATAAAGAAAGGCATTCAAAATATGAATCATAAAAATAACTCGACCGATAATACATCAAATAAAATAATTTTCTCAGGTTCTTTAAAAGTATCTGAGCTTGCAAAAAAATTAGGTAAAGAACCATCAGAATTAATTAAAAAATTATTCATGCTTGGTATTATGGCAACAATTAACCAAGACCTTGATAAAGACACAATAGAATTATTAGCAAGTGACTATGGTGTTGAAGTAGAAGAAGAAGTAATTGTTGATGAAACAGAATTCGAAGGCTTTATTGATGAAGCTGATGATGAAGCTTCTTTAGAAGAACGTCCACCAGTTGTAACAATTATGGGTCACGTTGACCATGGTAAAACAACTTTACTTGACTATATTCGTAAATCAAAAGTAACTGCTGGAGAAGCAGGTGGTATCACTCAACATATCGGTGCTTACCAAGTTGACATCGAAGGAAAGAAAATTACATTCCTAGATACTCCTGGTCACGCCGCATTTACTACAATGCGTGCACGTGGAGCACAAGTTACTGATATTACAATTATCGTTGTAGCAGCTGATGACGGTGTTATGCCTCAAACAGTAGAAGCAATCAACCACGCTAAAGCAGCAGAAGTACCTATTATCATCGCTGTGAATAAAATGGATAAAGAAGCTGCAAACCCAGATCGTGTAATGCAGGAATTAACTGAACACGGTATTGTATCAGAGGCATGGGGTGGAGACACAATCTTTGTTCCAATTTCAGCATTAAATGGTGAGGGTGTAGATCAGTTACTTGAAATGATTCTTTTAGTTAGTGAAGTAGAAGAATATAAAGCAAATCCTACTCGTAAAGCACTAGGAACTGTAATTGAAGCTGAATTAGATAAAGGTAAAGGTTCAGTTGCAACATTATTAGTTCAAAATGGTACATTAAAAGTAGGAGATCCAATTGTAGTTGGTACTTCATTTGGTCGTGTTCGTGCGATGGTAAATGACTTAGGTCGTCGAATTAAAGAAGCTGGCCCATCAACTCCAGTGGAAATTACTGGTTTAAATGAAGTTCCTCAAGCTGGCGACCGCTTTATGGTATTTGCAGATGAGAAACGTGCACGTCAAGTTGGTGAAGCTCGTGCTTCAAAAGCAGTTCTTCAACAACGTAGCGAAAGCTCAAAATTATCTCTTGAAGATTTATTTGCTCAAATTCAAGAAGGTAATGTAAAAGAAATCAACTTAATTGTAAAAGCAGACGTTCAAGGTTCTGTTGAAGCGATGGCAGGTTCATTACAAAAAATTGAAGTTGAAGGCGTAAAAGTTAAAATTATCCATACTGGCGCAGGTGCAATTACTGAGTCTGATGTAATCTTAGCTTCAGCATCTAATGCAATCATTATTGGTTTCAATGTACGTCCTGATGTAAATGCAAAACGTACTGCTGATTTAGAAAATGTTGATATTCGATTACACCGTATTATTTACAAAGCAATCGAAGAAATTGAATCTGCGATGAAAGGTATGCTAGACCCTGAATTTGAAGAAAAAGTAATTGGTCAAGCGGAAGTACGCCAAGTATTCAAAGTATCAAAAGTTGGAACAATTGCTGGATGTTATGTAACTGATGGTAAAATCACTCGTGATAGCGGTGTTCGCTTAATTCGTGACGGTATTGTTGTATTTGAAGGTCAATTAGATACTTTAAAACGTTTCAAAGATGACGTTAAAGAAGTAGCTACAAACTACGAATGTGGTATTACAATCGAGAAATACAATGATATTAAAGAAGGCGACGTAATCGAAGCTTATGTAATGGAAGAAATTAAACGTAAATAACGAAAAATGAAGCGACTCACATTGCCCCCGTAGTAAGCTAATTAGAGGGGCAAGTCGCTATATGTAAGAAAAAGTGAACCGGTCACAAATGATTAGGTAAGCAACATAAATAATTATTTATACAATTAGTTAAACTAATCGTATGAAAGCACGAAATGTTTTGCTTTGTAAGATAGAGGTGAAAGTATGAAAGTAAGAGCACATCGAGTTGGGGAACAAATGAAGAAAGAGCTTGGTGAAATTATTGGTAGAAAAATTAAAGATCCAAGAATCGGCTTCGTAACAGTTACTGACGTTCAAGTAACTGGTGACCTTCAACAAGCTAAAGTCTATATTTCAGTATTAGGTGACGATGAACAACGTCAGAATACATTAATTGGTTTAGCGAAAGCAAAAGGATTTATTCGTTCTGAAATTGGTCAACGTATTCGTTTACGTAAGACTCCAGAATTAATTTTTGAATTTGATGAGTCAGTCGATTATGGTAATCGAATTGAAACATTGCTAACTCAAATTAATAAAGAAAATAACTGATAATGAATGGATAGGCGAGTGATTCGTCTATCCATTTTTCATCATGCAAAAAATAAATTATAGGTGATAAGATGAATGGCGTAATCGCACTGAATAAACCAGCAGGTCTTACCTCACATGACTGTGTCTTTAAAATTAGAAAAATTTTAAAGACAAAAAAGGTTGGTCATACAGGTACACTTGATCCCGAAGTAACAGGTGTTTTGCCAATATGTATTGGTGAAGCAACAAAGCTGATACCATATTTAACTGATGATCGTAAAAAATATATTGGTGAAATTACTTTAGGTTTTTCTACAACAACTGAGGATGCACATGGTGAAATAGTTGAGCAAAAGAATGTTGATCGAGTTATTACTCGTGAAGAAATTTTAACTGTTTTAAATCAATTAACAGGTGATATTCAGCAAACACCTCCAATGTATTCAGCAGTTAAAGTAAATGGTAAAAAGTTATATGAATATGCGCGAGCAGGAATCGAAGTTGAACGTCCAACTAGAACGATTACGATTTTTGAAATGATGTTACTTGATAATCGAGAAGTATTTGAAGGAGATACAATTTCATTTAAATTTGAAGTGTTCTGTAGTAAAGGTACATATATTAGGACGTTAGCTGTTCAAATGGGTGAACTGTTAGGGTATCCTGCACATATGTCTTATTTAACTAGAACAAAAGCTGGTGCATTTACAATAGATGATTGTGTAACATTAGAGGAACTAGAAGAAGCTACTGAAGCAGCAACTCTTGATCGTGTGATGCTAACGATGGAGCAAGCACTAAATGAGTATCCTCGTTTAAATGTGACTGCCGAAGAAGAAGTAAGAGTATTTAATGGTGGATTTTTTCCTAACACAATGAATTGTAAAGAAGAAGAATATATTGCAGTCTATAACGAAAATAACAAAATTATTGCAATGTATACTCCAAATCCTAAAAATAATCAAGTCATTAAACCAACAAGAGTATTTCATAACCAATAGAAAAAACTATATAAATTTTAATCATTGTTCTATAATGGGAAAAGAGACTTGATTATAGAAAAGGTGATATAAATGACAAAAGTAATAAAAATCACCCATCCTCATTCAATAACAAAAGAAGATTGTAAAGAAACGGTCTTAGCACTTGGCTTTTTTGATGGAGTACATATAGGTCATCAACAAGTCATAAAAACAGCCAAAGAGATTGCGGATGAAAAAGGATTATTATTATCAGTAATGACATTTGATCCTCATCCATCTGCTATACTTGGAAATCGTGATGATGCGATTTCTTATTTGACGCCTTTGGCACTAAAAGTGAAGTGGATGGAGAAACTTTGTGTAGACCAATTATTTGTAGTTGAATTTTCAGAGGAATTTGCAAATCTCCAACCACAAGAATTTGTCGATCAATATATTATTTCTTTAAATGCAAAACATGTTGTAGCTGGATTTGATTTTTCATTTGGAAAATATGGTAAAGGGAATATGGAATCATTACCATTCCATTCTCGAGGTGAATTTACTCAATCAACCGTAACGAAATTTGTTTTAGATGAAGAAAAAGTTAGTTCGACTCGCATTAGAGAAGCAATAAAAGCCGGTGAAATGGAAGATGCTACTCATTTACTTGGTAGACAGTATCAAATAAAGGGAATAGTTGTAGACGGGGACAAACGTGGTAGAACAATTGGATTTCCAACAGCTAATATTTCTGTTTCAATACCGTATGCATTACCTTCAGTTGGTGTTTATGCAGTAAAATGTATCGTTAACGGACAACTGTATGAAGGTATGTGTAATATAGGATACAAACCAACTTTTTATCATGAATTCCAAAAACAAACAATTGAAGTAAATATATTTGATTTTAGCGATGATATTTATGGAAATGAAGTAGAATTATTCTGGTACACAAGAATCCGTGATGAAAAGAAATTTAATGGAATAAATGAACTGATTGATCAATTACAAAAAGATCGAGAAACTGTAAAAAGTTATTTTCGAAATAACTAATTTACAAGACTTGCTTTTATAGTTAAAACAATGTAAACTTAATAAAGTATTTGAAAAACCGTTGCTTGGCTGTTCGATTCACCGACGACTGCTAGGTGATAGGTGTTCAACAATAATATTATGAGGTGAATTAACATGGCATTAACTCAAGAACGTAAAAACGAAATTATCAGCACTTACAAAACTCATGCAAACGATACTGGTTCTCCAGAAGTTCAAATTGCAGTTTTAACTGAAAACATTAACTCTTTAAATGGGCACTTACGTACTCACAAAAAAGATCACCACTCTCGTCGTGGTTTATTAAAAATGGTTGGTAAGCGTCGTAACTTACTTAACTACTTACGTAACAAAGACATTACTCGTTACCGTGAATTAATTAACAAATTAGGTTTACGTCGTTAATTTCGAGTATTAATTTGATACTTTTAGAAAAAGCGGGATTCTTCCCGCTTTTTCTTATACATATCGACTTAAATTAAGTGTTCATTCGATGTTAAATTTATAAATATTTAATCTCTTTTTCTCGTTAGTTGATTTCTTTACTAAACATAGGAGATAATAGAGAATATACGATTTTTTACATAATTTAATCTAAACATTGAATTGTAAATTAGAGAGGGGTATTTATACCATATGGAACAACAAAAGCACGTTTTTTCCACGGAGCTTGCTGGTAAAACTCTTACAGTTGAAGTAGGACAATTAGCTAAGCAAGCAAATGGAGCAGTTTTAGTAAGATACGAAGATACTGTCGTATTATCATCAGCAACTGCATCAAAAGAACCTAAAAAAGTTAGCTTTTTCCCATTAACAGTAAACTATGAAGAGCGTTTATATGCAGTAGGTAAAATTCCTGGTGGATTTATTAAACGTGAAGGTAGACCAAGTGAAAAAGCAATTTTAGCGAGTCGATTAATTGACCGTCCAATTCGACCATTATTCGCAGATGGATTCCGTAATGAAGTACAAGTAATCAGTATGGTTATGAGTGTAGATCAAGACTGCTCATCAGAAATGGCTGCTATGTTTGGTAGTTCATTAGCTCTATGCGTATCTGACATTCCTTTTAATGGACCAATTGCTGGAGTAGTAGTCGGTCGTATAAACGGCGAATTTATTATTAATCCAACTGTTGAACAAGCTGAAAACAGTGACATTAATTTAACCGTAGCTGGAACAAAAGATGCAATTAACATGGTTGAAGCTGGAGCTGACGAAGTACCAGAAGAAGTAATGCTTGAAGCAATCATGTTTGGTCATGAAGAAATTAAAAAATTAATTGCTTTCCAAGAAGATATAGTAGCTCAAATTGGTAAAGAAAAATTGGAAATTAAACTTCATGAAATTAATGCGGATTTAGAAAAACAAATTCGTGAAATTTGTGAAGAAGAATTAAACGCAGCAATCCAAGTTCATGAAAAACATGCTCGTGAAGATGCGATCAATGTAGTAAAAGAACGCGTTGTTCTTCAGTTTGAAGAAAATGAAGCGGACGACGAAACAATTGGACATGTTAAAGAAATTCTTTCAATGCTTGTAAAAGAAGAAGTTCGCCGATTAATTACAGTTGAAAAAGTACGTCCAGATGGAAGAAAATTAGATGAAATCCGTCCATTATCATCACAAGTTGGTTTACTACCACGTACGCATGGTTCTGGTTTATTCACTCGTGGACAAACTCAAGCGTTAAGTATTTGTACACTTGGTGCTCTAGGTGACGTACAAATCCTTGATGGATTAGGTATAGAAGAATCAAAACGATTTATGCACCATTATAATTTCCCACAATTTAGCGTTGGGGAAACAGGACCAATTCGTGGACCAGGTCGTCGTGAAATTGGTCACGGAGCACTAGGTGAAAGAGCTCTTGAGCCAAGTATTCCGGACCAAAAAGACTTCCCATACACAATCCGTCTTGTTTCAGAAGTTCTTGAATCAAATGGATCAACTTCACAAGCTAGTATTTGTGCAAGTACATTAGCAATGATGGATGCAGGTGTACCAATTAAAGCGCCAGTTGCAGGTATTGCAATGGGATTAATTAAATCTGGTGAACATTATTCTGTACTTACAGATATTCAAGGTATGGAAGATCACTTAGGAGATATGGACTTTAAAGTTGCAGGTACTGCAAAAGGTGTTACTGCACTTCAAATGGACATTAAGATCGATGGATTATCAGAACAAATTTTAAAAGAAGCTTTAGAACAAGCGAAAATTGGACGTATGCAAATCCTTGATTCAATGTTGGCAACAATTAGTGAACCAAGAACAGCATTATCTGAGTTTGCTCCAAAAATCTTAATGATGACAATTAATCCAGATAAAATTAAAGATGTTATCGGACCAGGTGGAAAACAAATCAATAAAATTATTGAAGAAACTGGCGTGAAAATTGACATTGAACAAGATGGTACTGTATTTATCTCATCTGTAGACCAACCTATGAACGATCGTGCAAAACAAATTATTGAAGACCTTGTTCGTGAAGTAGAAGTAGGTCAACTATACATGGGTAAAGTTAAACGAATTGAAAAATTCGGCGCATTCGTTGAAATTTTTGCAGGTAAAGACGGCTTAGTACACATTTCTGAAATAGCAGAAGAACGTATTGCAAAAGTTGAAGATGTACTTTCACTTGGGGACGAAATCCTTGTAAAAGTAACTGAAATCGACAAACAAGGCCGAGTTAACTTATCTCGCAAAGCAGTATTAAAAGAGCAAAAAGAAAAAGCTGAACAAAACTAAAAAGAGGAAGGCGTTTAGCGTTCCTTACCAATAAAGAACAACAGGCACTTAAGGTGAACCTGTTGTTTTTTTTAATTTTTTTGTTTTACCCTCTCTTTCTAGACTCTTCCTTTCTTAATTCCGCATTTCCTATTTTTTCCTGCATTTTTTTGTGTTTCATATTTTTTTTTGGTTACAATAAAAAAGTAGAACTAGAAATTACCATATAAGTACATAATTTTGTAGGGAGCTTGTTCTATTTTATTCAAAAATAACATATTCCTTCTAGTAGGAGGGCGTTTAGGAAATGAGTAGAGGTAGGTTAAAAGTCTTAGCATTAGTTGTGGCATTATTTCTAGCAACTCTAGTAGTTAGAAATCATTACACTAATCATTACGTAAGGAACTTAAATGCAAAATCGTCACTAGTAACAGCAAAAACAAATGATTTACTAGCTGAAATTAAAACAAACGCACCATCATATGAAAAACCTCCTAAAGATGCTTATTTGGATTCGGTTTGGAAGGCCATTCCCGGGTATAACGGATTAGCGGTTGATGTAGATGCATCGTATAGGAAAATGAAGGCAAAAGGCAAATTCGATAAGAGTAAGTTAGTTTTTAAAGAAGTTTCTCCTAAAATTCACTTAAAAGATTTACCTCCATCACCAGTGTATAAAGGTAATCCGGAAAAACCAATGGTAGCGTTTACGATTAATGTGGCTTGGGGAAATGAATACATTCCAAGAATGTTGGAAGTGTTAAAGAAGCACAATGCAAAAGCAACTTTCTTTCTAGAAGGTAGATGGGTAAAAAATAACCCAACTGTTGCTCAATTAATTACTGCTGCGGACCAAGAGGTTGGTAATCATTCGTATACACATCCTGATATGGCAAGATTAGGCAGTCAACAAATAAGAAATGAAATAGTGGAAACAAATTCTGTAATTTTAGCTACAACCGATCATAAAGTTGAATGGTTTGCTCCTCCAAGCGGTAGCTATCGTGATGAAGTGGTAAAAATTGCTTCAAGTTTAGGGTTAAAAACAATTATGTGGACAGCAGATACGATTGATTGGCAAAAGCCACCAAGAGAGGTCATTATTAATCGTGTCATGAAGAAAGCAGAAAATGGTACGATCGTTCTTATGCATCCAACCAAACCGACAGCTGATGCGCTTGATGAATTGATTACAAGAATTGAGGCATCAGGAAGGAAAGTTGTAAATATCTCAACTTTATTAGATGAAAAACGGTTCGATACAATTAAAAAAGTTGAAAACAAATGACAATTGAATTCAGCTTTGTTAAGATGATTGTAAAATATAGTTAAATTTTTCAATCTTATTACAATTGTAAATAGATGGTGTATACATAGGAGGCATTACATGATTGTACGACATACTTGTAAAAATGGAGTAAGAGTAGTTATTGAAAATATTTCAACGGTTCGTTCCGTTGCACTAGGTGTATGGATTAAAACTGGTTCATACAATGAAACAAAAGAATTAAATGGCGTTTCGCATTTTCTAGAGCATATGTTCTTTAAAGGTACTAAAACGCGCAATGCTAAAGAAATTGCGGAAAGTTTTGATTCAATTGGTGGACAAGTAAATGCTTTTACTTCAAAAGAATATACTTGTTATTACGCTAAAGTTTTAGATACACATGCAGATTACGCATTAGAAGTACTAGGGGATATGTTCTTTAATTCAACTTTTGACGAGGGTGAATTAGAAAAAGAAAAAAATGTAGTACTCGAAGAAATTAAAATGTATGATGATACACCAGATGACTTAGTACATGACTTACTAAGCAAGGTTATGTATGAAACTAATCCACTAGGGTATCCAATATTAGGTACTGAAGAAACTTTAAAAACTTTTAATGGCGATACACTACGCCAATATATGAATGATTTTTATACACCAGATCAAGTCGTTATTTCGATTGCTGGTAATATTGATGAATCTTTTATTAAACGAGTTGAAGATTTATTTGGAAATTATGAAGGGAAAAAGAAAGACGTTAGCTTTGGGATTCCTACAATTCATTATGGAGAAATTTCTCGTAAAAAAGAAACAGAACAAGCACATCTTTGTATCGGATATAGAGGTCTTGAACTAGGACATAAGGATTTATATCCATTAATCGCCTTAAATAATATTCTTGGCGGTAGTATGAGTAGTCGATTATTCCAAGATGTTCGTGAACAAAAAGGACTTGCTTACTCAGTTTTCTCATATCATTCTGCATATCAAGACAGTGGTATGGTGGCAATATATGGTGGTACTGGTAAAAGCCAAGTAAACCAATTATTTGAAACAATCCAAGAAACTTTAAAAATTTTAAAAGCAGATGGCATATCAGAAAAAGAATTAATTAATTGTAAAGAACAATTAAAAGGTAATTTAATGTTAGGCTTAGAAAGTACAAATAGCAGAATGAGTCGTAATGGTAAAAATGAATTAATGATTGGTCATCATCGTTCATTAGATGAAATAATCAAATTAATTGATGATGTTACGATTGAAAATGTAAATGATATTGCAAACTTTGTCTTTACAGACGATTATGCAGTTGCATTAGTTAGTCCAGATGGGGTAATTCCATCTAATTTAAAACATTAAGACGATGAATGAGAGGGTCCTTAACAATGATTAAGGACCTTCTTTTATTTTTTCTGTTAAATACTTTTTGATTACTGGGCCTTAATTTTAGAAAGAATCTTCACCAATGCAAAGGAAGATTCATAAGATATTTAGGAGAAAGATGTTAGGCGGTAGTCCTGCTTACAAATTATTAATTTCCATTTACCATAGTGAAGTAAAGAAGGTGAATGCTGCATGTTAACTGGCTTGCACATTGCTGTTATTGGCGGGGACGCCAGACAGTTAGAAGTTATTCGGAAGTTAACAGAGTTAGACGCAAAAGTAACATTAATAGGTTTCGAACAATTAGATAGTGGTTTTACAAGTGCATCAAAAGAATTAATGGCAGATGCTAATTTTGAAGATCTAGATGCAATTCTTCTACCAGTACCAGGTACGAATATTGAAGGAGTTGTTGATACAATTTTTTCAAATGAAAAAGTTGTGTTGACGAAAGAAATATTAGATAGTACTCCAGCTCATTGTACGATTTACTCCGGAATAAGTAACTCTTACTTAGATAGTATAGTTGCAGCTTCAAATCGAAAATTAGTAAAATTATTTGAACGTGATGATGTAGCAATTTATAATAGTATTCCAACTGTTGAAGGAACAATTATGATGGTAATTCAACACACTGAATACACGATTCATAATTCAAAAGTAGCCGTATTAGGTTTAGGTCGCACAGGAATGAGTGTCGGAAGGACCTTTCATAATTTAGGTGCTAAAGTAAAAGTAGGCGCTCGTAAATCTGAACATATTGCAAGAATCGTTGAAATGGGCTTAGAAGCATTTGAATTCAAGAACATTGAAGAAGCCTTAAAGGATGTTGATATTGTTATTAATACAGTTCCTACTTTAATTGTCACTGCAGGGGTCATTTCAAAATTACAGCCACATGCGCTAATTATTGATTTAGCTTCAAAACCTGGAGGAACAGATTTTCGTTATGCTGAAAAAAGAGGTATTAAAGCATTATTAGCACCAGGTTTACCAGGAATCGTTGCTCCTAAAACAGCAGGGCAAATAATCGCAAACGTACTAACACAGCTATTAAAAGAAGATTTAGAGAAAAGGAAGGAGCAATCGTAATGAGTTTAAAAGGTAAGAAAATAGGATTCGGAATTACAGGTTCTCATTGTACTTATGAAGAGGTCGTACCCCAAATTCAAAAATTAGTCGATGATGGAGCTGACGTATATCCTGTAGTTACATTTACAGTTAAAAGTACAACAACTAGATTTGGTGTAGGAGAAGACTGGATCAAAAAAATTGAAGAAATAACAGGGCGTAAAACAGTTGATTCAATTGTAGGAGCAGAACCATTTGGACCAAAAGTACAACTAGATTGTATGGTCATTGCACCTTTAACGGGTAATTCAATGAGTAAGTTTGCTAATGCTCAAACTGATAGCCCTGTATTAATGGCAGCTAAAGCTACTTTGAGAAATGGAAAACCTGTTGTTCTAGGTATTTCTACAAATGATGCTTTAGGTTTAAATGGAACTAATTTAATGTGACTTAGATGATAATACCAAACACCAAAATTATTTTGGTAGCTTCGGATAAAGAATAATACTAAAATCATCTAATTTTTGATGTGGTTCTTTTTGATATTCAACCTTAATTAGGATTGATTTTAGTAGACGATTTTTAAGCTCTATATCAGTTGTTTTGAAATATAAATCTAGCACGTTTTCAACTGTTGGAATCACTTGCTCTTTAAACTGTTCTCTTTGTTGATATTTTGACAATTCTTCTACTATTAAGGTCTTACTATTTGAGAGCTCTTTAAAACGATTAGAGAGTATCTCAGAGCGTTCAATATAAATGGATTCATCATAAACCCCTCGTTCTAAAAAATTAAATAAGTTATTTTTTTGTTTTTCAACTTCCTTTAAATCATTTTCGATTTGCTTAAGTGCTTGTTTTTTTAAATTAATAACTTCAAAGTCGTTGATCTCTGAAAGATTTTTAAAACTTAATTTATATTCTTTTAACCAAATTTCTAAACCTTGTAATATCCTCTCTTCAACTAAATGAGTATATGAGGACCGAGTATTACAGCGGTTATTTGTACAAACAATTTGTCTAGGTTTTCCTTTCGGATAGCGCTGCTGTAATTTTGAACTACATTTACTACAAAAAATTAATCCAGCTAGCTGATTGCTTAACTTACTATTATAAGGAGCATGATAACGACTACTTAAAATTTCTTGCGCCGAATTAAATACTTCGTTATCGATAATTGCATCATGTTTTCCATCAACTATAAGCCACTCAGATTTAGGCTTTCTTACACCTTTGCCATTTTTTTTATTCCAGGTTACTTTACCAATGTAAGTAGGATTTTTTATCATTTCAAGAATAGAATGATAGCTCCACTTCTTACCCGAAAAAGAAGGTATATTCATTTGATTTAAACGGTTCGCAATCTCAGTTGCACCAATCAATTCTTTTGTATACCATTCGAAAATACTTTTTACTACTTTTGCCTGTTCAAGATTAATACTTAAAGAGCGAAATTCTTTTGTTTCATATAAATCATAGCCATAAGGAGCAAAAGTTCCGATGTAATTGCCTCTTTGAACCGATAAAATACGACCACGTTGAAGTCTACGAGTAATAATTTTCAACTCTTTTCGAGCCATAAAAGCTTCAAATTCACTATATTCTTCATCGAATTCATCATGGAGATCATAAGTCTTTCTAGGCGTAATAATTTTTGTTTTTGAAGATTTAAAGGTTTCTAATATTATTCCTTGTTCCTTCATATTACCGCGTCCAAGCCGATCCATATCCATTACAAGTACACCATCATATTTAAATTCCTCGACCTCCTGTAAGAGCTTAAGCATTTCCGGCCGATAAACAAGTGATTCACCAGAAGCAATTTCCTGCCGAATACAAATTATATTTAACTGACTATCTTGTGCGAATTTTAAAAGCTGTTCTTTATGTTTTGATAAAGTTTCACCTTCACCACGGGCTTCAGCATCAAGATCCGCACGACTTTTCCGTAAGTACAAAGCAACACGTTCCATTTATTTTTCACCTCTTAGACTATGTATATGTCTAATTAAGGAATTAATTAATTTGCGAAGCTCTCATAACCTTTATAAAAGATTGGTTAGTCCGTATCAAAACGAATCATATAATAAATTACGGGGGTGGTGATACTGAGCAAACAAACAGAATTTACTGCTACCTATCAATTTGGAAAAACAAAAGTTAATATCATTGCACCTATTGATGTATCGGAAGAAAATAAAATAAAAATCCTCGAAGAAATCCACCTAATTGGCTGGAAAATTATTAAACAAGAGTTGGAGAATAAGGAAGATTATTAATCTAGAGGGTGTCCCGAAAGTGTGATAGGGATATCCTCTTTTTTATGTTTATAGGAAATTTTAAAAAAAGTTAAATGTAAGTGCTAATAAGGGATCAGAGCCTGCCGATAAAGGTTGGAGTGCAAATAAAACCGTGAAGGGTACAATTAAGGAAAGAGAGTCTGCAAATAAGAATCCAGAGTCTGGAAATAAAGGTCGAAGTGCAAATAAAACCGTGAAGAGTGCAAATAAGGAATGATTGACTGCAAATAAAACCGTGAAGAGTGCAAATAAAGAATGTGAGCCTGCAAATAAAGGTTGGAGTGCAAATAAAATTAGTAAAACTGCAATAAAAATTAATCAAACTGCAAATAAAAATAGCAAAACTGCAAATAAATTACCTAGAATCAGAGAATAAACAAGATATTACCCATACCAGTAAGGGTGATCTGAGCTTTCTAATGGTTCAAAAGTGAAAGTAAAGAATGAAAAACGAACAAATTTTGCTCTCATTTTCATAATCCAACTAAAAAAATCAAGCAATCTCATTAAATATCCATAAATGGAGCTCGTATAATCAACTCTTATTGATAAACACCACTTAGATACCCTCCCATTTTCCTTTAGAACAGGACAGCCTAGATCGCTAATGTGTCAGTTACGATTTTTGGACGGCCTCTTAAATTTAACAAACCTTTAGATACGATGCCCCCAGAAAAATGGTCCTTATTAGAATATATTTTTTATCCTTTTACAACGGTAAAAAACTAAATATGCAATCATTTTTTCTGA
The DNA here is from genome assembly GCF_002555445.1 of Bacillus sp. AFS017336. Taxonomy (NCBI): domain Bacteria; kingdom Bacillati; phylum Bacillota; class Bacilli; order Caryophanales; family Bacillaceae; genus Bacillus; species Bacillus sp. AFS017336. Next base: position 389,589 of record NZ_NUCO01000021.1, read on the forward strand.
AGATATAATAAAGGCCATGACATTAATATGACGATACAAGTAGTTGAATAGTATTGCTAGTTTGTTACAGGAAAAATGAGCACCGAAGATAGACCAATTACGAAAGAAGCGAGCGTTTGGCGAACAGTCTAGGACAGATTATTCAAAAATCTGTCATTTTTTTTACAAAACGAACGTATTTATGGTGATAGTGAGTCTAAATATTCATCATAGAGAGGAATGTTGGTTATTATCGAATATCAATTCAAAAAACAACTAAATAAAGTGGAAAAACTGATTGAACAAAAACATGCTGAGCATTTGATTTCAAATGTCAGAATTAGAGATGTGTTGGAGCTAGCCTATAAAAATTGGACATTAGATTATGCCAAGGCGGTCGTTGCCTTAAATCTAACAAATGGTGAATTAATAGGATATTCAGTAAGTAGTACACAAAAACATCATAGAAGTGATTCTCAGATTATCATTTTTGAACTCGATGCAAATGTTGACGTGGAGGATGTTTCCGTATTGTTAGGAAATATGGGAGTGAAAGCTGTACGATCATTCTTTGAAATTGACGATGAAACTTTTTCAAATAATATGTTTTTTTGGACTGAATGTTATTTGAGGTTTCATAATTTAACAATTAAATCGATCAGAGATAGCTTTTTAAGAGTACTCTATAATGATTACAAACAAACATTTTATAATACATGCATTAAAAAACAATTGGATTATATATACACCTACTATTATGTTAACAATAATCAATAGGATGAAATTGTATTATTCATAATTTTTAACTGCTTTCTTGTTTCAGCCCCCAATTAAATCCTTTATGATACTTCCTTTTAAGTCAATTTATATGTCCCATAAAAAACGATAAACTGATTAAATAGGTATTATCCTCTAAGCCATAATTTAATGCGTTTAATGAGTACAAAAAATATATATTTTATTCCCTTTGGGCAAGACGATCCAGTAAAAAAACCCAATTCATTAGTAGCAAGAATGGAAGCGTTACTTGATACAGTTAAATCTTCTATAGAAGGAAAACAACTTCAACCAGTTCTAGTTGAAAAATATCGTGACCTACAATAATTATTTTAGAAAAAATAATACTGAATTATTTTTTCTATGTTAGAATGAAGAAAATTGAGTATGTGTCATTAGGATACATACTCGTTACTATGAAAAGAATTATTCAAGCGAAAACCTTTGAATATCAACTTCATTTGACGTAAACTATTTAATAAAAGTGAAAACAGGGATGGTGCAAAAAAAGTGGGGAATAAACAAAGTTATGTAGTAGCTGTCGTAGGTGCGACTGGTGCAGTTGGACAACAAATGATTGCAACATTAGAAAATAGAAATTTTCCAATTAAAGAAATTAAATACTTATCATCAAAACGTTCTGCAGGAACAAAGTTATCATTCAATGGGCAAGAAGTTATCGTACAAGAAGCTACTCCTGAAGCATTCGAAGGTGTAGATATTGCTCTATTTAGTGCTGGGGGATCTGTATCGAAAGAACTAGCGCCAGAAGCAGTAAAAAGAGGAGCAGTTGTAGTAGATAACACTAGTGCTTTTAGAATGGCTGAAGATGTGCCATTAGTTGTACCTGAAGTAAATGACAAAGATTTATTTAATCATAAAGGTATTATTGCAAACCCTAACTGTTCAACAATTCAAATGGTTGTTGCACTTGAGCCAATTCGTCAAACAATTGGTTTAAATAAAGTAGTAGTTTCTACTTACCAAGCTGTTTCAGGTGCTGGAGTTACAGCGATTGAAGCGTTAAAGGATCAAGCTCAAGCTTTCTTAAATGGCGAAGAAGCTACTCCATCAGTATTACCGGTAAAAAGTGGTGAAAAACATTATCAAATTGCTTTTAATGCAATTCCACAAATCGACGTATTTACTGAAAATGGATATACTTATGAAGAAATGAAAATGATAAATGAAACTAAAAAAATCATGCATTTACCTGAATTACAAATTAGTGCAACATGCGTAAGACTACCTGTAATTTCTGGTCATTCAGAGTCAGTATATATTGAAGTTGATAAAGCAGTATCAGTAGAAGAATTAAAATCACTATTAAGTGATGCACCTGGAATCGTTTTACAAGATGATCCAGAACAACAACTATATCCAATGCCATTTTACAGTATTGGAAGTAATGAAGTATTTGTAGGACGTATACGTAAAGACTTAGATAATCCATTAGGATTCCATTTATGGATTGTATCAGATAATCTATTAAAAGGTGCTGCTTGGAATTCAGTGCAAATTGCTGAAAGATTAATTGAGTTAAGCATCATTTAGTGAAAACTGCTAGAGAGGTGCAAGAATGAAAATATTAGTCCAAAAATTTGGTGGGACTTCAGTACGTGATGAAAATGGTAGAAAGCACGCACTTAAGCATATAAAAAAAGCGTTAGAAAATGGTTATAAACTAGTAGTAGTTGTATCTGCGATGGGACGAAAAGGTGAGCCTTATGCAACGGATACACTATTAAATTTAGTTGGTGCCAAAAAAAGTAAAGTTACTCAACGAGAACTTGATTTATTAATGTCATGCGGAGAAACAATTTCATCAATTGTCTTTTCAAATTTATTAAATGAAAATGGTATTCACGCAATGGCAATGACAGGAGCATCGGCTGGCTTCAGAACAAATGATGAATTTGGTAATGCGAAAATTCTAGATATGAAGTGTGGCCGATTATTGAAAGAATTAGAAAACTACGATGTAGTAGTAGTGGCAGGTTTCCAAGGATCAACATCTAATGGTGATACCACGACTTTAGGTAGAGGTGGAAGTGATACATCTGCTTCTGCTCTTGGTGTTGCAGTAGGCGCAGAAACAATCGAAATTTTTACCGATGTTGAAGGCGTAATGACAGCCGACCCAAGAATTGTAAAAGAAGCTAGACCATTATCTGTTGTTACGTATGCAGAAATTTGTAATATGGCATATCAAGGAGCAAAAGTAATTCATCCTCGAGCTGTCGAAATTGCAATGCAAGGAAAAGTACCTATTCGAATTCGTTCAACGTATTCAACTAGTTTAGGTACACTAGTAACATCGAATCCAACACAGCGAATCATTGGTGAAGGTATTCATGATCGATTAATTACAGGAATCGCACATGTACCTAATGTTACTCAAATAAGAGTAACATCAAAGGAACATACATTTGATTTACATTCTCAAGTATTTAAAGCGATGGCGAATAAAGGAATAAGTGTAGACTTTATTAATATTTCTCCAAATGGTGTTGTATACACAGTGAGTGATGAGGTTTCTACAAAAGCAATTGATGTACTAAAAGGAATTGGCTATGAGCCTTCATACACTGTAGGTTGCGCGAAAGTATCAATCGTTGGAGCTGCAATTGCTGGAGTACCTGGAGTAACTTCAAAAATTGTAACAGCACTTGCTGAAAGAGGAATTCAAATTTTACAATCAGCAGACAGCCATACGACAATTTGGGTACTTGTAAAAAATGAAGATATGGTCGAAGCGGTTACGGCACTTCATGATGCATTTGAACTTAGTTCAGTTAAAGTGGATTAATATTTGATCGGAGTGGAACAATGAGTAGATTTGGTAAAATTTCAACAGCAATGGTTACTCCTTTTGATTCAAAAGGTAACATTGATTTCGCAAAAACAACAAAGCTTGTGAACTACTTAATAGAAAATGGGACTGATTCAATCGTAGTATGCGGTACAACTGGCGAATCACCAACTTTAACGACTGAAGAGAAATTAGCGTTAATAAGTCACGTTGTCTCAGCTGCAAATGGTAGAGTACCAGTAGTAGCGGGTACTGGAAGTAATAATACACGTGAAACAGTAGAATTAACTAAAAAGGTTTCAGCTTTAGGGGTAGACGCAATCATGGTTGTTGTACCTTATTACAATAAGCCAAACCAAGAAGGTCTATATCAACATTTTAAAGCTGCAGCAGAAAGTACTGAACTACCTGTAATGTTATATAATGTACCAGGAAGAACAGTAGCTAGCCTTTCTGTAGACACAGTTGTAAGACTGGCAGAAATCGAAAACGTAGTTGCAATTAAAGATGCGACTGGTAACTTAAGTATCATGACAGAAATTATTGATCGTACTCCTGAAGATTTTGAATTATATTGTGGCGATGACGGTTTAACGTTACCAGCATTTGCAATTGGTTCAAAAGGAACTGTTTCAGTAGCATCTCACGTATTAGGAAATGAAATGCAGCAATTAGCTGAAAGCTTCTTCACAGGAGATATGGCTAAAGCACAATTCTTACACCGTAAGCTATTGCCATTATTTGATGGATTCTTCATGGCTCCAAGCCCAAGTCCAATTAAAACAGCTTTACAAATGAAAGGTTTAGATGTTGGTGGAGTTCGTTTACCACTTGTACCACTTTCAGAAGCTGAGCGAGCAACATTAAGTAATCTAATTAACAAATTAGACGAAGCATTACAAAATAATTAATACTAAAACCACTTACAATCCAATTATTTGGATGGACGTAAGTGGTTTTTTGTTGTGTCACTATTGAATAACAATATATGGCCTCATCATTTCATAGTCCTCATGCTCTAACATATGACAGTGCCAAACATATAATCCTGTGAAAGGTCCAAACTTCATTATGATTCTAGTTACTTGGTTTGGATTAGACTGAACAGTGTCCTTCAATCCATTTTCTTGTGGTTTTGGTGGGATAGCTGGTCCTGTGTAATGAATGATCCTTTCTTTCTTATATTTTTCTACATCAAAATTTCTTCGGTCTACTATTTGGAAATCAATTAAGTGAAGATGGATTGGATGAGCATCAGGCGTTAAGTTAATTAAATACCATATTTCGGTCGAGCCTAACTTCGGGTTTTCAGAAATCGGCGCATCCCAGTGTTTGTTATCCAATAACATAATTTCTCGTCCGTATTGATCCATCTCGTGATTTAATGTGAGATATCGCTCCATTGAAACAGAACGTTCATTTATTTTTGGAACACTCATCATATAACCTGGGATCATACTAGTATCAATATTTGACAAAGCCAAAGTAACTCTAAACTGCATGATAGTTCCTGTATTTTCATCAACGGCATTTCCATCTGGAAATGGGGCGGGGGCATCGTTTTTTAGAATAATAGATTTCCCTTCAAGATTCGTAAAATCAATGATGACTTCTGCACGTTCCGCAGGAGATAACATAAGTTCATTGATTCCAATAGGGTGCTGCATGAACCCACCTTCTGTTGCGATTTGATACATAAGTTGACCAGAATCAAGCGTAAATCGAAAAAAGCGTGTATTCGAAGCATTTAGTAATCTGAATCGATACTTTCTTGGTTCAACATTAAAATAGGGATGCACTTTACCATTAACAACAATCGTATCTCCAATAAATTCAGGGAGAATAGACGTCTGCAATTCCTTGATTGGTTTATCTGGTTGATTTGGATAAAAAAGTGATCCATCATGATTAAAACTTTTATCTTGTATCATAAGTGGAACATCATACTTCCCACTAGGTAAATTTAATAAATGTTCATTTTGATCACTTATTAAATAGAAACCTGCTAATCCAGCATAAACATTGAGCCTAGTAATACCAAGTGTATGATCATGGTACCAAAGTGTCGAGGCACAATCGCAATTATCATAACGATAAACTTGCTTTTTAAAATAACGCCCAACTTGAATAAAGTCCCTAGTAAACCAAGCTTCAGGATAACCATCGCTATCTGATTCAACACAAGCACCATGAACATGTACTACCGTACGGACTTCAGGTAGATCCATATGTGCACCGTGAACTGTATAGTCTATGGGGAATAAGTGCCGATCAGGAAGATGATTGATCCATTTAATAAACACTATTTCACCTGATTCAACTTGAATTGTAGGTCCTGGGTAACTACCCTCGTATCCCCAAACAGTTGAATCATCTAACTCACTATGAAGAGATTGCTTGAACTCCGTCATTCTTACTTCATAATAAGTATAAAACTGATCCTTCCAAAGAGGTTTTAAAATAGGTGGAATAGGGAGTTCATCAACAAATTTAGAGAGGCTGATTTTATTTGAACGTACGTTATTACTGATCGATTGGTTATTTATTCGAGGATTAGTACGTTGTTTATCGGAAAAATGATTCAAATCATGTGACTCACTGTTATTTATATTCATGCATTACCTCCCTTCCTAAATTATTCATATTCCTTTCTTATCTAAAAATTACATTCGATAAATAAAAGTTCAAAAGAGAGATTAGCTATTCATTAGAGGGGGAAATATAAAACAGTAAAAAAGTTGAAATCGTTTTTTAAAAATGAAAAAGAGCACCCTGTATAGTCATCTAACAGAGTGCTCATTAATTTTATTTTCTCTTCCTACTTTAATTATACCATTTTATATCAAGTTAAAATAGACTGTTTATTCTCCCTTACTACTGCTAAAATCAAATAACAAAATTGGTTAGGAGAGATGTGTAATGAGTTCTTTTATTCTCGATTTTCTAGAAATTGAAAAAAATCAGCTTTTTCATGTTGGAGGTAAAGGGTTAAATTTAGGAGAATTATCAAAAATTCAAGGAATAAATGTCCCAAAAGGTTTTTGTATTACAACAGCTAGCTTTCAAAAAGCGATAGAAAAAAATGAATTGTATCATACTTTGTTAGAACAACTAAACATGGTAAAAGTAGCAGATCGAGATAAAATTAGAGAAATCAGCAGGGAAATTCGAGAAATCATACTCGAGGCAGTAATTCCTTCTGATGTTATATCAGCAATTACAAACTATCTTTCCGAGTATGAAGAAAATCAAGCCTTAGCAATTCGATCTAGTGCAACTGCTGAAGATTTACCACATGCGTCTTTTGCTGGCCAACAAGACACTTATTTAAATATCATCGGCAAAGAAGCAATCTTACAGCATATTGTCAAATGTTGGGCATCCTTGTTTACAGACCGTGCAGTAATTTACCGTATTCAAAATGGATTTGACCATAGCCAAGTTTATTTATCCGTTATCGTTCAAAAGATGGTTTTTCCACATGCTTCAGGGATTTTATTTACTGCTGATCCTGTTACATCAAACCGGAAAATAGTATCAATTGATGCCAGTTTTGGACTTGGTGAAGCTCTTGTCTCAGGGATCGTTTCTGGAGACTGTTATAAAGTATGTGAAGGTGAAATCGTTGATAAAAGGGTAACAACCAAAAAATTAGCAATCTATGGGCGACCTGAAGGAGGAACAATAACACAACCAATCGAACCGGCACAGCAAAAAAATCAAACTTTGACTGACGAACAAATACTGCAACTAGCAAATATAGGAAGAAATATAGAATCTTATTTTGGTAAGCCACAAGATATTGAATGGTGTCTTGTTGATGACACATTTTACATTGTCCAAAGCAGACCAATTACAACACTATACCCAATTCCTGAAGCGGATGATCAAGAAAATCACGTTTATCTTTCAGTTGGCCATAATCAAATGATGACTGATCCAATGAAACCATTGGGATTGTCTTTTTTTATGTTAACGACTAAGGCGCCAATGCGTAAAGCAGGAGGGAGGTTGTTTGTTGATATTACACGCAATCTTGCTTCACCTACCGCCAGAAAAATGCTTATTGATGTAGCAGGAAACTCAGACCCACTTGTAAAGGGCGCGTTATTAAATGTTGTTGAACGTGATTTTATTAAATTGACATCAGTTGAAAATAACACAGCGATACCAATACAAAACAATAAAGATTTATCGTCTACTGAATTTAAACCGCAAATAGAAAACGATCCTACGCTTATAACTAAGTTAATTAATAAGAATCAAGCATCAATCGAAGAGCTAAAGCAAAACATTAAATCGAAATCAGGATCAAATTTATTAGAGTTTATTTTAGAAGATATCCAAACATTACAGGCGATCTTATTTGATCCACAAAGCTCAGGAGTAATTAGGACTGGGATGGATGCCTCATCTTGGATTAATGAAAATATGAACAAGTGGTTAGGGGAAAAAAACGTAGCAGATACATTATCTTTATCGGTTTCTAACAATATTACTTCGGAAATGGGTCTTTCGTTAATGGATGTTGCAGATGTAATTCGTCCATATCCTGAAATCATAAATTTTCTACAACATGTAAAAGATGAAAACTTTTTAGATGAACTAATTAAGTTTAATGGAGGGAAGGAAGCAAAAGACGCTATCAATGATTATTTAAGCAAGTACGGAATGCGATGTGCTGGAGAAATCGATCTTACAAAAACGCGTTGGATCGAAAAATCAACTACACTTATTCCGATGATTTTAAATAATATTAAAAATTTTGAGCCTAATGCAAGCAAACAGAAATTTGAGCAAGGGCAACAAAAAGCCTTAAAAAAAGAAAATGAGCTAATTGAGCGATTAATTCTATTACCAGATGGTGAAAGGAAAGCAGAAGAAACAAAACGAGTTATCAGCATACTTCGAAATTTTATCGGTTATCGTGAATATCCAAAATACGGCATGATTAATCGCTATTTCGTTTATAAACAGGCTTTATTGAAAGAAGCCGAAAAACTGGCCTTAGCTAGCGTCATTAATAATAAAGAAGATATTTACTATCTAACTTTTGAAGAACTTTGCGAAGTAGTGCGTACAAATAAACTTGATTACGAAATCATTAGCAAACGAATAGAAGAGTACAAATTTTATAATAAACTAACGCCACCAAGAGTAATCACATCTGATGGTGAAATAATTACAGGTGAGTATAAACGAGAAAATCTTCCACCTGGTGCCATCCCAGGCCTAGCTGTATCCTCAGGGGTTATTGAAGGACGCGCTCGCGTGATCTTAAACATGGAAGATGCCGATTTAGAAGATGGCGATATATTAGTCACGCCATTTACCGACCCTAGCTGGACACCATTATTTGTTTCCATAAAAGGCCTCGTTACCGAAGTTGGTGGACTAATGACTCATGGGGCAGTGATTGCCCGTGAGTATGGTTTAGCTGCGGTTGTCGGTGTCGAAAGTGCCACAAAACTTATAAAAGATGGACAACGAATTCGAGTAAATGGAACTGACGGATATATTGAATTATTATAATGGCTGAACTAATTCATTTTGATGTTTTTTCGATTTTCTAAATGTTAATTCAGCTCAGGAATATGATAACTACGAAAAGAAAATGCAATTGGCCTTTTCGGCAGCCTGCCTCCTTCTATTATTAGAAGGGGGTCAGATTGTTGAAATAGGGGGGAACATAATCATAGGTAAGTAATGTTGGTTGTAGTGGGCTTCCACTGCGGCCTGTTAAGTGTTAGTTTGTTTAATCATCTTGTATTTTTTACGTACTCATGCACTTGTTATGAGTACGTTTTTTTCTATTTTAGCTGATTTAGTAACTCATGAAGCTGTTATGAGTAAGAGTTTTTGATAATTTAACTGATATAGTAACTCATGAAGCTGTTATGAGTAAATGCTTTAGAGAATATAGCTGATATAGTTACGCATGAACCCTTTATGAGTAAGTGTTTTAGAGAATATAGCTGATATAGTTACGCATGAACCCTTTATGAGTAAGTGTTTTAGAGAATTAAGCTGATATAGTAACTCATGAACTCTTTATGGGTAAGTGTTTTAGAGAATTAAGCTGATATAGTAACTCATGAACCCTTTATGAGTAAGTGTTTTAGAGAATTAAGCGGATATAGTAACTCATGAACTCTTTATGGGTAAGTGTTTTAGAGAATTAAGCGGATATAGTAACTCATGAACCCTTTATGAGTAAGTGTTTTTGATAATTTAACTGATATAGTTACTCATGAAGCTCTCATGAAGCTGTTATGAGTAAGTGTTTCTAAGAATATAGCTGATTTAGTTACTCATGAGGCTGTTATGAGTATGTGTTTTAGAGAATTTAGCTGATATAGTTACGCATGAACCCTTTATGAGTATGTTTAATGCAAAATAAAAG
>NZ_NUCO01000056.1:0-308 GCF_002555445.1 Bacillus sp. AFS017336
TAAATTGCTGTTTTTGAAGCAACTGAACTTCCTCCGTTACTGTTAAATTTAACAGTATACGTGCTAATGTTCCATTTTGCGTAAAGCGTGATGTTGCTTGCTAATTTTACAGAACTTCCTGCTGCTGTTTTTAACGTAGCATCTTTATACCATCCAGCAAATGTGTAACCCGTTTTTGTTGGTTTTGGTAAATTAATTACGCTATTGTAATTAGCAGTTTGAGCAGGAACTGTAGATCCACCATTGCTTACATAACTTACTTTATACGAATTGATTTTCCATTTCGCATATAAAGTAGTGTTGTTTGT
>NZ_NUCO01000057.1:0-5407 GCF_002555445.1 Bacillus sp. AFS017336
TTTTATTTTGCATTAAACAGCTAGTACAGGTATCAGAAATGGAGAGTTAAGGGGTATTAAACTTGAAGATATCAAAGGGGAGTGTATAATCATTAAAAAGGCAAAAGGAGGAAAAGAAAGGGTTGTCGGTATTCCTCCAATTGTTCAAAAACAATTAATGACCTATCTGAGAAAGAGAAATCAACACGCTAAGTTTAATAGGTCAGACTATCTTTTGATTAGTCAACATACTGGTATTGCCCTTTGTGGGAGAACAATACTAAGAATAATAAATGACGCTGGTGGGGACGTTGGTGTACATAGTCTAAGGCGTTTCTTTGCTATTCAACAACTTGAACACAATGACTTATACTCAGTTAGTCGTATGATGGGGCATGAGAGTATCAAGACTACAGCAGTATATTTACAATCAATGGGTGATGACAAGATAATTAAAAGGAGTCTTGAACATAATCCAATAAATGATCTTTTATAATGAAATAGATCAGTTGAGACACTTACGTAATGTGAGTGTCTTTTTTTGTATTGGCTATGTTAAATTAAAATATTGTTTTTAGAACTAAAAAATGGGTTGTCTAATTAGACAACCTTTAGGAACACTTATTGAACTAACGCATGCGTTAGTTTGATAAGAATTAAAAAGAGAGATACCCACAGGAGAAAGAGTTTCTCTAAAAAATAGGTGATATTGGTAAAGAATACAAAAAAGAAATGTAATATTATTATATAAAAATTAGTATTAATTGTTTAAGTAATACGCCTTTTTTATTATTTAAATGTAAAAATTTACCAAAATAACTTATACTGGAAAAAGCGTTAGTTGAAGTAGAAATTTATTCATGTTTATCTAATATCCCAAAATAGAGAACTAGTTTGTAATAACTTAACACAACTATATAAGCAAATAAATAACTTATTGCTGTAAAGTATATAGTCCAGCCATTTCGATAAATTACCTGTCCATTACATAAAGCCCAGAACTCAATTAATGTAGTAATTATTGTAAAGAATGCAACAGCAATAATAAAATTTAACTTCTTAAAATAAATAGAAATAATATATAAACAACCTAAAATTGGATACAGGCCCAAATTAAAAGGAAATGCTGACAAGGATAATTCATTATATTTAATTTTTAAACTCCAATAATAATTAAATCCCCAAGTATTTATGATGAAAGCAATAGCTATACATATAGGTATAAAAATGATCATGATTTTTGGTACTTTTATAAATAAAAGTATCCCAACAAGCCAAGGTAAAATAAATCCAAATAAAATATATATAAACACAAAATCCCACCATTAAGTTTATTTTAATTGTTATATTTTATCCTGGTTCTTATGCAACTAAACTGCCATATAGTTGTATAAGAAAATCAACAATGTAGCTTAACAGAGCCTTTGTATAAAAAATTGAAGAGAGGACATATGCAAAATATCGGTATCTTTCGCTATAAAAATGTACGGGTTGTGCGAGATTTCTGTTTCTATTGTTACATAAAATATAAGAGTTAAATTTTATATTGAATTTTTTTATGTCCTTATGCAATATATTGATAATTTTCGCTTGGTAGGTGAGAAAACTTTTTATAGCATTGTGCTAAATATTGTTTCGACTTGTTAGGTAAATGAGGAGAAATTTTTAAGGTGATGGATAAATTCTATCTCCTATTTTTTATGTCTTTGTGCAAGGAATTGATATTTTTCGTTAGGTTTGTGAGAGGACTTTTATAGAAATGTGCAAGATGTAATTTCATTTTGCTATAAAGGTAGAATCATCAAAACAATAAATAGAGGAGATGAGAACATTGAGTAAATATGAAGGATTAGAAGAAATACTTGACTCTATGAGGATTAAAACAACTCAATATGGTTCATCAAGTGCAATACTACCAGATGATAAATACGAATTTCCAATACTTCCAAAAAGTATTGAACGTTCATTAGATAAATATGGACAAGCATCTACTAAAACCTATGTTCCAGATGGTAGAAATGAAAAACTTGAATCAATGGCAAATGAATGGTTAGAGCAGTACAGACCAAAAAACAAAAGTGTTAATACATTTGTAAGATACTCAAAGGGTGACTTTGAAAGTGTTGTATTAAATAGCACACGTTTGTCAGACCGTCTGAGAGTGAGTAGTGGTTTGCAAAGGATTGACGACAAAACAATATCTAAAGTCCTACGATTGTTACCTAAAGAAAGTCATAGAGAATATATTCGTCTTTATTGGGTTGAAGGATTGAATCAAGATCAGATAGCAGAAAGTTTAGGAGTATCACAATCAAATGTTAGTCAGACGTTAAATTTCATAGTAATTAAAATGAAAAGCTTTTTATTGAACGAAGAGTTGAGGAAACTTAACTGGAAATTCAATGGGAAGCTTATTTCTTTGTAGATTTTTAACAAATTATTACATTTGAAGCTTATTTTTTATATCTATTATGTAAACAAAACTTAAACAAAGGAGAACTAAACATGATAAGAGCAAGTATTGAAACAATAGCAAAACTAAGAGAAATAGCAAAATACAACAGTCGAAGTATGACTCAACAATTAAAGGTAATTATTGACAACATATTTATTGAAATGAAGGAGGAACAAAATAAATGACTTGTAAATTGTTTTACAACAAAAATGGGGTAACAATTCAAACTCCAAGACAAACAAAGAGGTTTCGTTCAAAGACAGATCAGCTGTTTAATGAACGAGACCTTTTTAAATTCATTGATATAGATTATACAAAGTATTACTCATTCACAAGAAACTGGAATGATGATTATTCAAATATTGAGAGAGAATCACATTAAATTAAACAACTAGAGGAGACGAGAGACAATGAAAATGGAATATATAGAATTTAAAGCAGGAGAGAAATTTGCTGGTAAAGGTGCTGACAAAAGTCCATCACATGACTCTTTTTGTGATGCGGGTTTATTAATACCAGATGATGTAATTGTGATTGACATAGATTCATTACCTAAAGAAATTACCGAGAGTATGATTAAGAAGTTCAACCTTAATACAATGATTGTTGAAACTGGAAGGGGTCATCACCTATGGTTCAAAAAACCTAAAGGTATGAGAAAGGTTAAGAAAGACTCTTTTAATTCTTTGGGTGTTGAGTTTGAATACAAAGACTGCAATAACACAAGTCGAGGAATAACTATAAAACAAAATGGAGTTATGAGAACAATTAGAAATGCAGGAACACTTCAAGAGTTACCAGAATTCTTAGCTCCACTATCTAAGGTCAAGGAGTCATTACTTGGTTTATCAGATGGAGATCGAACAGATAACAAACTTTATGCGCATAAGTTTAAGATCATGTACCTTTCTAATTGGAAACAAGTTATGTATTTTATCAATGACTATATTATTGAATATCCTTTTGATAAAGACGATATTGATAGAATTACTCGTGATGAGGAAGTCACTGTTACCAGCTCCAAGACTCATTATGACGTTGCAATTGAGTTAATTAATAAGTTAAACATTGTTCGATATAGTAAGGTCATTTACGTCTATGATGGCAAAAGATACGTTGTAAGTGAAGAATTAAAACGTGTTATAGCTCAACACTTGAGAGGACAAAGAACAGAATATCAAAATGAAGTTATCAAACAGATTGAATTATATGCAGAAGATGTAGCAGATAGAAAAGGTGGTTTTGATATTAAGTTCAAGAATGGAATTTTACGAGATGGAACTTTTTATGAAATTGATTCACACGAATTCACACCTCATTATATTGATTGGAAATATAATGATGAACAAGAAGCAGTTGAAATATTGGATTACTTCTTGAACAACATTTCAAGTGGATTCAAAGGACAAGAAGCAGAACAAGAATACAAAGACCTTTTACTTGAGATGGTAGCTCATACTTTAATTACTAATATTAATATTAAACAGAATAAAGCATTTCAAAAAGTATTCTTTATCGCTGGTGATGGAGGGAATGGTAAAGGCGCATTATTTAGATTAATTCAAACACTACTAGGCAAAGGGAATTACAGAACAAATAAATTAGAAAAATTATCAGATGACAGGTTCATTTATGGTATGAAAGGAGCTCTAGCCAATTTAGGTAATGATATAGAAGATCAAGCAATTGATTCAAAGACAATGAGTAATCTTAAATCTATTTCATCTGGTGATGAGATTGAAGTTAGAGCTTTATATGGTATGCCTATTACAGAAACCATTACAGCTACTCAAATATTTACAACTAACCATATCTTAAAGAGCTTTGAAAAAGGTAACGCTTGGGAACGTAGAGCAGTATGGTGTCCTATGTTTGCTCCACCAGAAAGAGAGTTCAAGAACTTCTATGAACAGTTATTATCGGACGAATCAATTGAATATTTTTTGTTATTAGTTATGAAAGCCTATTTCAGATTAATGGAGAATGGGAAGTTTACAAGATCTAAGAAAGTAACTGAGTTTACAAGTGATTATCATATTGAAAACAATGGTACTTTAGAGTTTTTATCTTTTATGGAAAGAGAAGATATTGTTGGAAAAAGAACTCCAGAAGTTTATGAAGAATACGAAACGTGGGCAAATGAGAATGGTATAAAGTTGCAGAGTCAAAAGATACTCAAAGATACGGTATTGAAAGAGTTTGATCTTGTTATTAAAGGTAAGATGGTTAATGGCAAGGTTGCAAAGGTATATCAAGAGAAGTAATAACTTAACCACTTAACCACTTAACCATTTCAAAATGAGGTGGTTAACTTTTTGGTTAAGCAAAAAACTCAGTAGTACCAAGGCTTTAACCCTTGACTTAACTACTTAACCACTAATATCCTTTTAAAATTAAATTAATATTATAAGAGTGTTTCTTTAAAGGAAAATACTTTTGAAACCTTGTTAATTAGTTTTTTGGTTAACTGCAGGAAATTTATTTAAATCACTGGTTAATGGTTAAGTGGTTAATATGGTATCTCAACCCTTGATATAAAAGGTTTTCTGGGTTAACTACTATATTTCTTGAGTGGTTAACAGTGGTTAAGGTGGTTAATTAAATAAATACAAAAAAAACAATTCAAAAGGAGATATTAACAATGCATATTAAACAAAACTTTGAAGGTGTACTAAAAACTTTAAACAATTACTCTGACTATGAGTGGACTACTAATGGAAGTGAAATAAATATGAAAACTCCTAATGGTTACAAAATAAGCCTTAAGTCTAATTGGAAAATTAATTCTGATGTTCATATACGACTTTTTGGTGGAGATGACTGGACAACAAAATTAAGGACTTGTAAGTTTATGAACGTTGTTTGTCTGGACTCGAACTTTAGAGAGATGCTAAAAGAATTAATTGATCTGGCTAAATACTCTATGCCAGTAGAGAAGAAACCGAGTGAAATAGATTGTAGATTGTCAACTAA
>NZ_NUCO01000058.1:0-272 GCF_002555445.1 Bacillus sp. AFS017336
TCAAACGAAGCAATCGAATACGCGAAACTAAACGCAGGAGTAGTTCAACCTTCTAAAACAAGTATTAATCCATACTACTTAGGACTAAGAATGTTTGAAGATATCGAAGAACGATATAATAATCCAACAAAAGAAATGAAAGAATTAGGCGTTAAACCTGGCAGCGGTCGAGAAAAAATGTTTGAAGTACGAGAGTTAGAGTCTGATAGTTCATTTATCCGAAACTACTTAACAAAAGAGCTTGTCATGCGAGAAGATATGTATTTATTCCA
>NZ_NUCO01000059.1:0-309 GCF_002555445.1 Bacillus sp. AFS017336
TCTTCTAATGTTTCCCAATGAACTAGTAGTATATATTTCCCCTTTACTTCCATACAACGCTGTAATTCGTGAGATATGTAACCTTTCATTGAAGAAATTATTTCTGACGCCCCACGAAATGCGTCTTCATAGTCATTTTCCATACCTTCCTTAACTTGTAGCATAACGGCTTCCAATATCATATAAAATCCCCTTTTCATAAGTAAATCAATATTATTTTTTTAAGAGCCCTTTTATTAATCTATACTTCCAGAAAGTGAGAAAGGAACTGATCGTTCAGCCCCTAAGTGTTGTTCAACTAATGCATGC
>NZ_NUCO01000060.1:0-2442 GCF_002555445.1 Bacillus sp. AFS017336
CTTAGATGATAGATTCCAATTCAACTAATGCATGTGTTAGTTGGATAAGCATTAAAAAGACTGTTTGGTCAAAACAGTCTTTTTTAGTCCGCAAAAATCAACATTTTAGCTTAACAGAGCCTAGATTTAAAAAACTGGGTGGATGAAGGAATGGATTATTCAAATTATATTTTGTAAGTCATTAAAGCTCTAATTAACACTTTTATTATAGGATTTTTTGGAAATAATAATAAATCCGGAAGTGAAATTTGAAGTCAAAAGTAGGAATTATATGAATCGCAAAATAAAAATAAGTGGCTTTCAATTTTTTTGTATTATTTTTTCGTTTATTGTCGGTATTCCACCACCAGGTCTAATTTACACTATTGCCAATCAAGATGCATGGATGTGTGTATTAATAGCAGATTTTACAGCTTGTTTATTATTTGCTCTGTATATTAAGTTATATACGTTATTCCCTGATTTACAATTTACACAATACATTCAAGTTATTTTAGGTAAATTTGTAGGGAAACTAATGGCATTAGTTTATATTGTGTATTTTATTTATATGGCAGCACGAGATTTACGTGAACTTGCAGCTTTACTAAGAATTACTCTTTATAATGCTTCATCCCTAATTGCACTCGTAATAATAACAATGTTCTTAGTCCTTTATACACTTTATAAAGGATTTGAAACATTCGCCCGAGCGAACGAATTAATATTTCTGATGACAGTAGCTATTGTTGTCCTATTTATAACACTTGAAATCGTTTCTAATCTAATTGAATTTAAAAATTTAAGACCGGTTTTAGAAAATGGATTGAAGCCTGTAATAAAAGGAGCTTTTCCTATCACAGTCACAATTCCATTTGGTGAAATATTTGTATTTACTATGATCATGCCATATTTAAATAAACAAAAGTCAGCAATAAAGGTAGGTATACCCGCATTATTAATTTCAGGGGCTGCATTAAGTTTATTCGCAGTATTAAATATAGCAATCTTAGGTGTTTCAGAAGTAACAAGAACAGTCTTTCCACTTCTAACATCAGTTAGTTATATCAATGTTGCTGATTTTATCCAAAGAATGGATTCATTTATTGTACTGATTTCAGTAACTGGTTATTATGTAAAAATTGTTGTTTATTTTTATTGCGCGGTATCTGGAACTGCAGAATTATTTAATGTAAAGAAAAGTGAACAGCTAGTCTATCCAATTTCAATTATTATTATCACTAGTTCATTATGGTTGGCTTCTAGTTTTATAGACCAACATAATGAAGCTGTTAGTAAAGCACCTTTTTTACTACACATTCCACTTCAAATCCTTATTCCGCTTAGTTTATTACTGATTCTCTTATTACAAGGGAAACTTAAAGGGAATAAAAGCTTAAAACAAAAAGGCTCCAGTTTTCACTAGAGCCTTTTTGTTTCTTTAAAATTCGTATTCGTACGTATTCAAATTATTTTTTAGGTCCTCTCACATTCAACCGAACATAGATATATAAAGTTATTCCTGTTGAGAAGGTCTCCCCCCTACCTTCTCTTTTTTTGTTTGTAAAAATAACCTCTTAATTGTCATTAGTTTGTAACGATATTCACAAACTTTCTTTAAAAATAATGATATTATCAAATAGAAAAGAATTTGATTACAAATCTTTTCCCCTTTAAAAAACTTTGAAATCTTTCAGTCCCTTTTAAAAATCTTTACATCTATAATTTCCCGTTTAACCCTATTGACTTGACACTCAAAATAGGGTTCTTTTTTTATTGCCTTTTTAATAAGAATTTACTGATATTTAACTAAAAAAAGACTGTCTAAAAAAACAATCTTCTTTAAGAATATATTAATCAACTAAAGCATGCGATAGTTGAACTAAAATCGGCATTTTAAAACGGACTTTACTTTTATAAAAAAGGAGGTCCGTTTTTTTGAATCATTTGTATCTATATATTCGATTTGTTCAACGACGAAAAAGCATCCAATTTAATTGGATGCATATTTAAGTATTCCACTTGAAAAGAGTGAATCTTCAAGCTGTGTGCACTCTTTTAGTTTGATTAATCCATCTAGTTCTAGTTCCTTAGCTAGTTTTTCGATCATAATTGTATCATTTTCCAAGGAATTTTTAATGTTGATTAAAAAGAAATTTCCTCTTGTTGCAAGTCGAAGGCTCATTAATAAATTCTTTTTATTCATTTTCCAAACTCCCTTCTAAATTAGATAATTCGACACAATGGATGTTTTATCCTGTAAATACAATTTAATTACAAATTTTTTGTAGGAGTTATTAATCTAATCTCCATAGTATATAACGTCAAAAATTCTCATACATTGTCAATACACATAGTAGGGGGAATAATAATGAATTCAAATAATTTTCGTGAATTAGAGTATGCAATAGACGAAATTACTGAAATTGCCAAAGGATTTGGACTTGATTATTTTCCAATGAG
>NZ_NUCO01000061.1:0-2802 GCF_002555445.1 Bacillus sp. AFS017336
TAATAAAAATAAATAATGACTTTATGCAACTAACTCATGCGTTAGTTGCATAAGGAATAATTATATTTCAGCAAAAGGCTTCCAGTTTTTATCTTTTTCATCTTTATTCTTGCCTCACCTTTTGAATGATAATTTATTTTATCTGCTCTTCCAATTTCTTTAAAATTCTTTTGAGCTTCTCCTAAAGTTACTTTATTCGGTCCGCAAGTGTCAGGTTTATAAGATTGTATTTCATCATCCATTTGCATACTTTACAAGTTTCATAATAATATCACGCTCATTTAATG
This sequence comes from Bacillus sp. AFS017336, assembly GCF_002555445.1. Classification (NCBI taxonomy): domain Bacteria; kingdom Bacillati; phylum Bacillota; class Bacilli; order Caryophanales; family Bacillaceae; genus Bacillus; species Bacillus sp. AFS017336. The sequence goes on from NZ_NUCO01000061.1 coordinate 288, forward strand.
TCTTATAACCACAACAAGGACAAGTAAGTTTTTTCATCATTTACTCCTAATAACTGATTTTTATTTATGCCACTGCCATGAAACGAAAACAAGAGACGGAACGATTCCTTCGTCTCTTGTTTCTGATTAGTTTTCACAAGCGTACTTGTCTTTATCACGGTCTAACTTCGTTTGATATGCTTGGTGGGTACTAGGTACACCTTTTGGGTATTTCTTACGTAAATCGGTACAATTTGCGAAATACTCAAGTAATGAGCTGCTCAGTACATACCCTTTTTTCGTTCCATACTGTACGTATGCATACTCACGTTTTGGTCCGTAACCTTTTGACAGCATTTTGACGTTTTTGCTACTTGCTACCGTCACTACTTTTGTACCAGTAGCACTTGCAGTCGTGCGAAGCGTCACCGTTGAACGTGTTCTCATTGTTAAATTGAATGTGATGGCTTTTGGTGTGAATGTTGATTTGAACCCTTTTGATTTGTTACCAAGTGTATCAACGCTTTTGAACGTGAATGAATACGGTTTACCAACGACTGTTGTGCCGTTGTATGTGAAACTATTCTTTCCTTTTAGGACTTTTGTGGTTTTACCGTTTGGTAACGTCACTAGTGTGTAACTATAGTCGTATTCGTTTGCTGGCGTAAAATTAACCGTAATCACACCATTTACATCTTTATAAGTTACGTTTTTTGCCTCAATTGGTGCGCGTTTTGGGTCATCCCAATTTAACACAACCGCTTTTGCCTTGTTTCCGTTCTCATCTTCTGCAACTAGTGAAGCAGTTTGAACAGTTGTGAAGTTTGCTGATTTATACGTGTAACTTTTTTCCCCGTCTTCAAGTGTCACAACTTTTTTGTTCGGTAGAGTTAAAACCATGCCATAAAAATCTTTATCCGTTGGATTTATCCAACTGTAAACGATGTTGTTGCCAACACGTTTTGCGGTAAACTTTGTTGGTTGTTTTGGTGGTGTTGAGTCGTTATCCGTTTTGAACTCAAAATATACACCGTGTTCATCGTCTTGCTCGTTTCCATTTACATCGTATGTATAGAAATATAGCGTGTAGTTCGTGTTTCGTTTTAAGCCGTCTAAGTAGAACCAACTGTCCTCTTTATCGACATCTTCAATCCATTTACCATTTTGATCGTATACTGCAATTCCTTTGTAATCTGGGTCGTCTGGTCCAACAAATTCGATATAAATCGCATCGTTGTATACTGTGTATGTTAAATCTTTTACATCACCTGGTGGTGTTGTGTCAACTTCCTCTGAAGTTGCTGTTGCGACCGTGTTTACCGGCTTTGTTGTTTCAGCGTGAGCAGTTGTGCTGAACGCTGATAGTGCGATGATACCTGCTAAGAATGGTTTTGTCCATTTCATGTATTTTTCCCCTATCTCTTTTTCATTCGCCATTAAGTGTATCATGAACTAAAAGCGCTTTCGATGAAAACTTTTCATAAGCATAAAAAAAACCGACTATACAGTTACAACTAGGTTATTAATTATCAAATTAACCCAAAAATGAATATCGGAAATGAAAAAAAGGATTTTCAAAAATTGAAGATTCTTTTTTTCTTATTGAACTAACGCATGCAATAGTTGAACAACATGATCGAATTTTATTGAAAGGAAATGTCCTTCAAATGAAAGGTTTCACGATAACCAAAGTAAAAATAATACACTTTTTGTGTTTTTGTTTATTATTCTTTCTTTATACAATGATAAGTGAAATTTGGTTAGCAGCATTATATACACACGACAATTGGATAAACGGAGGTGGAATTATTATAGTTACTCTCCTCCTGATACCACTCTACACATTTATAAACACAAGATTATCACTTGGTATATGGAAATTTATATTTTATATTCCACTTTTCCCTGCAATGACTGGAATTATGTTATTTCAGCTAATTATATTCAGCATTTTCCCAAATCCATATTCAACAGACGACTTAGGTGTAGGAATTCTTATGATAATGATTTCTTTTCTCCATTGGATTGCCACGATGCTCTCTTTTTTGTTGTCTCATAAAATAAATATGCGAAGATAAGAAGATTGAAATGCCTTCTTGTGCTAATTAATAAGAGGTAAATGTATGAAACTAAAAAAATTCTTTATCTACTTTATACCAACTTTAATAATGATAGTTAGTAGTAAACTTGTAACAAATTATTACATTGTTCGTACTCACATTGAACCTTTGTCTAAGAACACTTCATTATTAACTTTATTGTTTATGTTATTCTTCGGCCTTGGAATGTTCGTGATCATTGCAGTACTTTTTATTAATAGTAAACAACTGTAAATAAAAAAATAAAAAAGTAAGCTATGCAATAACGCATTGCATTAGTTGATTAAGCGTTTCAAAAGGTTGTCTAATTAGACAACCTCTTTTTTATTTCAAATATCAACATTTTAATTTAACAGAGCCAAATTAAAAATAAGCAAACATACAAAAAAACATCAGCCTAATAGCTGATGTTTTTGATTTACCAGGCGACGTTCTAC
>NZ_NUCO01000062.1:0-608 GCF_002555445.1 Bacillus sp. AFS017336
TGCTCCACCCCGCGATAATAAAAGTATTGATAATTTTTAAAGATATGGTGGAGGATGACGGGCTCGAACCGCCGACCCCCTGCTTGTAAGGCAGGTGCTCTCCCAGCTGAGCTAATCCTCCGTAATAAAATGGTGACCCGTACGGGACTCGAACCCGTGTTACCGCCGTGAAAGGGCGGTGTCTTAACCGCTTGACCAACGGGCCATTATATTTGTCCTGAGTTATATGGCGGAGAGCAAGGGATTTGAACCCTTGAGACAGGGTTACCCGCCTACACGATTTCCAATCGTGCTCCTTCGGCCACTCGGACAGCTCTCCAAAATGGCTCCGCAGGTAGGATTCGAACCTACGACCACTCGGTTAACAGCCGAGTGCTCTACCACTGAGCTACTGCGGAATAATCAAGAACCAAGCGACGTTCTACTCTCACAGGGGGAAACCCCCAACTACAATCGACGCTGAAGAGCTTAACTGCCGTGTTCGGTATGGGAACGGGTGTGACCTCTTCGCTATCATCACTTGATTCAATTCCTTAAGGACATTAATTATTATATCAAATCTCATTTAAAAGTCAATGCTTTTTCAAAAGTTTTTTATAATAATTTTT
>NZ_NUCO01000063.1:0-849 GCF_002555445.1 Bacillus sp. AFS017336
AACCTGCGACCCCCTGGTCCCAAACCAGGTGCTCTACCAAGCTCAGCCACTTCCCGTAATATGGCACGCCCGAAAGGACTCGAACCCATAACCTTTTGATCCGTAGTCAAACGCTCTATCCAATTGAGCTACGGGCGCATATTATAAATGGTACCGAGGGCCGGACTCGAACCGGCACGGGGTCAACCCCCGCAGGATTTTAAGTCCTGTGTGTCTGCCATTCCACCACCCCGGCAGCATATGTGGAGCGGAAGACGGGGTTCGAACCCGCGACCCCAACCTTGGCAAGGTTGTATTCTACCACTGAACTACTTCCGCGTATACTGCTTTTAAATTATAAATGGTGCGGGTGAAGGGACTCGAACCCCCACACCGAAGTACTAGATCCTAAGTCTAGCGCGTCTGCCAATTCCGCCACACCCGCAAATATTTTCTTTTTGAGAAAATGGTGAGCCATGAAGGATTCGAACCTTCGACCCTCTGATTAAAAGTCAGATGCTCTACCAACTGAGCTAATGGCTCAAAAAGAGTGCCGACTAAAGGACTTGAACCCTCAACCTACTGATTACAAGTCAGTTGCTCTACCAATTGAGCTAAGTCGGCATATGGTGGAGGATGACGGGCTCGAACCGCCGACCCCCTGCTTGTAAGGCAGGTGCTCTCCCAGCTGAGCTAATCCTCCATCAAACCAAGCGACGTTCTACTCTCACAGGGGGAAACCCCCAACTACCATCGACGCTGAAGAGCTTAACTGCCGTGTTCGGTATGGGAACGGGTGTGACCTCTTCGCTATCATCACTTGATTAATTTTCTTTAGGACATTAATTATTATATCAAATTTTCTACTAA
>NZ_NUCO01000064.1:0-3170 GCF_002555445.1 Bacillus sp. AFS017336
GAAGATATGTATTTATTCCAACGACAAGGTAAGGAATATAAAGTTACGGATAAGGCATGGGAAAATGTTAGAGATCAGTTAGTTGTCAGCAGGGTAAATGGCGGATTCCCTTATATCGTTGTTCAAGAGGGCGATTACTTAAAAAATGGGGAGCTTTATTTGAAGCATTCCTATGAACATATGGAACTTGATGTGAAGTATGTTGAAAAGGTAATGCCTTATATTCATCAGTTGTGGGGTAGAGGGGTTCATTTGGAGACGAATATAGAGAATAAGTCTGTGTTGTTTAGTTATGATGGGAAGAATATTCATCGGAAGTATATTTAAGACCACCTTTTTTGAGGGGTCTTTTTTTTATGCTGGTTAAAGAATATTTTTGATTTTCTTATAGAAGATAAAAAAGCCGACTTCCAGGTTTGGAAATCGACTTAAAAATCTAATATTAATGTATCTGATTAAATTTTTTTAAAATATTTATTTTTTTATTTCAGCTAAAACTAAATATATTATTCCTATAAGTAAAGAAATAATACTTAAATTACTTAATGTACTTCCAATATGACTAAGTTGTTCTTTAAATGTTTCTGTATTCCATGATAATTCATTAGAACCATAAATAGCAGCACTTAAATATTTAGAAGAAATTAAAAATACAGCAAATGCTATAAATGATATACCTGTTGCTCGTTTATTCAAAAAATCACTCCTTTCTTTACTGTTTAAAGTAAAGAATAACAATATTAAACAGTTCAATCGGTGCTATCCCATTTAGTTTCTTTAAATAGTATGCTCTTTAACTTCTATTATAATGTTCTTTGATAAAATGAAACTCCCAAAGGTCTCTTAACTTTACCATTAGATACTTTATGATCTCCACCAATCCAAGGATCTTCCCAAACTTCAAAAGTATAATTACGATCATATTCTTTAGCTGTTACTTCAATTGTTTTGCCCTTAGGTACTTTTAAACTGTATTCATCGGTTAACATTTTTGTTTTTTGATACTCAAAACCTAGCTGTACAGCAACCGTTTTTACATCAAAACCACCAGTCCCAGAATAGGTATATGCAGACGACTCACTCACTATCATTTTTGGTTCAGAAGGTCCCTGATATTTACTCTTTCTTATTACATCGCCATCTTTGTAACTACTATTCTTGTTTTTTATGTATAGCCCGTTTCCCCATTGAGCATTCATAGTAGCATCATCTTCGTTATCTGTAACTTCTGCATTTTCTTCCGTATTAGTATAGATATCTTCCTCATTACCAATATATGAGTCTATGTTTTCTTCAGGAACATGTAAACTATACTCAAGTAGGGTACCTTCAACTGGTTCAGATGAATCATTTTTTATTTGTGCATCAATGTCTTTCAACGTTTCAGGATCAGTAACGTGAATTTCTAAATCTCCTGTTTCTGTAACACCGACCTCAACGCCATCTTCATTCTTGTTTACTTCAATCTCATTAACAACTTGGAATGAATTCATGCTGGCAAGATCTTCATTCACGTCACTAATACTATTTGTATCAGTAAATAATTCAGTCCCATCGTTAGCAGTAGTAGCCTCACTTAATTTAGAAGATGTTTCCAGATTACTAGATGTGTCAGTTCCAGTATTTTCTTCAGCACTAGCTTTCAGTATAAATGATGCACTAACAGCTAATAAGATAGATAGACAAGATAATAATATTTTTTTCATAAACAATCCCCTTTAAATATATTACCAATATATTACAAAATTTCCATTTTTTTCATATATTAATATATACAAATATAACAAAAGATTCTAAAATTAGTAAATATAAATATTTTATTAAGTTAATATTGCTCTTTTTTATAAAATGAAATTTATTTTATAAAAAGGAATAGGAGATACTATGAAGCTAATTTATAAGTTATTATTAATCATAATTGTTATATTTGCATTAAGTTCCACTAATATTAAAAATGCAACTAGAAATCTTAAAGAAGGTTCTATTTTTTATGTGCAAAATATAAATAAAGATCTACATAATAATAAGCAAAACAGTCTAATTTACAAAGAGAAAATTTTATCAATTGAAAGTCATCATAATAAGTCTATATATAACGGATATCAAGTAAAAGTGGGTATCTTAGATACCGGTATAGACTTTAACCATAAGGATTTAAATATTAAGAGGGGAATATCACTTGTAGATAATTCTAATAATTATATCGACTATAGTGGTCATGGGACACTCGTAGCAGGTATTGTTATGGGATTAGATAATGATACTTATAAAGCTAAAACTTTACCAGAAGCTCAATTATTTTCCATAAAAGCATTGAATAATAATGGGGAAGGGAAAATTTCTAACATAATAGCTGGTGTACAGTGGGCAATAGACAATGAAATAGATATTTTAAATATGAGTGTAGGGGCGTATATTTATTCAAAAAAATTGGAAAATATGTTAAAAAAGGCTTATTTATCAGGAATTTTTATAGTTTCACCAGTTGGTAATGATGGGTTACCTTATATTCAATATCCAGCCAAGTTTTCAACTGTTTTTGCGGTAGGTTCTGTTAATGAGTATTTGCAGAGATCCCACTTCTCTAACACTGGTAATGAACTAGATTTAATGGCACAAGGTGAAAAAGTATTAAGTACATCCCTTAATAATAAATACACCTATGGTTATGGTACATCTATGGCTGCTCCTCAGGTAGCTCATGCTGCATCTATATTACTTAGTGTCGATCCGAGCCTAAGCAATGTAGAAATCGCACAAATACTTAGAATTTCTTCACTTAAGAAAAAGAATCAAAGAGAGTATGGATATGGAATTTTAGATGTTTCTAAAGCTTTAGATTTAGTAATTTTAAAAAAAATAAATATTTTTAGATATAAGTTTATAATTGCAAATAATTATGGATTTGATCCAATCTCATGGATATTAACTTCTGAGTTTAGATAATTACTTCGTTTTTATTAATATTTAAGTCTAGTCCATATGTAGATTTAAAGTGAATACATAAAATTAGTTACTTATTTATTTATTTAAAGCACTTTGAATTATAAAAATACCTCTTTCATGGAAAATTTAGAAAATATTCTAGTTGAGGCACAAAGAGAACTAAAGGATGTAAACTATAAATAGATAAAAGAAGATCTTTAGGAGAAACAAGGCTGGGCAAGTTA
>NZ_NUCO01000065.1:0-6094 GCF_002555445.1 Bacillus sp. AFS017336
TATTTAACTCATAAAGGGTTCATGAGTTAAAAAAAGGGAAAGAAGCTGAAAAAACTTAACGCATTAATAGTTCATAAGATAAAAAAATAGATTCAATTGAACACTTTTACATAAAAAAAGACCCTCCGTACCAAATTGGACGAAGGGTTTTTTTAAACTTATTTAAAGTTTACTAAATATTAATACACGTCACGTAGGTAACGACCTTGCTTTTGCAGATCTTTAAGATAAGCTTCTGCATCTTCGCGAGTCAATGTTCCTTCATTTTCGATAATTGTAATAAGGGCTTCATTAACGTCTTTAGCCATATATTCTTTATCGCCACAAACGTAGAAGTGAGCTCCTTTTTCAATCCATTCGAATAATTCTTTGCTGTTTTCAAGCATTTTATGTTGTACATAAACTTTTTGATCTGTATCACGAGAGAATGCAGCATCAAGTTTTGTTAGAACGCCATCTTTTTGATATTTTTCTAACTCGCTTTGATAAAGGAAATCTGATGCTGCATGTTGGTCACCGAAAAATAACCATGAACGGCCATTTACTTTATTGACTGCACGTTCTTGGATAAATGAACGGAATGGTGCAATACCAGTTCCAGGTCCTACCATAATAATATCTTTGTCTTCAGCCTCTGGTAAGTGGAAGTGTTTATTTGCTTGAACATAGACTGGAAGTGTATCTCCTTCGTTAACACGCTCTGAACATAAAACAGAACATACACCTTTACGATCGCGTCCGTGCGCATTGTAGCGTACAGCACCGATTGTTAGATGAACTTCATCTGGATTAGCAGCATTACTGCTTGCAATTGAATACAGACGAGGAGTCATTTTTCTTAAGATTGAAACGATTTCTTGAGCTGATGCTTTCCATGGCCCAAAATCACGTAACATATCAAGTAAATCTCGACCATAGCAATATTCTTTAAGTTGATTTGTATTTTCAACTAACAGAAGCTTTTGAAGTTCTTCGTTTTCTGTGAATACAGCTGCCTGTTGTAAAATTTTCTTAGACAATAGTGTAATTTCAAAGTAATTTGTAAGCGCTTCTTTTAAAGATAGTGTTTCATCCTGCTTACCAACAGTAACAGTTACATCTTCTTCCCATTTCATTTCGTTTATAAGAAGTGCCACTAGTTCTGGATCATTTGATGGGACCACGCCAAGTGCATAACCTGGGTCATAAGTAAGTCCTGACCCTTGTAAAGATAACTCAATATGCCTTGTTTCCTTGTTTGAGCCAGTTCCATTTAAATTAATATTTTTTAGAACCTTCGCTTGAAATGGATTGGTCCTTGAAAATGGTGGTGTCGCATTTTTAGTATCGTTTAAAGTAGATTTCATATCTCTTAACCTCCAAGGATTGTTATATAACTAAGATAACATACAAATGGCAATTTATGTATTAGAATCTAGGTCTTTTTTACGTTGTTTTGGATTTTTTTATAGCCTTGTGTCCAGATAGGCAAGAAACAAAGGGTTGGCAACTTGTCCAATTAATAAAAAGAAAAATTTTATCTATTTAAATGTAGAGGAAAAATAAACTATTAGTAGTATCTAATCAATAAGCCTATTTTATAAAAAAAGCAGTTACTAATCATTGGGAGGAAAAAACTCATGAAGAGTTTTACGAAGCAAGAAAATAGTTGGATGTTCTATGATTGGGCTAATTCAGCGTATTCAATTATTATTAGCACTGCGGTATTCCCTCTTTTTTATAAAGCTTCAGCTACAAAGGCTGGAATAAGTGCTTCTGATTCTACTGCTTATTTAGGTTATACGATTGCAATTTCTACTTTTATTTTAGCTATGTTATCTCCAATTCTCGGGACAATCGCTGACTACAAAGGATTTAAAAAGAACTTCTTTGCTTTCTTTTTTATTCTCGGGATCTCTTTTACTGCACTTCTTACTTTTATTCCAAATGATCACTCGCTCTTACTATTGATTTGTTATACGATTACAGCTATTGGCTTTAATGGCGCAAATGTATTTTATGACGCTTTTTTAGTAGATATAACTTCAGAAGAACGGATGAATAAGGTTTCTGCTCGAGGCTTTGGTTTAGGGTATATAGGTAGTACAATTCCATTTATTATTAGTATTGCGATCATCGTATTAGCTCAAAAGGAGATTATTGCAATTTCAACAACTCTCGCAAGTCAAATTGCTTTTCTCATTACAGCAGCCTGGTGGGGTATTTTTACGATTCCTTTATTACGAAACGTTCGTCAAATTTATTTTATTGAACCTGAAAAAAATCCTGTAGTAAATAGCTTTAAGAGGTTAGGAAAAACCTTTAAAAATATTCGGAAATATCGCGCTGTATTTTTATTTTTACTTGCCTATTTCTTCTATATAGATGGTGTTGGAACGATTATTACGATGTCAACGGCTTATGGAACTGACCTTGGAATTAGTTCAACAAATCTATTAATTATACTGCTTGTCACACAGATTGTTGCCGCTCCATTTGCCGTTATTTATGGAAGGCTCGCAGATCGGTTTACTGGTAAAATGATGCTTTATGTTGGAATCATTGTTTATATGATTGTTTGTATTTATGCTTACTTTTTAAACTCCACTTTAGACTTTTGGATTTTGGCCATGCTTGTAGCTACATCCCAAGGTGGAATTCAGGCTTTAAGTCGTTCTTATTTCGCAAAACTCGTTCCTAAAGAAAAATCAAATGAGTTTTTTGGCTTCTATAATATTTTCGGGAAATTTGCATCGGTTATGGGGCCGCTAATAGTCGCCTTGACAGCTCAAATTACAGGGCGTTCGAATATGGGCGTATTTAGTCTAATTATTTTATTTGTTATTGGAATGTTCTTTTTAACACGTGTATCTGAACCTAAAAAAGCAGAAGTTTCGAAAACCACAACTTACTAATCTAGATATAGAGAGTTTCAAGTTGAGGGGCAATCTGATATTTAAAGAAGAAGGGACTCTGATTAAATTGGAGTCCTTTCTTCTGCAAAAAAATGTATTAAATAAAGTGAAGATTAATTAACGGAATTTTAAAAAGGGAAAAAACTAAAAATATAGAATATTCTTAACTATGTTATTTAAATTTATTAGTTAATATCCGTTCTTGCTAAAGGAAACCAATTAAGGAGGATCAGATGACAAATTTACTAGAGCTTACAATAGGGAAATTATTAGAAGAAAAAGCTAAATTACATCCTACTCATGAGGCTGTTGTCTATGCAGATAGAGGTTTAAGGATGAATTATGAACAGTTTGAAAATCACTGTAGAGAAATTGCTAAAGGTTTGATGAGTCTTAGAATTCAAAAAGGTGATCATATTGCAATTTGGTCTTCTAATACGCCTGAATGGCTAACAGCGCAATTTGCAACTGGCAAAATGGGTGGAGTACTCGTTACAGTGAACACAAATTATCAGACTGCTGAGCTTGAGTATTTGCTAAAACAATCAGATTCGACGACTATTATTTTAATGGATCAGTATAAAGATTCTTCATATATAGATACGCTTTATGAAATTATTCCAGAGTTAAAGGATTCTGTACCAGGAGAATTGCATAGTAGTCGATTACCATTTTTACGTAACGTGATTGTTCTTGGGAATAAAAAATATCCAGGTACATTCTCTTGGAATGAGCTGATTTCTTTTGCAAAAAATACTTCCGACATGGAATTGGATAAGCGAATTGAATCAATGAGTCCATATGATGTTATAAATATGCAATATACTTCTGGAACTACTGGTTTCCCTAAGGGTGTAATGCTTACACATTCGAATATCGTAAATAATGGGTTAAACATTGCAAATTGTATGGAATTAACAAAGGATGACCGTCTATGTATACCTGTGCCTTTCTTCCATTGCTTTGGCTGTGTTTTAGGAACGATGGCTTGTATGACTGTTGGTGCAACGATGGTACCTGTACAAGACTTTAGTCCAAAAAGGGTTCTTCAAACAGTACAAGATGAAAAATGTACTGGCTTACATGGCGTTCCTACTATGTTCATTGCTGAATTAAATGATCCTGATTTTTCTAAATATGATTTGTCTACGTTACGAACTGGTATTATGGCAGGATCAAACTGTCCGATTGAAGTTATGAAGGCAGTTATCGAAAAAATGGGAATTACAGAAATTACGATTGCTTATGGCCAAACAGAATCTTCACCAGTCATTACACAAACTAGGACAAATGATCCAATTGAATTACGTGTTGAATCGGTTGGAAAGGCTTTGCCTAATGTTGAAGTAAAAATCGTTGAGCCAGGTACATCTAATGAAGTTCCACGAGGTGTTCAAGGTGAGCTTTGTACTAGAGGTTATCATGTCATGAAGGGCTACTATAAAAATGAAGAAGCAACGAAAGCTGCAATCGATGAAGACGGATGGCTACATACTGGAGATTTAGCAATTATGGATGAAACTGGTTATTGTAAAGTTACTGGAAGGTTGAAAGATATGATTATTCGTGGTGGAGAAAATATTTATCCACGTGAAATTGAAGAATTTTTATATACCCATGCAGATGTGTTAGATGTCCAGGTTGTTGGAGTACCTGATCACGTATACGGAGAAGAAGTTATGGCCTGGATTATTTTAAGAGAAGGTGTAAAAATTACGCCTGACGATATTCGTGCATATTGTAAAGGGAAAATTTCGAAACATAAAATTCCTAGATATATAGAGTTTGTGGAAGCTTACCCTATGACAGCTTCAGGCAAAATCCAGAAATTCCGACTAAGAGAACAAGCTGTTGAAAATGCGCATAAACAAGTATAAATTTATCGATTAATTAGTAATAAAATAGCAGAGCAAAAAGAGTAAGCTTTGCTATTTTTTATTCATTATTTTAAATCAAATTATTTGATTTTAGTAATTGTGGTTATTAAAAAGATAAAGGGGATCCAAAACTTGAAAACTAGAAAAAAAGATACTGCTTGGCAATCTATTAAAATTTTAGTTTATTCATTTACCATAGCTTTTATATTAAAGCTTTATATATTTTCACCCTTTATTGTTGAAGGTGCATCAATGCAACCGACGTTACATAATCATGATTATTTATTTGTAAACAAAGCTTCTTTTCATATTTCCTCTATCGAAAGAGGTGAAGTCGTCATTATAAAAAAACAAGATGATCCTAAGTATTATGTAAAAAGGATCATTGGACGACCAAATGACAAAGTAAGTATTATGAATGGTTTACTTTATGTAAATGGAAAATCTATAAATGAAAATTATTTAAACGGTAAATTACGAAATGTGTATAAGGAATATCTGCAATTTAATAAAGTAAAAGTTCCTAATCATTCATATTTAGTAATGGGAGATAACCGTTTAAATAGTATGGATAGTCGAAATGGTTTAGGCTACATTAAGCAGTCTGAAATCGTCGGAAAGGTAGAGGGTGTTTTTTATCCATTTGATCGCTTAAGAATAATACACTAATAAGAAAACGTTGTTGCATATAAACTCTTTTGAATTTTGAATTGAAAATTAACCTTATGAAGCTTTATTTTTATGGGATTATGACCTGAAATGGATAAAAATCTAAATTAAAATCAGTTCATTTATCACATCATTGTAGTTAAAAACTGCCTTTCATTGTATTTTCATTTTCTTTTTTTATAATAAAAACGAATAAAAATAGAATTTTAGGTATTTTAAGCTTTATTTAAGGAAATAAATTTTAAATAAAAGCATTAAAAATCAAAATCGAAAGTAGGAATATGCAATGAAAAAAACTGAAGATTTTTTATTAGAAGAGCAAATTAAATTTGAAAATCATGTTAAGAAGAATAATTGGATCCTAATGGTAGTAGCTGTTATTACAATACCATTTCTTGTATCAAATATGTAAAAAGCAAAGCCGGTTTAGCAAATTACCGGGCTTTGCTTTTTTTTATGGAAACAAAAACCCCAGGATCGGCCAGGGGGTCAAAAAAACTTACAGCGGGGTTATATAAAATTCCCTCGAGGTGCTAAATTATTTTTGGTTCGCCAATCAAAATAGCACCGTCTCACTGGTTTATGAACAAAAGTCCGGGGGATACGAACAAAATCCACTGGTTTATGCACGAAATTTAAGTTAGTCTAAAAAGT
>NZ_NUCO01000004.1:0-76612 GCF_002555445.1 Bacillus sp. AFS017336
TTAACTCATAAAGGGTTCATGAGTTAAAAAAGAGAGGAAAAACGAAAAATATTAACTCATAAAAGGTTCATGAGTTAAAAAAAGAGAGGAAAAACGAAATTAATTAACTCATAAAAAGAGTGGATTAATAAAATAATTAATCTTTGTTATAAGGATAAATGAATATAAAAAGCCCCGTACTACGATTTTTAATAGTACGGGATCGAGCTTTTATTCCAACATTATTATTTAATAGAAGCTTCGTATATGCTATTTATAGATTTAGAAAGCATCGAATTGAATTCTTCGTCAGTTTGCCCAGCAGTTAGACCTTGCGATAAGGCGCGTGAGAAGCTGGCAATCAATCCGTGATTCAGAGCTAGTTTTTCATTAGCTTCTGCTTGCGTGTACCCACCAGATAAAGCCACAACTCTTACTACATGAGGAGCATCTATTAGATCAGTGTAGAAATTGTTTTCCGTAGGGATGGAAAGTTTTAACATGACCTTAGCATCTTTATCAAGGGTAGATAATTGAGCAAGGATTTCATTCTTAAGTAGTTTTTCAGAGGCTTCCTTATCCACACTGGTAATATCAACTTCCGGTTCGATAATCGGTACTAGTCCCATATCTACTATTTGGTTAGCGATATCAAACTGTTGCTTAACAACTTTTTTAATTCCGGCAGCGTTTGCTTCCTTAATAAGTGAACGCATTTTAGTCCCGAAAATGTTGCGATTATTCGCCCGATTAAGCAAGTCGGTCAAGCCAGGAATGGGTTTCATGAGTTGAACTCCATCTTCAAGATTAGCAAGCCCACTATCTATTTTTAGAAAAGGTACGATACCTTTTTTCTCCCAGAGATAATCAGCTGTATATTGCCCATCGATATAACGGTCCATCGTATTTTCAAATAAGATTGCACCTAAGATAAACTTTGAATCAAACGCTGGACTTGTTATAATACGCGTTCTCATCTCGTGCACCAATTCATACATCTCTTTTTCATTGGAATAGCTATCTTCTTTAATGCCATATTGTAGAAGGGCTTTAGGCGTACTTCCGCCACTTTGGTCTAAAGCTGCTATAAAACCCTTTCCAGTACTGATTCGTTCTAATTGCTTGTTATTCATGGATCTTACTCCTTTCTTTTTTAGAATCTCCATGTAGCAAGATAATATAAGTATATGCAGCGGTACTTAGAAACCATTATTAGGAATAGGGGTAAGCCGAAAATAGTAAATGAAAATAAATAAAATAGTTTAATACTCGTACTAGCTATGAGTTCGCGATAATTAATATGTTGCGCAGGTCTGGTTTGGGGCTAGTTCCTATAGAACTCAGAATACATTTTTAATTTAAGTAATTGGAAAGGGGTCACCACTGAAATAAGACTAATGTTCCCTTGAGGAATTTAGTTAAATGTTCGTAGGTATTTTGTCACTTTTCTTCATTAAAAGTGAAATATTACAAAAGACAATATAGGTAATGGGTTCTAATATTTAGAGTTAAAAATTTAATTACTCTGTCCTGTTTTAATAGTTAAACATACTTGGAATCGATGGATGATAGTCGGCTCCTATTTACTATATTTCCATAAATTTACTAAATGTACTTCGATTACGTTCTTTCGATTTTCTTTTTCAGCCAAAATGGGCTGTACAGAAGGTAAAAGCTTACAATCATAACTAATTCCAACGAGAGAAGATACCATGGCCATGGACCAAGATAATCTAATAGGGATGCGCTTGCGGGCTTTTTCATAATGTAAAGAAAGTTTGTTTTCAGTGACTTATTAATGAAAAATACGCAGGCTGCATAAAGGTTAACGATAAGAGCCGTTACCCACAGGGAAGATATGGTCGGGCGGTATTTACTGACTGCAACCATAAATAAACATGCTAGAACAACTCCTCCGTGCGAAACAAAAAATTCAAAATATCGAATATGTGGAAATGAAAACCTGTCAAGATCGGGTGTTATGATTGCTTGAATCGAACTACCTAATCCAGCAAAATACATGAATTGAAACAATCTGTAGCTATCTGTCAGTAGCATTACAATTGCCAAAATGACTGCAATATCACTAAGTTGAAGTGGCAAAGCTGTTTTTAATGACCAAGCATTCTCATACAAAAGCCATAGTTGATAAAAAACTTCAGAAGCCAACAAGAGTAACGCTAAAGAATAACGGAAAAATCGTTCGTTTACTTGCTCTTGAAGCTGTTTTCTAAAGATAAAAAGAAGAATACAAAGAGCCAAAATAATACCAATTGTTAATAGGTGTTCCACTGAAAAAAGGTGAAACTTTTCCATTTTTGAATGGAACTGAAAATATTTGTGCAACACGATACCCCATTACTTAGTTTAATTTTATGCGCAAGTATCCTAGTTTGGGGCAAATTCTGCCTGTTCTATACAGGTGTTACGATTTAGGTGTTATTGTGGGTGTCTTAAAAATAGAACCCTCGGAGGGTATAACCGTTTATCAATAAAAATCAATGCTATATCAACAAATTTTTGTGCTTTATCAACAAAAATCATAACTATATCAATAAAGTTCACAACTTTATCAACAAAAGCCATAATTTGTTCGTATTTCTACGTAGAAGATGAGCGCGACACCAACATACAAAATTTCTTTGAATCAAAAATTGCTTGCCAATCAACAATAAAACTAAAGCGAAACCACTGAGTATCGATCTAGATTAGAAAAACAGTCTAATCTTAATTATTATAATTTATTGAATTTGATAAAAATGTGAGGTAAGATTGTTTGGTCGTAAAAAGAGACGAAAATAAAAATTAGTGAATGAGTAGATAGCTGTTTAGTAGTATAAGTTGTGAAACTTTATACAAATTCAATTAATTAATCGGAGTTGTTGTTTAATGTCATCAAGAGTACCTAATTCATTTATAATCATACTTGGTTTTATGCTATTTGCGTTGTTTTTCGGAGCTGGAAATCTAATTTTTCCACCTATTCTTGGACAGTTAGCCGGAAAAAATTTATGGATAGCTAATGCAGGGTTTTTAGTTACTGGTGTTGGATTACCACTACTTGGCGTAACTGCATTTGTTTTTTCAGGTGAAAAAAACTTACAATCTTTAGCTAGACGGGTACATCCGTTGTTTGGTATTGTATTTACTACGGTCCTTTATCTAGCAATTGGTCCTTTTTTCGCTATCCCTAGATCAGGGAATGTATCGTATGAAATTGGCGTTAAACCTTTTTTATCAAATGATGCAAGTCCTGTTCCATTAATCATATTTTCAATTTTATTTTTCACAGTTACTTGCTTGTTATCACTTAATCCTACAAAGATTATTGATATAGTTGGAAGGTTTCTGACGCCTATTAAATTAACATTTATCGGATTGCTAGTTGTTGTAGCTATTGTTCGTCCAATTGGAAAATTTCAAGAGCCTTTTAAAGGGTACACATCACATGTGTTTTTTAAAGGATTTCAAGAAGGATATTTAACGATGGATGCTCTTGTAGCTTTTGTTTTTGGAATTATTATTGTAAATGCAATTAAAGGAAAAGGCGTTACTTCTAAAAAACAGCTTATGATTGTTTGTGGAAAATCAACAGCGATCGCTGCTTCACTTTTAGCAATTATCTATTCAGCTCTTACTTATATGGGTGCATCGAGTGTTGAAAAACTTGGTCGATTAGATAATGGTGCTGAAGTTTTAGCGAAGGTTTCAGACTATTATTTTGGTTCTTATGGGGCAATCTTACTTGGGTTAATGATTACCGTAGCTTGCTTAACGACGAGTGTAGGTCTAATCACGGCTTGTTCTTCTTTTTTTAATGAATTGTTTCCAACCATTTCTTATAAAAAAATTGCAATCATAATGTCTGTGTTTAGTACGCTTATCGCAAATATTGGTTTAACTCAATTAATTAAAGTTTCAGTGCCTGTATTAATGACACTGTATCCAATTGCCATATCTTTAATTTTCTTAACATTCTTACACTATAAATTTAATGGCAGACCAGAAGTGTATCAGGGCAGTTTGATTTTAACGTTTATTGTGAGTCTATTTGATGGTTTAAACTCAGCTGGAATCCGTATTGAAGTAGTTCATCATTTTTTCACAAAGTTTCTCCCAATGTATAGTTTAGGTTTAGGTTGGGTGGTTCCATCGATCATAGGTGGTATATGTGGTTATTATTTTAGTGTTTTACGGAAGAAAGATGTTTCTAACCCAATTCGAAAAGTAGGGTAGGTAATCAGTATCTAATAATCTAAGGGAAATGAAGAAGCGTAACTGTAAGATATGTTGTATAACAATGATTTTGGGGATCAGTTTTTAAGAAAGATAATAAAAGTGACACTTGCTTCATCATTTCAAAACAAAATAGAGATTATAGTATCTTATCTTTGGGGAGGAAATAGCATGGCACAAAAGGAATTGAAGAGAGGCCTCGGAGCGCGTCACATACAGATGATTGCTTTGGGCGGTACAATCGGTGTAGGTTTATTTATGGGTTCAACGAGTACGATTCATTGGACAGGCCCATCAGTAATGCTTGCTTATGCAATTTCAGGCATTTTTATTTTCTTTATTATGCGTGCAATGGGCGAAATGTTGTTTTTAGAGCCTAGTACAGGTTCGTTTGCTACATTTGGCCATAAATACATACATCCGTTAGCGGGGTATATGACTGCATGGAGTAACTGGTTCCAGTGGGTTATTGTTGGAATGTCAGAAATTATAGCAGTTGGGGCATATATGAAATACTGGTTTCCAGACCTACCTGCTTGGATACCAGGCCTTATTGCAATTGTGATTCTTGGTGCAGCAAACTTAATTTCTGTTAAATCATTTGGTGAATTTGAATTTTGGTTTGCGATGATTAAAATCGTTACAATTTTATTGATGATTGTTGCTGGATTTGGCCTAATTTTCTTCGGTCTTGGTAACGGTGGACATGCGATTGGATTATCAAATTTATGGAAACATGGAGGCTTCTTCACAGGTGGTTGGTCAGGTTTCTTCTTTGCACTTTCACTAGTTGTTGGAGCTTATCAAGGTGTTGAATTAATTGGTATTACAGCTGGAGAAGCAGAAAATCCGAAAAAAACATTAAGAGATGCGATTCAAAGTACGATCTGGCGTATTTTAATCTTCTATATTGGTGCGATTTTTGTAATTGTAACGGTTTACCCTTGGAATGAACTAAATTCGATTGGAAGCCCATTTGTTGTAACTTTTGCAAAGGTTGGTATTACGGCTGCTGCTGGAATCATTAACTTTGTAGTAATCACTGCTGCGATGTCTGGCTGTAACAGTGGTATTTATAGTGCAGGACGTATGCTTTATACATTAGGAGTTAACGGACAAGCACCGAAGTATTTTGCTAAAGTCTCAAATAACGGAGTGCCTTTATTCGGTACGGTTGGTGTGCTTGTTGGTTTAGTTGTTGGTGTAATTTTAAACTTTATTGCACCAAAAAATTTATTCGTGTATGTATACAGTGCAAGTGTACTACCAGGTATGATTCCGTGGTTTGTTATTCTAATTAGTCATTTGCGATTCAGAAAAGTAAAGGGATCAGAAATTGATAATCATCCATTTAAAATGCCCTTTGCGCCTTTTACGAACTATATAACGTTAGCTTATTTAGTTTTAGTTTTAATCGGAATGTGGTTTAATGACGACACACGTATCTCGCTTATTGTAGGAATTATTTTCTTGGCGATTGTTACGATTAGTTTTTATGCTTTCGGAATAGGAAAACGTGTACCGATAGATGAACAAATAGATGATGAAATTAAAATCATTAACTAACTGCTAATCACTTAGTTGATGATTAACTACTTTAAAAATAGAAAAAGAAATAGGATGCCGTAAGCATCCTATTTTTATTTTTATATTAAGAAAGCGTTTAGCAATAAAAATTACAACTTTACCAACAAAATTGAAATGTTTATCAATAAAGTGCGCGAAATCTATAGATATAAGAACAAAGCTGTGACATAGAGGGCGAAATCTAATGATACACGAGAAAGCCAGGGGCTTTATGCACGAAACCTATCCATTTACGCACAAAATTCATTGATTTATGCACAAAATCAATGGATTTACGCACAAACCCACCGATTGCAGAACCTGCCAATTATCATATCAACAAAAAATCCGATATATCAACAAAAACCAGTACTATATCAACAAAAAACAATGATTTATCAACAAAGTTCACAACTTTATCAATAAAGTACACAAAGTGTTCGCTTTTTCCAAATAACAACTGAGCCATTAGAAGATCATCTAATGGCTTTTTTGAAAGATAGTAAGTATAAATTTTGAGGTGTACCGCGGTTCTAAAAACTGTGGTATTTATGCGGCTGTACTCTAAGCAAAGAAAAACCGGGCGTTTTTGCCCGGTTTTTCTTATCATATCAAATTAAAAATCAGCGTTTCCTGGTGTACGTGGGAATGGGATAACATCACGGATGTTCTTCATACCAGTTAAATACATAACAAGTCGTTCGAAACCAATTCCATAGCCAGAATGCTTTGTACCACCGTATTTTCTAAGCTCTAAATACCACCAGTAATCTTCTGCATCCATACCAAGCTCTTTAATACGATCAGTAAGGACGTCTTCTCTTTCCTCACGTTGGCTTCCACCAATTAATTCTCCAATACCAGGAACTAATAAGTCAGTCGCTGCAACTGTTTTACCGTCATCATTTGCTCTCATATAGAATGCTTTAATTTCTTTAGGATAGTCAGTTACGTATACAGGACGCTTGTAAACTTCCTCACTTAAGTAACGTTCATGTTCTGTTTGTAAATCTGTTCCCCATTCAACAGGGTACTCAAATTTCTTGTCAGCTTTTTGTAATAATTCAACAGCTTCAGTATAAGTCACTCTACCAAAATCAGATTCTAATGCATTCTTCAATCTTTCGATAAGTGTTTTATCAATAAAGCTATTAAAGAATTCCATTTCTTCAGGTGCTTGTTCAAAAACATAATTAATAACATACTTAACCATGTCTTCTCCAAGGTCCATAATATCAGGTAGTTCTGCGAAGGCAACTTCCGGCTCAATCATCCAGAATTCTGCAGCATGTCTTGCAGTGTTAGAATTCTCTGCTCTAAAAGTCGGACCGAAAGTATACACATTACGGAAAGCAAGAGCAAATGATTCTGCGTTTAATTGACCACTAACAGTTAAGTTAGTTTCTTTACCGAAGAAGTCTGCACTGTCATCTACTTTTCCGTCTTTAGTTTTAGAAATTTGGTTCAAATCCATTGACGTCACGCGGAACATTTCTCCTGCGCCTTCTGTATCGCTTCCAGTAATAATCGGAGTATGTACATTGACAAATCCTTTTTCTTGGAAGAACTTATGAATAGCAAAAGTTGCAAGAGATCTGATTCTGAAAACGGCAGAGAAACTGTTCGCTCTCGGACGTAAATGAGCGATTGTTCTTAAATACTCAAGTGAATGTCTCTTTTTTTGTAAAGGATAATCTGTGTCTGATAATCCTTCAACAGTAATTTTTGTCGCTTTAATTTCAAAAGGTTGTTTCATTTCAGGAGTTGGAACAAATTCACCTTCTATTAAAACTGATGAGCTAATAGGTAACTTTGTGATTTCTTTGAAGTTTTCAAGGCCATCTTCAAAAACTACTTGTACACTCTTAAAAAATGTTCCATCGTTTAACTCTATAAAACCAATCGTTTTAGAATCACGAAGAGTACGAATCCATCCTGAAATCTGAACTGTTTTGTTGCTAAAATTTTCTTGATTTCTGTATAAATCTTTAATTACGGTCTTTATCATAATTTGCCTCCTAATGTTAATTTTCCATAAAAAAAAGCCTTCTATCCCCCAAAAAAGGGACGAAAGACTACTTCCGCGGTACCACCCAAATTGTCATAATATGACCAACTTTAAAGCTAATATTGCTTACCCCAGTTAATAACGTTCTGGATACGTCTAAGCCTACTTAAGAGATCCCTTTCGGTTAGAACTCAAAGGTGTTCTTCATCCATGCCTCATCACCAGGCTTTCACCGTCCCTGGCTCGCTATCGACTATAGCAAAAACTACTTTCCTTTTCATCGTTTTAAAAATATTTAGTTATTAAACAGATTTTTCTTGTAATAATTTATCACAAAACATAATCCTTTGTCTAGTTGCCGTCAATGATTATTCAATGAAATCTATATTTGTGAAAAACTTTAACTTAAATAAATGAAAAAATGTTATTTTTTAATCACTTTTTTCCATTTTCTTCTATTGTATTTATTTAAGCGAATTTGTGAGAAATGTAATTGTCCTTTTATTCTAATTCATCAAAGGAGGTAAGTCACTGTTAGTCAATTGATTTGAATAACGAACAGTTTTTACATTATTTCCTAACAAGGAACAAAATAGTATACAAAGCCGAAAATTCTGAGGTTTTTCTAGTTTTTTGCATTTTTTTGTAAAAAAATTGTAAAAAAAGTTTGAATTGAAAGAATTTTGCAAAATATCAATCTCGCCAACTCTCAATATAATGAATCTATCTTGAGAAAAGAAAGTAGGTTAGTAGATGAAAAAGAATATGTTTCGAAATGTTACAACACTGGCATTAACAACAGGACTTATTAGCACTACGTTAACACCGATTTCACTTTCACATCAGGTTCATGCACAAGCAACGACAAAGATTGATCAAGTACTAGCAAGTCTTACGCCTCAGCAGCGCGAGGCAATTAAGCAATTGAAGCTAAGTGATAAAGCTGGTCTTCAATTATCTCCTGAAGTCGATCAAACAAGTGACAAGGATACATCTGTCATTGTCGAGTTTAAGGACAAGCCTCAGCAGACTGCTGTTTTAGAAGCAGAAGCTGATGGTGATTCACTATCTGCAAAAGATGCACAAGCAAATGTAGATGCTTCACATGAGACGTTCCAAAAAGATTTAAAAACAATTTTTAGCAGTGAATTAAAAGCAAAGAAAAATCCATATTTAATTAAACGTTCATATAAAAAAGCATTTAATGGGGTTTCAATGACACTCCCAGCAAATAAAATTAAATCACTTCTTAAATCAAATTCAGTAAAAGCTGTCTATAGCGATTTACAAGTTCAAGTAGAGCCACCATCGATCAGTGAAACAGCAACAACAGGGAAGCAAGCTGCAACCCATACGATGGTTACATTCCCAGGTGTTGAAAAACTTCATGAAGAAGGATATACAGGAAAAGGCGTAAAAGTTGGAATTCTTGATACTGGTATTGACTATAATCATCCGGATTTAAAAGGTGCATTTAAAGGCGGTTACGATTTTGTCGATAATGACAACGATCCGATGGAAACAACATACGCAGATTGGAAGAAGTCCGGGCAAGCTGAATTGGCTTTAAACGGCGAAGCTTACTATACCGAGCATGGGACACATGTAGCAGGGATTATTGCTGGACAAGGGAAAAACGATGGAGACCTTTCGGTAACTGGCGTTGCACCAGGTGCTGATATTTATTCTTATCGTGTATTAGGGCCATATGGTTCTGGCTATACATCGGCTATTCTTGCAGGACTCGATAAAGCAGTTGCAGATGGAATGGACGTTATTAATATGTCACTTGGCGCAAATTACAATGATCCATTATATCCGACGACTATTGCTGTTAATAATGTTGTTCTTGCAGGTGTGACTGCGATTGTCGCAGCAGGGAACTCAGGAAGTAATATGTATTCGCTTGGCGCTCCTGGTAATTCACCTTTAGCCATTACAGTTGGAGCAAGCGATACATCAATTACAATTCCATCATATACAGGGGCATTCCATGCATCAACAGGAGATCTACCTGCTGATTTAAAACTAGCTGGACAGGGCTTAACGGATAACGTTGCAGACTTTGATGGCCAAACTTTGCAAATGGTAAACGTCGAATATGGCGGTGAAGTTAGTTATTGGAAGGATGATAAAACTCCAATTGATGTAAAAGGAAAAGTTGTACTAGCACAACGAGGTAGCTACCCTATGGCTCAAATCATAGCGACTGCTAAGGCACATGGGGCAAAAGCTGTTGTTTTATACGACACACCTGTTCCAAATGGTGATGTATATCTTGGGGAAGGTTTTAATTTTATACCAACATTTTTACTAAGTAATGCACAAGGAAAAGCTTTAGCAGCTAAATTGCCTACATATGGAACAGGAGCAATACCAGGTGCATCTGTAGACTTTACTTTTAGTAATATGAAACAATTAGTGACAACAGGTGATAAATTAGCACCATTTAGTTCTCGTGGTCCATCTCGTGTGTTATACGATATTAAACCTGAAGTAACCGCACCTGGTGTGTCTGTTTTCTCTACTGTACCATCCTATATGCACGGAGCAGATCAAATTGGGAACTACAATTATGCTTATGACCGTTTATCGGGAACATCAATGGCAACTCCAAACGTTGTAGGTGTAGCAGCTCTAATTAAGCAAGCACATCCAGATATGACTCCTTCTGATGTTAAAGCAACACTTATGAATACAGCGGATCCATTATCTGATAAGTACAGTGTATATGAAGTTGGGGCTGGGCGTGTAAATCCTTACAAAGCTGTTCATGCTCAGACAGAAATTCAGGTGAAAGACAAAACATCAACAGTAAAAGATGGTGTAAGTTACGCTGAAGCATCAACGTTAGCAAGTAAGGGCATTAAACAAATTAATAACATTACTGGTGCATTAAGTTTTGGCGAACAAGCTGTTGATGGTAAAGATTTATCAGATCAACGCTCAATTAGCTTATTTAATAAATCTTCTGTAGATAAAACATATGACGTAAAGGTTCAGTTCCAGACGCTTGATGCTCGTTTTACAGACGATTCTAGAGCGGACCAAGATGCTTCCGCAAACGGCGTTACGTTAGATGTGAAATCATCTGTAAAAGTAAAAAAATACAGCAGTGCAAAAATGGATGCTACGATCAATGTTCCGAAATCTGCAAAACTAGGAACTTATGAAGGGTATGTAGTCTATACAAACCAAAAAGATCCGAACGAAACATATAAAATCCCTTTTGCAATTCACACAGTAAAAGAAGGGATTGACTTTGTGGAAGCTAGTCCAACATCAGCTTATACAATAGCGTATGAAGCAGGAAGCAATTACACAAGATGGTCACTAGGAGTAAACTTTAAATTAAATTCTCATATGCGTTATTTTGACTTCTTCCTTGTCGATCCAAAAACAGATAAAGAAATCGGATTTTTGGGCTCAGCTGATGGAATGGGAGCAGACGAGAATACAGAATATTATTTCCGTGGTGTATTAAATGAAGGTAGATATTATCCGTTAACTGGTAATCCGAATAACCCAATTGCGTATGATTCAAAACAGACTGATCCAGGATTATATAAAATTCGAATGGTTGGTACAAATGACAAAGGTGAAACGTTCACATCAGATGCTCCAGTTTACTATGGAGAGAGAGAGCCTAAGGTAACTATGGACAAGATGACGGCTGGTGGAATTTATGAAACTACTAATCCAACTGACACAAAAGTTACCGTTTCGGGTTCTGTATTTGATAAAGATATAGACGAGATGAAGGCAGGCGGCATTACAGCTTCACAAGGCGATAATACGTTTACATATTATAACCCTAATAATTCATCAGAAAAAAGCATATCAGTAGATTCAGAAGGGAAGTTTAATGCTGAAATACCATTAGCTACATCTGGTCCAATTGTAAATCCAATTACAGAATATGATTTCTCAGATTATAGCAAATCAACTGTAAGAAATTACGATAGTTTCATTGATGCATATTTTGTAAGAAAAGGTACAGCGTATACAACTGCGATTGCAGATAAGCAACGTATAAACATGGGTGATACAAATACAGTGACGTTCTCAACAAAAAATGTAAAAACAAACGTGAAGAAAGCAGAGTTCAGTTTCACTTATCCAAGTACATTCCTTGATGTAGTAAATGTACAACCAAACAGTGCATTTAAAGGGAAACTAGATGTTCAATATACGACTACTGCTTTACAAGGCGGAAGTAGTAAAATGACGATTACTGCAACGGCAACTGGAGATTTAGCGAACACTGGAATAGCTGGAGATGCATCACTTGTAGACTTAACATTCAAAGCAAAAGATGTTTACTATAAAGGTCCAATGACGTTCCTCAGTCCAACTGGTAGTAGATTCTTTAATGCTGTTTACACAAATGTAGATAATACAACTGTAACAACACAAGGTATTCAACCATATTTCTTCGTTACTCCGAACTATTCACTTATGAGATCAAGTGTCGAAGCAGAAGGTTTAATGAAGTTTGGTGGTTTAGAGCCTGAAATGAAACAACTGGACTATAGTAAAATAGGTGCAAAAGTTAGTGTAAAAGATGCAAATGGTAAGGAATATGGTGTAACTGATCAATTCGGTTATTCTAATACAAGTCCATGGTTATTTAGAACAAGATTACCGATAACAGACAAGAATTTTAACTTGAAAATTGATGTACCAGGTCACTTTACTTTATCGAAAGATTTTACAGTAGGAATTAAAGATGATGGAAAAGTTAAAGCTGGATCGAAACCAGTTCAATACGACTACCTTCCTGGTGGAGATGTCAATAAAGACAATGTCATTGACATAAACGATGCGATATATATTCAAACGTATTGGGGTACAAATAAGCGTGATGCTGACATTAACTTTGATGGTGTTGTAGATGAAAAAGATATGCAATACGTAATTAATAACTATATGATGCAAAATCCATGGAATGAAAATTCTCCAAAGCCTGTTAAGAAATATAAGGGCAAAACATTGGATGATGTTTTGCAGGCATTAGGGTTAGAGTAATTTAAATAGTGACAATAGAGGAGAGGATGTCCCGAAAGGCATCCTCTTTTTACATTTTAGGAGGTATTTACAAATTTTGAATTAGATAAAAGTTGAAGTGCAAATAAAACTGTGCAAAGTGCAAATAAGAAATCTGAAACTGCAAATAAATGCTGAACTGCAAATAAAAATAGAGAATCTGCAAACAAAATCGCTAAAACTGCAATTAAAATTTTCCAAATAGCAATTAAAATCAGTAAAACTGCAATTAAATTCCCTAGAGTACCAAATTGATAGGATATTACCGGTACCGGTTAGGGTATTCTAGCTGAATTATTGGTCAAAAGTAGATTCACAAAATTGGAAGATTAATAAACTTGCTTCACTTCCTTCTTAAACGACTAAAAAGGTGAGGAAATCTACTAAGTATCTATAAATCAAGGCCATAAAATTAACTTCAATTGAAACATCCCACTAATATACCCCTATTTTTGCTTCAAGACAGACTTAGCTCTACGATATTCTTTAAATTAAATTAGGGGCCCTCTTTTTAATTGCTGTAGATTTATTAAAAACAGATATCCCAATTAATTAAACTTGGCTATTTAATTTTGGCCACAAAAAGACATATTGTACAAAAAATCGAAATAATCTTCTAAATATTTACAGGTATATCCATTTTTAGACAAAATTATTAATTTAAAGTAAATAATTAGTGGTTTTTTGTAAAAAAATTTAGAATTGAATGAATTTTTCAAAATAAAAAACAAAGCAACTCTCCATATAATAAACCTATCAAGTAAGGAAAGAAGGATAGTAGATGAAAAAGAAAATGGTTAGAAATGTTACTACTCTAGCATTAACTACAGGACTTATTGGTACTGCACTGTCACCGGTTTCATTTTCACACAATGTTCATGCGCAGTCGACTTCTAAGATTGATCAAGTACTTTCAAATTTAACGCCTCAGCAGCGTGAGGCAATTAAGCAATTGAAACTAAGCGACAAATCAGGGCTTCAAGTATCTCCTGATGTTGATCAAACAAGCGACAAGGTTACGTCTGTCATTGTCGAATTTAAAGACAAGCCCCAGCAAACGGCTGTTTTAGAAGCAGAATCAAACGGTGAAACGCTATCAGCGGAAGATGCACAAGCAAAAGTTGATGCTTCACATGACACGTTCCAAAAAGATTTAAAAACAATTTTTAGCAGTGAATTAAAAGAAAAGAAAAATCCTTATTCAATTAAACGCTCATTTAAAAAAGCATTTAACGGGGTTTCAATGACCCTTCCGGCAAACAAAATCAAATCTCTTCTTAAATCAGACTCTGTAAAAGCTGTTTACAGTGATTTACAAGTTCAAGTAGAGCCACCGTCTATAAGCGACACTGCAACAACAGGGAAGCAAGCTGCAACTCACACGATGGTTACATTCCCTGGAGTTGAAAAGCTTCACCAAGAAGGCTATACAGGTAAAGGTGTAAAAGTCGGTATCCTTGATACTGGTATTGATTATAATCATCCGGATTTAAAAGGTGCGTATAAAGGCGGATACGATTTCGTTGATAATGATAATGATCCAATGGAAACGACTTATGCAGATTGGCAGAAGTCCGGGAAGGCCGAAATAGGTACAAGTGGTGAGGCTTACTATACTGAGCATGGAACTCACGTTGCGGGTATTATTGCAGGACAAGGAAAAAATGACGGGGATCTTTCGGTAACAGGTGTTGCACCGGGTGCTGATATTTATTCGTATCGTGTTCTAGGTCCTTATGGATCTGGAGCTACATCAGCTATTTTAGCAGGGCTTGATAAAGCAGTTTCAGATGGTATGGATATTATTAATATGTCTCTTGGAGCAGATTACAATGATCCATTATATCCTACAACTATTGCCGTTAACAATGTTGTTCTTGCTGGTGTAACAGCGATTGTTGCTGCAGGAAACTCAGGAAGTGGTATGTATTCACTTGGTGCCCCAGGTAACTCGCCTTTAGCGATTACAGTTGGAGCAAGTGACACATCAGTTTCAATTCCGACATATACGGGAACTGCTCAAACATCTACAGTCGATTTACCTGCTGATTTAAAACTAGCAGCCACAGGGCTAACTGATGACGTAACGCAATTTGATGGTCAAACTCTCCAAATGGTCAATGTCGAATATGGTGGTGAAGTTAGTTATTGGATGGGAGCCGTTGGTACTTCACAGCCAATAGATGTAAAGGGAAAGGTTGTCCTTGCGCAACGTGGAAGCTATGGAATTACTCAAATTATTGCGACTGCTAAATCACATGGAGCAAAAGCTGTTGTATTATATGACGCACCGACTCCATTAGGTGATGTATATCTTGGAGAAGGTTATAGCTATATTCCAACCTTTACAATGAGTAATGCACAAGGAAAAGCTTTAGCGGCTAAATTGCCTACAGTTGATACTAAAGGAAATACACTCTACTCAACGATGGACTTTACTTTTAGCAATATGAATCAACTAGTGACAACTGGTGATAAATTAGCACCGTTTAGTTCACGTGGTCCATCTCGCGTTTTATATGACATTAAACCTGAAGTAACGGCTCCTGGTGTATCTGTTTTCTCAACTGTTCCTTCTTATATGCATGGTGCTGATCAAATCGGAAATTACGATTACGCTTATGAGCGATTATCTGGAACATCAATGGCAACTCCAAACGTTGTTGGTGTAGCAGCTTTAATAAAGCAAGCTCATCCAGACATGGATACTGCAGATATTAAAGCAACACTTATGAATACAGCAGATCCATTATCTGATAAATACAGTGTGTATGAAGTTGGAGCAGGACGCGTTAACCCATACAAAGCTGTTCACGCGGCTACTGAAATTCAAGTAAAAGATAAAACTGCAACAGTAAAAGATAATGCTACTAATTACGGAAATACGACATTAGCTAGTAAAGGAATTAAACAAATTAAAAATATTACTGGTGCATTAAGCTTTGGTGAACAAGCTGTTGATGGTAAAGATTTATCAGATAAACGATCAATTACTTTATTTAATAAAGCTTCTGTTGATAAAACATATGATGTAAAGGTTCAATTCCAAACAATGGACGCACGCTCTGAAGGAGATTCTAGAGCAGATCAAGACGCTGATGCTAATGGAGTTACTTTAGATGTGAAATCATCTGTAAAAGTAAAAAAATACAGCAGTGCTAATATGGATGCTACAATTAATGTTCCAAAATCCGCAAAGGTTGGAACGTATGAAGGTTATGTTGTTTATACAAACCAAAAGGATCCTAATGAAACTTATAAAATTCCATTTGCAATTCATACAGTAAAAGAGGGAATTGCATATTTAGAAGCTACTCCAACTGCTTATACAATTCCATACGAAGCAGGAAGTAACTCAACAAGATGGTCACTTGGTGTGAACTTTAAACTGAACTCGCATATGCGTTATTTCGATTTCTTCCTTGTAGATCCGAAAACTGACCAAGAAATCGGCTTCTTAGGCTCAGCTGATGGAATCGGTGCAGATGAGAACATGGATTATTATTACCGTGGTGTGCTTAACGAAGGGCGATATTATCCTTTAACTGGCAACCCTGATAATCCAATTGCGTATGATTTTAAAAATACAGACCCAGGATTATATAAAATTAGAATGGTTGGTACAAACGACAAAGGGGAAAAATTCTCTTCTGATGCTGCAGTTTACTATGGCGAGAAAGAGCCAAAAGTAACGATGAACAATATGAAAGCTGGAGGCATTTACGAAACGGCTAATCCAACTGACACAAAAGTTACTGTATCAGGCTCAGTATTTGATAAAGATATCGACGAGATGAAAGCAGGAGGCATAGATGCTTCACAAGGAGATAATACATTTACGTATTATAACCCTAATAATTCTTCGGAAGTTAGTATTCCAGTAGACTCTCAAGGAAACTTCAATTCAGAAATTCCTTTAGCTACATCTGGTCCAATTGTCAATCCAATTACAGAATACGATTTTACTGATTATAGTAAATCAAGTGTAAGAAATTATGATAGTGTAATTGATGCATATTTTGTTAGAAAAGGTACAGCATATACAGCTGCAACCCCTGATAAGCAACGTATTAACATGGGTGATACAAATACAGTGACGTTCTCTACAAAAAATGTGAAATCAAACGTGAAGAAAGCTGAATTTAACTTCACTTATCCAAGCGTTTTCGTTGATGTAGTAAATGTACAACCAAACGCTGCATTTAAAGGAAAATTAGATGTTCAATATACGACTACTGCTATAGAAGGTGGAAGCAGTAAAATGACGATCACTGCAACAGCGACTGGCGATTTAGCGAACACAGGAATAGCTGGGGATGCATCACTTGTAGATTTAACATTCAAAGCAAAAGATGTTTACAATAAAGCTCCAATTATGTTTAAAAGTGGAACAGGTTCGAGATTCTTTAGTGGTGTTTATACAAATGTGGACAATACAACTGTAACGACACAAGGAATACAACCATATTTCTATATTACACCGACTTATTCACTTATGAGAGGTTCAGTCCAAGCTGAGGGTTTAATGAAATTTAGTGGTTTAGAGCCTGAAATGAAACAACTTGACTATAGTAAAATAGGTGCGAAAATTAGTGTGAAAGATGAAAATGGTAAAGAATATGGTGTAACTGATCAATTCGGATATTCTCCAACAAGTCCTTGGGCATTTAGAACAAGATTACCAATTACCGATGAGACTTTTACACAAAAAATTGATGTGCCAGGTCACTTTACATTTACGAAAGATTTTACAGTAGGAATCAAAGATGATGGGAAAGTTAAAGCTGGATCTAAACCAGTTAATTATGACTATATCCCTGGTGGAGATGTCAATAAAGATAATGTCATTGACATAAACGATGCGATCTACATTCAAACATACTGGGGTACAAATAAACGTGACGCTGACATTAACTATGATGGCGTCGTAGATGAAAAAGACATGCAATATGTAATTAATAACTACATGATGCAAAATCCATGGAATGAAAATTCTCCTAAGGCAGTTAAGAAGTACAAAGGTAAAACATTAGATGATGTTTTACAAGCACTTGGCCTAGAGTAATCTAAAATTTTAGTAGAAAATCGGTAATCTCTAATGAGGTTACCGATTTTTTAATTCATTGCTCTATATCAATAGGAGAATCAATCTGATCGTTGTATAAATCAAAATACAGTTGACCATTTGTTCCTCGAACACAATATGAAACATCAGCTAAAATCAAACTTCGCTGCTCTAATTCAGTCATGATCCAATCTTTTGTTAAATGATTTTGAGTGATGTTTTTCTGGATAATTTGACCACTCATAATAATTTCTATAGGGAAATCAGAGTGGGAAGAACTAAAAATTCCTAAATCTTGCCTCGTTACAAAGCGATATGCTGGCTTCTTTAAGATTGATAAATGTCCGTCAGGTTCAAAAATGGCATATTCAACTTCATCAATATCAAATATATCTCTTCTTCTTAGTCCTTGATTTAAGGAATCCATTGTAATTCTTAATTTTAATAAGTTTTTTTCGAGTATTTTTCCATCTTCTATGACAACAGTAGGTTCACCATTAAATAATGCTCTAGCTTTTCTACTTTTTAATGAAACTAAAGTAGCAAGGAATAAAAACGCGCAAAGAATGATTAGTGCAGTTACATAGTTACTGAATTTTATAGAAGTATTAAAAGCTAAATTACCTGCAATAGAGCCAATTGTAATAGAAGTAATATAATCATGATAAGTCATTTTTGAAATTGTTTGTTTTCCAAGTACATGAGTAATGCAAATAAGTAAAACAAATGCTGAAAGAGTTCGAATTATAACATCAAGTGTTCCAAACATTTTCCTCAACCTTTAACTTTTATTCTTACCTTATTTTTACATAAAAGAACTAGAAAATACGTAAAGTTAAATTCTTTTGTTAAGTTAAAGACCGAGAATTTAAAAGCACTTTAACTAACTTTACAAAAATTGACAATCTATTAAAATACAACAGTAAAAATTGATGAAATTGTTAAATAAAGGTAGTATTTGTTAATATATGTCGATAAATATAGAATAAATGACAGAATTTTTCGAAATTTGCATATAATCAACTTTCCATATAATTAATTTAGGATGGGAAGTCAATTATGGGAGGGAGAAATCTATAAAATGACTTTAACTTAAGAAGGATGAAAAATGGTGAGTTATAAGTTTAACAGTACATATAAAGTTCTGTCCAAGAACCACTTGGATCATTACTGAATGGAACAAGAGTATGCAGTAATACAGAGGTTAAAAATGTACTTAGAATATGAATACTTGAACACTTACATAGCACTAAATCAGTTTCAACAGCTGATCTTTAGTGGGGACAAATTTCATCTTAGTTAAAGTACCCATTCGTTTTTATGAGTTTACTAATTAAGCGATCAGGGGGAAAATTATGAAAATGAGTAAAATGAAACATGTGCTAACTGGTACTTTAGTTACTAGTTTGTTATTTTCTGCAAATGGACAATTTAAGGCTATTGCTGAAACAAAAAGTCAGAATACTCAAAATAGTGTAGAAAAAATGCTATCAAGTTTAACTGATGAGGAAAGAATGGCACTGAATCAGCTTGATGTGTCACCAGGGTTCGTTATTTCACCGGATATCAATCAAAGAAGCTCTGAATTAGTTAATGTAATTGTAGAATTTAATCAAGCACCTGCAAAGGTAGAAGTTTTAAAGCAGGCAATGAAAGGAAAGAAACTTACTCTTTCTTCAGCAAAAACTAAACAGGATAGTGATCATACTACCTTTAAAAAAGAGTGGGGAAAAGTAAAGAGTCTGAATGAACGAAAACTAGCGGAAATGAAAGACGCTAAAATTACTAGAGAATACCATGATGCTTTCAATGGTGTAGCGATGACATTACCTGGAACGGCTGTACAACAGTTAATGAGCACAGGGGTTGTTAAACGAGTTTGGCCAGATAAAAGTGTGGCACTTGATCTTCCAAAAGAAGCAGATGAATTGAAAACATCTACTCCAACAAAAGTAGATGATAGTCTTCCACAAATCGGAGCGGACAAGCTTCATGAAGAGAATATTACTGGTAAGGGCGTTAAAGTAGGGGTTATTGATACAGGGATCGACTATAACCATCCTGATTTAAAAGGGATTTATAAAGGTGGTTACGATTTCATAGATAATGACTCAGATCCGATGGAGACTACGTATAAAGATTGGAAAGCATCTGGGCAGGCAGAAACTGATTCAAATGGTTCAACTTACTATACAGAGCATGGAACGCATGTATCTGGATCAATTGGTGCACAAAAGAAAAATGACTCACCATCGGCTGTAATGGGGGTAGCCCCTGACGTTGATTTATATGTGTACAGAGTACTTGGACCATATGGTAGCGGATCAAATGATGCGGTTATGGCTGGTATCGATCGAGCTGTAAAAGATGGAATGGATGTTATCAATCTTTCTTTAGGATCTAGCGAAAATGATCCGCTTGAACCAACATCGATTGCGATTAACAATGCAATGCTTTCAGGTACTGTTGCAGTAGTCGCAGCAGGTAATGCTGGCCCAGATGAAAAAACGCTAGGATCTCCAGGAGCAGCTGCCTTAGCAGTAACAGTTGGAGCAAGTGACGTGTCGCTAACAATTCCGACAATGACTGCAAGCGCAGGGGATCAAAAATTTCCAAATATGCAATTGATTGCAGAAAATTATACAGATAAGTTAGAAGACCTTCAGAATACGACTTTACCTTTAGTTGATGTAGGGTTAGGAACTAAAGCTGATTATACGAATAAAGATGTGACTGGTAAAGTAGCCTTGATTCAACGCGGCACCTACACTTTCGATGAAAAAATCCAAAACGCAAAAGCAGCTGGTGCAAAAGCCGTCATTATTTACAACAATGTTGATGGAAATATCGATGCGTATCTTGGCGAAGGGACAAATTATGTTCCATCTTTCCGTATTTCAAAAGCGGACGGAGAACGTCTTAAAGGTCAAAAAGATATTACTTTCGAATCAACTGGAAGCATTAAGACAGAAGGAGATCACCTAGCTGATTTTAGTTCAAGAGGACCAGCTGCAGGTAATGATGATATTAAACCAGATGTCGTAGGGCCAGGTGTAGCAATATTCTCTACGCTTCCTATTTATATGAATAATAAGAACGACGATACGAATTACGATATGGCATATGGCCGTCTTTCTGGAACATCAATGGCTACACCTCATGTGACTGGATCTGCAGCATTAATCTTGCAAGCACATCCGGATTATACACCGTTTGAAGTAAAAGAAGCCTTAATGAATACTGCTGATAAAATGAATGGTGATAACTCGGTCAATGCAGTTGGTGCAGGTAGAATTAATGTATATGAGGCAGTTCATGCTGATACTTTGTTAAAGGTTATGGACAAAACGAAGAATGTACAAGATGGCAACCTAGTTGATATTGATGAAGAAACAGGCTCTATTGCTTATGGTACTCACTATTTAGAAGACGATAAAAAAGTTCAAGACAGTCGAAAAGTTGTCATTGAAAATCATAATAAGCAAGATCAGAAGAAGTTCGATATACGTGTTGAGTTATTACCAGCGATGGGTGAAATCCAAGACGGTGTAAAAAATGGTGTAACAGTAGATGTACCTAGTCCTATATCGGTGGATGCAGGAAAATCTACAGAAATTAATCCAACGATTTCTGTACCAAAAACAGCACATATAGGAAGATATGAAGGATACATTTATTTTGTCAATTCAAAGAATAAAGACGAAAACTATCAAATCCCATTTTCAATTAACGTAAGAAATGGTAAAGGGTTTGATTATATGAACATAAGTAGACCGATGATGTCAGATAATCCGGAAAATATCCATCCATTTTCGACACTGTATGTAAATGGGTACTTCAAATTATCAAGCCCAGCAACTACGATCGATATTTTAGTGAAAGATGGAAAAACAGGAGAACCAATTGGTCTTGTAGGTACTAGTGGTGCAAGTAATTTATTAACAGGTACAGATTATTTCTTAGAGAGAATATTTACTGGTGTAGTTTATCCATTTACCGATGATAAAAAACGACCTATTTCCGATCAAAAAGTAAGACTGCCAGAAGGCGACTATATTGTTGAAATGATTTCGCATGATGAAAACGGAAAAACGTATAGTATGGAAGATAAGGTAACAATTGATAATACGCCACCGAAAGTAGAAGTAGATATGAAGCCTGGTATATATGAAGTGAATGACTCAATGTATACAACAGAACCTGGATATAACGGTCCTGCAATTTGGATTCATGGTAATGTATTTGATGCAGGAGTTGATGCACTTAGAAAGAAAGGTTTGAATGTGGATCAATCTATTAACGGAGCACTTTATTATGAATATAGTGTGTATAATAATTCGCTCCTTGCAATAGATAGTGATGGTAATTTTAGATTCCCTGTAACTAAGATCGGTGTCGACCAAATAGGTTATGTAGATTCCAATTTATTCGTTTTCGATAATGGTACAGCAGCCGAATCATATCCAAAAGGCATTAAAAATTACAAATTTATAAAAGAAGGAACTGAATATGGGGTTCCAACTTATAACAAAGAAAACGTCCGACTTGGTGATGAAATTACAATGACGTTGAATTTGAATAATATTAAACAGCTTGCTTTTGGAGAGTTTACTGTGCCTTTCGCCAATAATTATTTCTCATTCCAAAGTGCGAAAATCAACGATGCATTTAAAAAGTATGCTGAGGAAAAAGGTGCAAAAGTAAACTTAACATCACCAGTTTTAAGTACAGGCTCTGTTAAAGTAGGAGCTTCTATTGATCAAGGAGATTTAAAAATTGATAAAAACTTACCTTTCATAGATGTTACGTTAAAATTGACAAATGATAAACTATTCGCACAAGAGGGATATGCATTTGATGTATCATCTTTTAAATATAAGAAAACAGCGGATGCAACGACTACTAACTTAATTCGTGTTTATAAAGACAAACCATTTTATGTATTATCAAAACAATCAACGGTGAGTGGAGTTATGTGGCCGGAAGCTTTCATGAAAAATGGACAAATAGATTCTAAGGTGGACTACTCAAAGCTTGGAGCAATAGTGTATGCACAAGATGCAAATGGCAAAATTTATAATGTAACTAGCATTTCAAAAAGTTCTTACTTTACAATTGATAACCTACCTTTTTCAAATAAAGACTATGATATCTATGTGAAAATACCGGGGCATTTTGCAACGAAAGTATCATCAAAATTAGTAAGAGACTTCAATGGTGATCTTGCTGGTTCTTCAAAGGTAGTAGAAATGGAGAAAAACCATGCAGGCGATGTAAATGGCGATAATGTTATTGATGTAATGGATGCGATTTACTTACAAGTTTATTGGGGAACGAATAAACGTGCTGCTGATATTAACAACGATGGTATAGTTGATGAAAAAGATTTTGCATTTGTAGAGAAAAACTACTTAATGCAAAATACTGAAATAGACAGTACAGTAAAACCTAAAAAGACATACAAAAAACAAACTTTAGAAAGTGTTAAGAAAGACTTAGGAATTAACTAAAACAAAAGACCTAGAACAATAAATATTTTTTGTTTTAATTGGCTCCGGTATAATACCGGAGTCTTTCTCTAGATTGGAGGATATATAGTGCATTTATTTGTTTATCCTTTGTTACTATTATTGTTATTTTTGACCTCTATATTTTTAATTATTATAATCGTAAAATAATACATATAAGGTTTTACAGTTTGTTTTTATTCAGCAAATTTACTAGATTTTATTGATAATCGTGTTAATACCTCATACCAACTAACTATTCATTTTTTGTTTTATTCTTCCACAAAATACAGTTATAATGGTATTAAAGAATAGAAACTACGGTTCTAATATAGAGACATTAGAGGTGTGCCAAATGCTAAAAACATTAGACAATTCTTTAGAGCTTTTGAAATGTTTTACTAAGCAAAATCCTTCATGGGGCGTTCGAGAGTTATCTAAGGAAATAAATATGAACCATTCAGTCGTTTATAGAATTCTAGCTACTTTTGAGAGCCATGGATTTTTAGCTCAAAACCCAGAAACAAAGAAATACGAACTTGGTATTCGATTTTTAGAATATGGTCATATCGTTCAAGAGAAAATGAATCTTTCTAATTATATTTATCCAATTATGAAAGAGCTTTCAGAGGCAACAGAGGAATCAACTTTTTTAACTTGGCTTGATGGATCAGAAGCCGTTACAGTTGAAATTGCTGAAACTGATAGAAGAATCAAATTTGCAGTTTCTAAAGGAGCGAGAACAATCCTATACGCAGGGGCATCTAGTAAAGTTATGATGGCCTATCTTCCGGAAGAAAAAATAGCAGAAATTATAGATAAGGGATTACAGGCGTTTACTAGTAAGACAATACTAGAGCCTGAAAAGTTGTTAATAGATTTAGAAGAGATTCGTGCAAAAGGTTGGTGTTATTCAATCGGTGAATATTCGGAATCAATCTTCGCATTAGCTGTTCCTCTTTTTAACAGAAAGCAGGAAATCATTGCTTCATTGACAATTGGAGGTCCAGAATATCGTATGCCTGAATCGATTGTTCCTGAAGTATTACCAAAACTTCAGAGAACGGCAGAGAAAATCCAAGGCTATCTATCTCAATACGATTTGGAAAATCAAAATCATTACATACCAAGATAATTCTTTTTTCTTAGCTTTAATTAAAACAAATTACATTCGAATTTAATGTGATACATAAATTAGACCATTATTGGACTGCACTCTCAATTGCTAGGGCAACTAGCGATTGAGGTGCAGTTTTTTTATTTCTATATTTTGTTTACATATTAAAAACAAGAAAACTTCATTACCAATCCTTGGAAGAATATTAATATTGAAAATTTTTAGATTATTATTTATAATTGGTTTATAATTTAAGAAACAGTGTTTCTAATATAGAAACAGTATAAATTGATAAAAATAAAAAGGAGGAATAAACAAAGTAATAACCAAAGAAGACTGAAATTAGAGAATTTTTACAGAAAGAAAAAGTAAATTTATAGCTGGAAATTTAAATGGGGGAATTATCTATGAAAGACACAAAAAAGCATCCAAGTATTTTTGAGCCTTTTGCACTGATTTTCAATATAGTGACGAGCGTTATTGGAGCAATCATTGGAATGCAAATCATTACGACACTTGGCGTTACACCTAGTACATCAATTGTTGGTGCACTTGTTGCGATGCTAGTAGCTAGAATTCCAGGAGCAATGTTCAAAAAGTATAAATCGATTCATCGACAAAATCTTGTTCAAACGTCCATTTCATCAGCGACGTTTGGTGCAGCTAATAGCTTGTTAATTCCAATTGGAATTCCATTCGTCATGGGGAACTCAAAATTAATTGTCCCAATGTTGATTGGTGCTGCGTTAGCAATGTTTGTCGACGCTGCTATTCTTTACAAAATATTTGATTCTAGACTTTTCCCAGCATCTGAAACTTGGGCACCCGGCGTTGCTACAGCTCAATCAATTCTTGCAGGAGATAAAGGCGGAAAACGTGCTGCGCTTTTAGGGATTGGTACTGGAATTGGATTAATAGGTTCTTATTTTAATATTTCAATGTCAGCATTTGGTACAGCATTTATCGGGAATATTTGGGCCCTTTCAATGTTTGGAATTGGACTTATGATTCACCAGTATTCGATTCCTTGGTTCAATTTTGATCTAAATCAACATTACATCGCTCATGGATTTATGATTGGAGCTGGAATTGTAGCATTAGTTCAAGTTTCGTTCCTAATCTTTGGCAAGCAAAAGAAAAGTAATCAGAAACATTCTAAAGCTGTAGAGAATTTAGACGAGAGTAGATTAACTAGACCGATTAAAGAAGCAAGACGTGCATTGGGGTATGGATTTATTGCATATCTGATAATAGCCCTATTAATTGCTATTACTGGAGGTATTATTACAAAAATGTCTCCTGGGATGTTCATAGGATTCTTATTATTTGCGGCTTTTGCAGCATTTGTACATGAATTGATTGTGGGGATTGCTGCTATGCATTCTGGTTGGTTCCCAGCATTTGCCGTTGCATTCATTACACTTTTATTTGGAATGTTAATCGGATTTCCACCTGTAGCACTAGCACTATTAGCAGGATTCAGTGCTGCAACAGGTCCAGCTTTTGCTGATATGGGATATGATCTAAAAACTGGTTACATTCTTCGCGGAAACGGCGAAGACAAAGAGTATGAATTACAAGGAAGAAAACAACAGTACATTACAGGGATGATTTCTTTTGGGGTCGCTCTTTTGACAGTTCTTATCACATATAAAGGTTTTTTCGCACAAGGTTTAGTACCACCAATTGATGCGGTATATGTTTCAACAATTAAAGCAGGTGCATCTCCAGAAGTAGCAAAACAACTTTTACTTTGGGCGATTCCAGGCGCGATTCTTCAATTAATTGGTGGCCCTGGTCGACAATTAGGTGTTTTATTTGCTACCGGATTACTTATTTTAAGTCCAAATGCGTGTTGGGCTGTACTTTTGGGGATTTTAATTCGAGTTATTGTATTGAAAGTAAAAGGTAAAGAAGCTGAAGCTCCAATGAGCATTTTAGCGGCAGGATTTATTGCGGGTGACGCATTGTTCAACTTCTTTAATTCAATGTTCAAAATGAAAAAGTGAGGCGAAATCAAATGACAAAAATAAAATTAGATGAAAAAACAGTGGAATATGTAGTTTATGGAGGCGCAGTCTTAGGCGGTGGCGGCGGTGGCTGGATTGAAGAAGGTCTTAAAATTGGTAAGTTAGCGCTTGAAGTTGGTCAACCGCAACTTCTTACAGTGGACGAGCTTGAAGATGAGGACTTACTTGTAACGGTTTCATTAGTTGGAGCGCCAGCGGCAAAGGATCAATTTGTGAAACCAGTCCATTATGCTCAAGCATTAGAGCTTCTTTCAAAGAAAATTGATAAACCAATTAAAGGAATTATGACAAATGAGAACGGAGCAGGGACCTCAGTAAATGGGTGGTTTCAAAGTGCCGTGACAAATATTCCAGTCATTGATATCCCATGTAATGGACGAGCACATCCAACTGGATCAATGGGCTCGCTAAATTTATCGGAGCTTCCTGATTATGTATCACATCAAGCAGCGATTGGAGGAAAAGAAGAAAACTATGTTGAGGTGAGCATTTCTGGTTCACTTGATAAGACATCAAACATGGTTCGAAAAGCATCAATCGAAGCTGGCGGAGTCGTTGCAGTTGCTAGAAATCCTGTAACTGTCGCTTACGCAAAGCAAAACGGAGCACCAGGAGCAATTATGCAAGCGATGGAAGTTGGGGAAGCATTATTAACTCATCAAGGTGAAGCTGCAATTGATGCGGTTGTCAAAAAGCTAGGTGGGAAAGTTATTACAATAGGAACTGTTACCGATTTTCAACTTGAAACCGCGGGCGGATTTGATGTGGGAACGGTTTGGATCAATGATTCTTATGAATTAACATTTTGGAATGAATATATGACGTTAGAAAAAGATGGTGAGCGTTTCGGTACCTTCCCGGATTTAATTATGACGTTTGATGCAAAAACAGCGAAACCAATTGTATCAGCAGCAATTGAAAAAGGGCAGCATCTTTCAGTAATTGCAGTGCCGAAAGAAAATTTAATTTTAAGCACTACAATGAGCAATGAAAATCTTTTGAGACAAATTGAAGGCATTATTAAAAAATCGGTTCTTTAATACAAATCATATGAATGAGGGGAGGACTTTAAAATGACACTTAAACAAACTCTTACTGTAATTGATACTTTAGATAACGCATATGTAAATGGTGAAAAGGTAAAAGAGTTATTTAACTTATATCCCGACGTTAAAGTAGAAGTAAATACGGTAACGGGACAGCAAGGTAGCACGGATTTTATCAAAATTTTAATTCCAGGGAACGAGGGTAAAACTGCTGGCGGTGCTGCTCCTACTTTCGGAATTGTAGGTAGACTTGGTGGAATTGGTGCACGCCCTAGCAGGATCGGTCTAGTATCTGATGCAGATGGTGCAGTGGCGGCTATTGCTTCTGCGCTAAAATTAGCGGATATGCGAGTAAAAGGGGATGTTTTGAAAGGCGATGTGTATGTAACAACTCATATTTGTCCAGATGCTCCAACTCTTCCACATGAGCCAGTGGACTTTATGGATTCACCTGTTGATATTTTAACAATGAATCAATATGAAGTATTACCTGAAATGGACTTCGTTTTATCGATTGATACGACAAAAGGTAATCGTGTAATTAATCATAAAGGGATTGCGATTTCACCAACCGTAAAAGAAGGATACATTCTTCGTGTGAGTGATGATCTTCTGAGAATTATGGAAATGACTTCGGGACAGCTACCGGTAACTTATCCAATTACAATGCAAGATATAACTCCATATGGAAATGATATCTATCATATTAATTCAATCCTTCAGCCGGCCGTTGCTACTGACTCACCTGTTGTAGGCTTAGCAATTACAGCCCAATCCGCTGTTCCGGGATGTGGTACAGGAGCCAGTCATGAAACAGATATTGCTTTAGCTGCTAGATTTGCAATTGAAGTTGCCAAAGAAACGACAAACGGTTCATGCCAATTTTATGATAAAGCTGAATTTGAGAAAATTATTGAACTCTATGGTTCTATGAAAATCTTACAAACAATGGGGAAAGAAGCTATTCATTGATCATCAAAAATCTTTACATTTGCCTTTTTAATTGGAGTGAAACAAATGACGAAGCTAGGAATGATTACAATAGGTCAAGCACCACGACATGATATGGCATCAGTTATCGATAAATATATAGACGGACGTTCTGAATTAGTTCAGGTTGGAGTGTTGGATGGTTTAACGAAAGAATCAATTGAAGAGCAATTGTCACCAAACTCTGGCGATTATATATTAACTACTCGATTGATCAATGGTGATTCTGTTGTGATGTCGAGAGAGAAAATGCAATCCGTTATGCAGGAAAAAGTTTACCAGCTGGAAAAAATGGGGA
The DNA here is from genome assembly GCF_002555445.1 of Bacillus sp. AFS017336. NCBI lineage: Bacteria > Bacillati > Bacillota > Bacilli > Caryophanales > Bacillaceae > Bacillus > Bacillus sp. AFS017336. Next base: position 28,889 of record NZ_NUCO01000004.1, read on the forward strand.
TAAACCAAATTCTGCTTCTTTGTACGGGGGAATTTCCAGGGCTACAAACAAATACATCCTATTTAATTGAACCAGATCAAATTATTCCAGCTGCAGTCAAGGCAATACTTGGTCAACGTCGATTAGGTGTAATCATCCCTTTGGCCGAACAAGTAGATAGTATAATGAATAAGTTTTCTAAGTTTGGGATGTGTCCTCATATTACAATTGCTTCTCCATATAAGAATGATTTGAAAAACTACGAAAAAGCAGCAAATGAACTGAAAGATAAAGTGGATCTTATTTTACTAGATTGTATGGCATACTCAGAACAGTCAAGAGAAATAGTTTCGCAATTAACGGGTCTCCCAGTTATCGTTTCAAATGTCATTATGGCAAAGTTAGTTTCAGAAATGATCTAATCGATAGGATTATTTAATAAAAAAACGCTATTCTTTCTCATGGAGGAATAGCGTTTTTTTACAACTTCGACTTTGCTTAAATACTTCGCCTTTAGTTTCATAAAAGTTTAATTTAGTTTTATTTAATTAGACTAAATCAAAAATAGGAATACCGAGAATTCGTCAACTTATTATAGAAAATGAAAAAAATGTAAAAATTTACCGGATTTTATTTAGCGGAAATTTATTAAAGATTTACTAGAACTTTCTCAAAAAGTTAATAGATTAGTAATTTAAATCGTATATAATTGCAGTAAAAACCTATAGAAAACGCCAATCTACCAGAAGACTAGAGATTGGCGTTTTTTATTTGAAGAAGGTCAGTTTATATTAATTAAACTTACAATCTTATACAAATCTTCTTGTTGAATATTATCGATTAATATTTGGTATGTTGAAAGGTTTTGTTAAAATTTCAAATAAATCAATTCTCATTATAATGTGATTATAATTTTAAGAAAATTCATAATAACCTAACTATTCATGTTAGCGAAGGGAGACGCACGACTCAATGAAGCAAAAGAGAAACAATAAAAGAAAAAATGCTTTTAACGTAGTAATGAGCTTAGGAGTAATTTTAGGAACAGTCACTCCAATTAGTTATCATTCTGTCGTAAAAGCAGAAACAAGTACAAAAACTGAAGATGTTTTAACTCATCTTACGGATGAGCAACGTTCTGCATTGAGAAATATACAGTTAAATAATAGCTCAGGTCTTAAACTTGATCCAAATGTGGATTTAAGCAGTGAGAAAGACATTTCCGTTATAGTTGAATTCAAACAAAAACCCGAAAAAGTTGCACAGTTAGAAGCAGAGATTAATGGGAAAAGCTTATCAGCAAGTAAGGCTAGAAGTTTAAGAGATGGTAATCAAGCAACATTTCAGCAAGATTTAAAATCGATTTTTAAAGAGGATATACAAAAAAAGAAAGCTTCATTTAAGGTCAAACGAATTTATAAGAATGCTTTTAATGGGGTGGCTATGACCTTGCCTGCAAATAAGGTCAAGAGCTTGTTGTCATCTGATGCTGTTAAGTCTATTTGGAGCGATAAGATAGTACAACTTGATCTGCCAAAAGAAGAAAATACAACGAAAGATGCAGAATCTCCTATAAACATCCCAGGCGGAAACTCGTATCTGGGTGTTGATAAATTACATGATGAGGGATATACAGGTAAAGGCATAAAAGTTGGAGTCATTGATACAGGCATTGACTATAATCATCCTGATTTAAAAGATGCCTACAAAGGTGGGTATGACTTTGTAGATAATGATAATGATCCAATGGAAACGACCTATACGGATTGGAAGAATTCTAAAAAAGCCGAAACTTCTAATGGATCAACTTATTATACAGAACACGGAACTCATGTATCTGGCATTATTGCTGGGCGTGGCAAAAATAATAGCGAGTATGCGACGACAGGTGTAGCACCGGATGCTGACCTTTATGTGTATCGTGTTCTTGGTCCATATGGTTCAGGATCGAGCGATGCGATTTTATCTGGAATTGATAAGGCTGTAGTCGATGGGATGGACGTTATCAACCTATCTTTAGGAGCTACTGTTAATGATCCGCTATTTCCAACAAGTATGGCAGTCAATTATGCCGTTTTAAGTGGTGTAACGGCGGTTGTAGCAGCAGGGAATTCTGGTAGTGATTTATATACTCTAGGCTCACCGGGTGCTGCTGCATTACCTTTGTCAGTAGGAGCAAGTGATGTACCGATTGATATGGAAACATTCACAATCTCGATGCGAGGCGAAAGTACCAAACAAGCTCATTTACGTTTGATGGCAAAAGCATACTCAGATAATATACCTGAATTAAAAGGCAAATCATTTCCACTTGTAGATGTTGGAGTTGGTAGCTCAAGCAATTATGTAGGGAAAGATGTAAAAGGGAAGTTTGTACTTGTCGCACGAGGTTCAGTTACTTTACAAGATAAGGTGAAGTTTGCACAGCTAAAGGGAGCAGCTGGTATTTTAATGTATAATGACAATCCAGACGAAGGGCTTATTCCTTTTTATTTAGGAGAAGGTACAACCAATATCCCAACATTCTCGTTATCGAATGCTGAAGGATTAGAGTTATTAAAAAACGTACAAGCAGGGAATGCATCTTTTACATTTACTGAAATGGGTAAAGGAACAATAGATGGAGACACATTAGCAGATTTCAGTTCTCGTGGACCGTCTCGTATTAATTATGATATTAAGCCTGAGGTAGTGGCACCTGGTGTTTCGATCATGTCAACTGTACCTTCTTATATAAATAGTAAAGATAATCAAAGTAATTACCAATACGCTTATCAAAGATTATCTGGGACTTCAATGGCATCACCTTATACAGCAGGTGTTGCAGCAGTGATGTTGCAAGCGAATCCAAATTTACAACCTGAAGATGTTAAGTCAATCATTATGAATACAGCAGATGAATTGAAAAAACCATACAGCGTATTTGAAGTAGGTGCTGGTCGAATTAACCCATATAAAGCCGTACATACTGGAATGGAAATTCAAGTGTTTGATAAGACACCGATCATTAGTATTGGAGAAGAAACAAACATTCAAGAAAAAATAGGAGGGATTAGTTTCGGTTCCTTTGGAGCATCAGGAAATGATATTTTAGATAGTCGTAAAGTTGTCCTTTCAAATTTGGAAAGTGAGAATAAGACTTTTAATGTAGATGTACAATTTCAAACCGGAGTAAGAGACTCAAAAGATGCTGAAAAAAACGATGTTCATGTTATCACTGATTCGGAGATTAAAGTAAAAGGAAACAATCAAAAGCAGGCGAAGGTATCAATTTTTGTTCCGAAAACGGCTGAGAACGGTACATATGAAGGATATGTAGTTTATACAAATAAAGCAAATCCAAATGAGACTTATAAGGTTCCATTTGCAATTCGAGTTGTTGAAGAGGGAATGGGAGGTTTAACATTCGTCAATCCATCTATGTCGACGATGCCAAATGGAGCAAGTCAAATTTACAAAACTAATTTACAGTTTGAATTTAGTGTAAAGTCTCATATGAAAGTGATCGATGCAGTGTTAGTGGATGGTAAATCAGGCAAAGACCTTGGATACATTGGTCAACTTGATGGAATGGCAGTCAATGAAAATATAGACTATGGCTGGCTAGATTATGATGGATCATATAAGCCATTTACTGGAAATAAAAATCAGCCAATCTCAGATAAAGTAGTCTATGCCAAGCAAGGTTATTACAAGTTTAAATTAATCGGTACAAATGATCATGGAAAAACATTTTCAATTGAGAGGGATTTCTTCGTAGATAACACGAATCCAGACTTTCAAACTAATATTGAGGATAAAAAGGTAATTGAATACCCTGCAAATCAAACGTCTTATCCAATTAAGGCAACAGTTATTGATCATGAAGTAGCAGAAATGCAGACACTTGGTTTTAATATTGATCAATCTAATAACAAGGTAGGATTTACATACTCTGGATTTACAGGTTTCCCAGACACTGTAAAGCAAGTAGATAAAAATGGACAATTGGAATATGACCTACCTCTTGATAATCGTAAAGATGTTATTACTGCGTTTATAGATGGACTTGATGCAGCAAATAATCGGAAAAACCGTACAACCGTTTACTTCTTGAAGGAAGGTACCCCATATGTAACAGGTGACTTGGACAAAAAAGTAGTCAGAACAGGCGATACAGTGAAATATTCACTAACTGTCCAAAACCTGAAGGATTTAAAGGAAGCGAAATTTACAATGAAAATTGATCCTAAGCAAGTAGAAATTGTAAATGTACAAGCGCGTCCTGAAATCTCAAAATATAGTTCAATCAATATAAATCATGTCTCAAATCCAATAAATGGTGGAACTTATATGGACGAAGTGTATACATTGACGATGGATGGAACTCACGAGGTGAGCGGTGATATTCCAATGATCGATGTGTATTTGAAAGTAAAAGATGGAAGTCAGTTGGATCAAACTGGGTTCTTGACTTTTAATACTCTTCTAACAGATCAAACCGGAAAATGGGTATTTGCTCAGCCTTTCTTTGACTACAATGCTATTCAAGTAGCTCAAACTAAATCAATTGTAACAGGTAGGATTGTTTCCCAAGGGCTACTCACTGAAGACAATGTATGGAATTCAGCTTTAGATTATTCGAAAATAGGCGGAAAGATAAGTTTAGTAGATTCACAAGGAACCACACTCGAACAAAATTTAAATGCTAACAGTTCGTACAGTTTTGGTAATGTGCCATTGAACGATAAAGGATACACTGTGGCAGTTGATATACCTGGGCATTTCACATATTACGATACGGTTGATACTACAACTAAAAAAGGTGATTTGCTTGCTGGATTAAACACATCTGTGAGTGATGCGTATGTTATTGCAGGGGATGTAAACAAAGATAATGTTATTGATGTGTTAGATGCTGAGTATATTAGAACCTATTGGGGAACAAACAAACGTGCTGCAGATATCAATTTCGATGGGGTTGTAAATGAAAAAGATATGAAACTCGTACAATTAAACTATTTAAAGCAAAATTCAACTTTAGAATACTTACATCCTGGCTCAACACCAGAGGCAAAGAAAAAATATAAAGGTGACACTTTGGAATCCATTATGAGTGAACTTGGAATGCAATAAATAGATAAGAGTATTCAATCAAGTGACTGGTTCAATGGTTAATTACTATTCGATCATTGAACTAGCCTTACTTGATTGGTCTTAATACTAAAAGACCTTAATTTATTTTCGAAATTAGGAAAATAGTCTAGAAATATAGTTCTGAAAATTCAGTAAATAAACTGTGGTTACATAGAGTTATCCTTTCAAGTTGGAGATTGTTGAAGCCTATAAATTTCTAACCTTGAAGTTAACATAAATAATAATTAAAGAGATTACGAGGGGAGAGTTTAGAGTTTATGAGTAATAGCAAGAAATTTCCATTCCGAGTTATTACAGCAACGACATTAGCAGCAATGTTTTTGACTACTCCAGGATACGCACAAATTACAAAAGGGAATCAACCAAATAGTTCTCAAGTTAATGAGAATGTACAAGGTAGTTTGAAAAATTATTTAACGAATCTCAACAAAGAAGCAGTTCAAGCTTCTGACAAATCAGTTTATAAAAATATGAGTGAAAATAGCTCAAAAGTTTATGATACTAATGAGAAGGTGCGTGTAATTGTTGAAGTTCAAGACCCAGAACAAGCTACACAAACGAAAACTAAGTTAAGTAAAAAAACTTTGATGAAACAAAAACAAGATGATGTTGTTTCTAAAATGGCAAAAAAGAAATTGAATCCGAAGATTAGACATCGTTTTTATGATGGATTTAACGGATTTAGTTTTGATACAGAATACAAAAATATTAAAGAACTAGAGGCAACTCCTGGTGTAACAAATGTACATATTGCAAGAACTTATGAGCAAACAATGAAAACGAGTAAAGAGTTAGTACAGGCTCAAAGTGTTTGGGAGAAGTATGGTTATCAAGGTGAAGGGCTAGTTGTTGGTGTGGTTGATTCAGGTATAGACTATACGCATCAAGATATGACCCTAACTGAAAAGGGAAAACAAAAAGAGAAGCTGACTCAAAGTAATATTCAAAGTAAGTTTTCTGAAACTCCTGTTAATGAACAGTGGTATACTGACAAAGTTCCAACTGGTTATGATTGGGCCGATAATGATACAGACGTTATACCTCGTGGTGTAAACGGAAATCCTCATGGTACACATGTTTCAGGTACAATTGGAGCAAATGGTGATGAAGAAAATGATGGTGTATTAGGAATTGCACCAGGTGTTCAGCTGTTAGCTGAAAAGGTTTTCTCTGACAAAGGTGGAGGGGCATTCGAAGACGATATTATTGCAGGAATTGACCATGCTGTTGCAATGGGAGCAGATGTTATTAATATGAGTCTTGGTACTGATTCAGGATTCGTTGGTGAAGATAAAGATCCAATTCAAAAAGCTATACGCGAAGCGACAGAACATGGAACTCTAGTTGTTGTTGCAGGCGGAAACGCAGCATATAGTACAAAGAATAGTATCATTGCCTCTTCTACTCAACCGTATGCAGATAATCCTGATATTGGGACTGTAGGGGAACCAGGGGTTAGTCCTTTTGCTTTGTCTGTAGCTTCCTATGAAAATACTAATTATGAATTAAATACATTGGCAGAAGACAATGGCTTAAAACTTCCATATCAAGATCAAACACAATATAATTTCAAACTTTCTAGAGTACTTTCTCCTAACGAAAGTTATGAACTAGTTTATGTAGGTGAAGGATTTAAAGATGAACATTATGCTGGAAAAGATGTAAATGGAAAAATAGTAGTCTTTAAGCCAAATACATCTTATTCAACTTACTCTTCAATGCAATCTCAAGCTAAAAAGCGAGGAGCAAAGGCCGTCATTTTAGTTCCAGCTTCTAATATGGCTGATTATCCATACGTAAACTTCGGAAGTAATCTTACTCCTGCGGCAACAACTAGTAAGGAAGCAGGGGATGCTTTAATTAATAAATTAACAAGTGGACAAGTTGTCAAAATGAAATTAACGAAAGCAACTTGGGTTGATAACCCTGCAAGAGATACGATGTCTTATTTCTCTTCATACGGTGCTCCAACAACTTTAGACTTTAAACCAGAAATCTCAGCACCAGGTGGGAAAATTTATTCAACTACTCCTGGAAATGAATATGAGGTAATGAGCGGTACTTCAATGGCTACGCCACACGTAGCAGGTGGAGCTGCGTTAATTCTACAATCGTTGTACGAAAAAGGGCTTACACATTCAGAAGATACAGCATTAAAAGCAAAAGTTGCTTTAATGAATACAGCTAAAGTGGTCATGGATCCTAAAACGAACAACGAGATTCCATATTCTCCTCGTATTCAAGGGTCTGGATTAATGCAAATACAAAATGCAATTAAAACACCTGTCATTATAACAAGGAAAAATACACCACTTGAACAGGCAGGAGCAGTTGCATTAAAAGAAATTAAAAATGACCGTGCAACCTTCAACTTAAATGTAGAATCACTTCAAACAGAAAAAGCAAAAGATGAATACGAATACACTGTAGATATAGACTTATTAACTGATGGAATAGATACAAAACAATTTGATTTTGATGGCGATGGAACTTTAGATTCGAAAGACTATTTATCACTGAAAAGTAAGCGTGTTGAAGGTGCATCGATCTATGTAAATGGAGAGGAACTTACAGGAAGTACGACTTTAAAAATTAAAGCAGGACAAATGAAAAACTTGAAAGTAGAAATTCGTTTACCAAGAACAATGAGGAAAAATGAATTTGTTGAAGGATTTGTACGCCTCATACCAACAGGGAAAAATAGTGATTCAGCTGTTCCTTTAACAGTTCCTTATATGGGCTTTAATGGTGAGTGGGATTCCCTTAATAATATTGATCCTGCAGCTTGGGATCGAAAAGATGCGTTTTTAGGCTATACAGCACTATGGGATGATGAAGGTGCATCAGTACCTATGGGCTATGATACGAAAACAGGAAAATTTAATATGAATGAAATCACTACATCTCCAAATTCAATACTTAAAGGGGTCTTCCCATCATTTACTGCATTTAGAAACTTAGCAAAAGCGGAAATGTATATTGAAAATGCCAAAGGAAAGGTCATTAGATATTTAGGTGATTTTAGTGAGTATAATAATGGCATTCCTTTGCCTATCCGAAAGAATATTATTTCTGCGAGTAGAATGTACACCGGCTATAATTGGGATTCGAAAGATGATAACGGGAGTACAGTCAGTGATGGCATGTACAACTTTGTTATCAAAACGACTTTAGACTATCCAAACGCAAAACCGCAAAAAGTGAAGCTACCAGTTAATGTTGATTCAGTTGGACCGAAAGTATCAAATGTACAAGTTAAGCCAAAAGATAGCCAATACGAAATTTCATTTGATGCAGTAGATAATGAAAATGGCTCAGGGTTTTATGGTTCAATTATCTGGGTTAATGGTAAATCTATGTCACTACCACCTGGAGCAACGTCAACTTTAGTAACTGAAGAACCAAAAAGCGTCGTTGTTATGGGAATTGATCACGCAATGAATATAAGCTATAAAGTATGGGGAGATCCTAGCTATATTACGTCTAGTATGCTAGTTAGTGCATTCAATGTTTCACCGAGTGCGAATTTAACTTCGAGTAAAGTTGCTCAAATTAATGGATTTGCTAATACTCGCATAAATTGGACGGTTAATGTGAAGGATGCGAGTGGTAAAGTAGTCGAGAGCATTGATGTGAAAAACGAACATGAAATGCATCTAAAATGGTCTCCAGATGCAAGCTTAGCTAGTGGAACGTATTATATTTCTGCTGATGCAGTTGATAAAGAAGGATTTAAAGTAACGACTAAAACAGTAGCGGTTACTGTTGTTAAATAAGTTAAGAGAGAGGATATCCAAAAAGTGGGTATCCTCGTTTTTATTTTAATAGGAAATATCAGAAGAAGAGGAGTTGAAAAAGTCAAGGTTTCTAATAAGTAATGAGAAACTGCAAATATTGGACGAGGTGCAAATAAGAAAGTTGGACGTTCAAATAAAACTGTGAAAGGTGCGAATAAGTAATCAGAAACTGCAAATAAAGGTTGAAGTGCAAATAAAAAGAGCGAATCTGCAAATAAAATTAGTGAAACTGCAATTAAAAATAACAAAACTGCAAATAAAATTAGCGAAACTGCAATTAAATTTCCTAGAATCAGAGATTAGATACGATATTACCTATACCGGTAAGGATATCTGCCCTTAATCATTATTCAAAGTAGAAACACGAATCAATAAATTGCTCTAATTCTTTCGAAACTGACTAAAAAACTGAAGAAATCTACTAAATATCCATAAATATGAACTATAAAATCAGATCTAACTGAAAAATGTTTCTAATATACCCTGCACTTGCACAAACTAGCACTGCAAAGGTGGAGAGTAGTTCAAGTTTAACAAAGAAAAAACCTACATTTAGTATGTAGGTCCTTAATGTTTATTTTATGTTTACATTGTATTTTAGGGAAGAGGACAGTAAAAATAAATCTCTGCAAAAGTGATGTATTAGTAAAGTGGCTGTTGGCTATGACAAGGTGGAAATCCATTTATATCTTGAATTATATGGAAATCGTATTGTTTTAGAGAAAACTGTGATTGATACATATATTCAATAATTAGCAGTTTTGAACCAGAAACTCCACATAATACGCCAGATGTACCTTGCCCACTTGTTAAAGAAACTCCAACGGGTTGACCGATTAAATATCTAATTTTTTGAGTCCATTGCATTCTAATCACTTCCTTTCAAATAAGTATATTAGATTGGAAAAGTAATGGTGCTTGTGTACTTTAGTAATATTAAAGCTAGAAATTACAATGGAATAAATAAATGAGGATTGATAGTTTTAATAGAGTTTTAAATTTTATCAACTATTAAGATGATAAAATGATTAATTCGAAGGAGTACTGAGTAAATTTTATTATGATATTACCTAATTATAGTAATTTGTTTTTGAGAAAGTGGTTAAGAAGAATTAAATGGATATACATCAATAAAGTCATCTAGTGAATTTACAAAAAACGGTTTTTAAAGGATCCAGCGGGAAATTTTCTATTATAGATGGGATTAGTAAAGTATGGGTAGGAGGTTTAAACTAGGCTTTAAATAATTTAATGTGATTATGCTTCTCGTATTTATAAAAAATGGCATGAAGATAATATAGATATATTCAATGAATTAAGAGGCTCTTAATATAGAGAGCCTTTTTTTGTTTTATATAATCTAAGTTTCGAAATGAAAAATATTATTTGAAAAATGAATAATTTATAGTTTTTTTCAAAATTCAAATCAAATCAACCATACATATAATGAATATATCGAAAGCAAAGAGGATGAATAAGATTTTGATAGGGGGGATAAATCGTTACGATCCTTGTCCTTTAGATTAGTAACAAACTAATCTAATTGGCAATAAGTCAACAGACTAACATTTTAGTAAGAAAACTTTATGAAACAATCATTAGAAGCCAAAAATGCACGAAAAGAATCGTTTGAAAATAAACCTTATTGAATTGGAGCTAAGGGAGTTCAGGCTTATGAAAGTAGCTTGAGTACTTCTAAAATTATTTGAGAAGTATTTAGTTTAAAAGACCAAATCGCTCAATAATTTGGTCTTTATCTATTATTGTACATATAAAAAATTTTCAATTCGTTATACTAGCCTGAATATATTTTATGAATGTTATTGAAGCTTTAGTAAGTGGTTTGTTTTTAAGATAAACTGTCCAAAGTTCGTCACTAATATAAGCAGGGGATATTAATGGAATTGACTTAATTTTTCCAGTTAAAGTATCAGGATGATTTTTTAATGTTATATTACGACCAATAGTAACACCTAAATCATTTTTTACAGCATCCCTAATGCTATCGGTATTATTCGAAATGAATTGTACATTCATATTGTTAACGATCTTACGGGAATGTTCTACAAATGCATGACTATTATAAAGGATAAACTTTTCATCAGTTAAATCGTCGGGGGAAATCTCGTCTAAATGAAATAATGGAGATTGTTCACCAACGAGAACGCAAAATTTTGTAGTTGTTAAATGTTCGTATAGCAAATCTCTGTTTTCTTTTATTGTATCTTCATTTGAAAATAAGAAAGCAATATCGGGTTGAAGAATTGAAAGGGTATTTAGGATCTGACCAGGATCACATTCATAAACTTGAACATCAACCATTGGGAACTCTTTTTTGAAATTAATGATTGCTTCATTAACCAAATAAACTAATCCAGGAACAGTTGCTATTTTTAGCTGAGTCTGAAAAGCATTCTTTTGAATTGCAATTTTTTCTTCTAAAATTTCAAATTCATATAAAACGTTTTGTGCTTGTTTAATGACTTCTTTTCCAGCTTCGGTAGGTACTGTTTTCATCTTTAAACGGATGAATAGTTTCAAATCTAATTTCTTTTCTAATTCCTTAAGAGCCTGACTTACAGCCGAAGCAGATATGTGTAAGTTTCTAGCAGCTTTAGAAATTGATTCCTCTTTCGATATTTCAACAATATATTTTAAATGTTCGATATTCATTTTGTACCTCCTTTATGTAGTATCGAAATATGAATTGATTATACTGTTTGTTTTTTAATATATTAAATTATTAGTCATTATTTTAAAACTGGAAATTTAAACCAATTTAATGAAATAATATTTCATGATTATTATTTTGATATATTTTTTATAGGTATTTAATTAAGTAATCCTTAATAGGTAGTAAACAAAAACGCGTTTTACAGGATCTTTATATGTATCTAAAATATAGTGTATATAACATAAACAAAGAACGGTTTTTATTTTCTGAAATTTTAGAATTGAATCGATTAGTTTAATATTGTACATCCATTTTGAATTAGATTTGCTTTTGATTTATATTCTATAATAATTTTTTCAACTTTATAAATTATATAAAAAGATGTAGTGAAACACCAATTTCGTTAACCCATATACTTTAGTTTAATTAATAATTTGGGAACTTAACAAGGTAAGTTAGTCACTACTAAATCATGACCTCGTATAGTTAACAGCATCTTAGTCTTCAATATATTTCATTCCAGTAAACAATAATTAGATGCTGTAAGCCATAGATGAAGTGGTTTATGGCATTTTTACTATTCGTATAGAGAGATTAAAAATTCTTAATATTAGGTGGGGTGCAACATGAATGATTTTCTACTTTATGAATTTAACAAGCTGATGAAGAAAAATAACTGGAATCTTAAACAGCTAGCAAGAAAAGCAGATATCCATTATAGCGATATGAGTAGAATATTTAATAATAAAAAAGCACTATCTTTACATTATTTAGATGCAATAACAGAAGCATTTCAGCTACCAAAAGGATCGTTTTATAAAGGATATGTGAAACTTTGTTTCAATGAGAGAAATCTGTTAGATAAAAGAAGAAGTGACGCTTTTATTTATGAATGCGCAAAAGATGGATTTGAATCTGAGTTATCTTTTATTTTATCAGTTATGATTGAAGAAAAATCAAAAGCAGTTCGCTCTAAATACTTCCAGAATTTATTCTATATTGCCGAGCAGCTTTTTATTGAAGGCAAACAGCAAGAAGCACTTCCCCTTTATGAACTAATTATTGAGCATATGCCGAATTCAGCAACTGAGGAAGTCGCAATCAGCTATTTTCGAAAGTTTTATATGACTCGTTTAACAAGTGAGGGAAGTTTAGTTTTAGTTCGTATTATCGAATATATTTCTTATATGCCGCCTAAGTTTCAAGAACTAACAATTTTATGGATAACGGCTACTTACTATATGTTAAAAGATTGGGATGAAGTTTTACATTATGCTAAACGTTTAGAAAAAATGGCCAAACTAAAAGATCATGTAGGACGAGCATTAATGTATCAAGCATTTGCTTTAACTAGATTAGGTAGCAAATTGGAAGAGGTTTTACATTTAATTGAGAAATATGAAAAAATTAATGCATATTATGCGGATATTGCTGTTGGAAATAGATTTGTAGCGCAATTAGATTTTGGTAATCTACATGTTGTTGATTCCTATTTTAGTTGGCTTCGTGACCGTGATGATTTTTATGTAGGAATTCCAAGAATCATAGAAAGTTATGTGAAATTAGGTAGATTAGACGATGCTGAAAGATTTATTGAAAAGTATGGTGAGCAAATCGGTGAAATGAGCAATTCAACGGATCTATTTAAACAGCATCTTTATTTAGACTATTGCTATGCACTCGGAGTGTTAAAGTGTGAAAAAAATAAAGTAAATGAAGGTTTAGACGAAATATTAAATGTGGCTTTAAAGGTAAAAAATACTGAGATTCATGAAAGATTTCAAAAATGCTTATTAGCAATATGGCATTATCGAGATTCTTTAAGTAAAGAACTTGAGGAAAAATATATTCAAATTCTAAGTTAACTAGGAATATAGAATTTTGTTATAATGCGTCGATTTATATCGATAAATATAAAAATATTGATATATTTTAGCAAAAACTCAATGTCGCAATAAAAATTTACCATTAACAGATGACACTTTTGAGTTAGAATTAAATATTCCAGGACATTTTACAGTCCACAAAAACTTTACAATTGGATTCCATGAAGATGGTAAAGTGACGAATCAACATCTTAACATGAAATTAAAGACAGCTATTGCAGGAGATGTAAATAAAGACGATGTGATCGATGTAAAGGATGCACTATATTTACAAACTTATTGGGGAACAAATAAACGTGAAGCTGATATTAATTTTGATGGCGTAGTAGATGAAAAAGACATGGCATTTGTAGAGAAAAACTACTTAATGCAAAATCCTACAATTAATTATGCACCAACACCTATGAAAAAATATAAAACTCAAACATTAGAAAGTGTTAAGGCTGCATTAGGTATAAAATAAACAGATAAATGAATGTAGTTGTTGTCTTTTGCTCCGGTATAATCCGGAGTCTTTTTTTTTGCTTTAGGGTAAATGTAGTGTTAGAGATTTTGATATTAAATGGGTTTCATAGATAGGACTTCAAGAAATATTAGATTATATATAATAATTGGATTTTTTACCAAATCCTAAATTACATCAACATTAATTACATTAAAATTTCATAATAACAAGGGAAAAAATGGCAGGGAAGTTATATTTTCTTGCACTAAACGACACGATTACTTTCTGGTTATGGCAAAGATTTATTTACTTTCTAGCATGTATAAAACGAGAGATATACAGCCACATGAAAAATAGCGCATTTGGAAAGAAGAAGTTCTGATTACAAGTAAAATGAAAAAATGATGATTAGTGTCGTATTTTGTCGTAATTTATCTACAAAAAAGTAGAAGTTGATGGTTTTTGTCAAAATGTCGAAACTGCAAACTATCCGTATAATCTAAATAGAAAGAAAATATAGATAAATGGGGGAGAAAGTCAGCATGAAGCGTTTGATCAAAAGTACAGCGGTTGTAGCTTTAGGTACTGGAGTATTATTCAATACATTTCCAGTTACACACCACAAGCCAATTGCGAAAGCCGCAACACAATCATCAATTGAAGAAATACTTTCAAAGCTTACACCTGAACAACGTCAAGCTTTAAAGCAATTAAAGGTTACTAACCAAGAAGGTTTACAATTACCTTCGTCAGTCGATTTACAAAGTTCTAAAAATCTTTCAGTTATTGTAGAGCTAAAAGATCAGCCAGCAAAGGTAGCTGTATTAGAAGAAGCTGCAAATGGCAACAGTTTATCGCTTAATGATGCAAAAGAACAAGCAGATGACGCGCAAACAACTTTTAAAAATGATTTAAAAACAATTTATAAAGATGATTTAAAACAAAATAAGAATCTTTATAAAATTAAACGTACTTACAAAAATACGTTAAATGGTGTAGCAATTGACTTACCAGCGAACAAAGTTAAGTCATTATTAGAATCAAAGGCTGTTAAAGCTGTTTGGCCAAATAATATCATACAAGTTGAGCCAGAAAAAACTACTGAGAGTACACAAGGTTCTGGGGACTCTACAAAGAAAATGGAAACTGAAGTTTTCCCTGGAGTAAGCAAATTACACGCGGAAGGTTTTACTGGAAAAGGTATTAAAGTTGGGGTTATTGATACGGGGATTGATTATAATCACCCAGACTTAACGGATGCATATAAAGGGTATCGTGCACAAGCTGGTGTCGATCCAAAAACAATTGATCCAAATTCTGTAAAAGGTTGGGACTTTGTTGACAATGATGCAGATCCAATGGAAACGACTTATGCTGATTGGCAAAAATCAGGTTTAGCAGAAAAAGATCCAAATACAGGTGAAGCTTATTATACAGAGCATGGTACACACGTATCTGGAATCATTGCTGGTCGCGGCAAAAATAATACGGATTATGCCGTAACTGGTGTGGCTCCAGAAGCTGATTTATATGTTTATCGTGTATTAGGAAGATTTGGTTCTGGTAGTACTGAGAGTGTTTTAGCTGGGATTGATAAATCAATCTCAGATGGGATGGATGTTATCAATTTATCACTAGGTAGCAGTACGAATGATCCAGAAAATGTTGAAAGTCTTGCATTAAATAACGCAGTATTATCTGGGGTAACAGCAGTTGTTGCAGCAGGTAATGCAGGCGACGGAATGTATACTTTAGGTGCACCTGGCGCAGCGGCATTACCGATTACAGTTGGTGCAAACGATACGAAGACAGTAATTGCAACTTCAAAAGGTACATTACATGGAACTTCTGACTTTGCTGCTGATTTAAAATTATTAGGTAAAGGCTTTAGCGATAATGTAGAAAGTTTATTAAAAGGCAAAAATTTACCAATCGTTTCAGTACCGGACATAGGTGCTGATGCTGATTATAAAAATATAGATGTAAATGGAAAAATTGCGATTGTAAACCGTGGTGTGACACCGCTTGCGGATAAAATTACAATTGCTCAAAAACACGGTGCAGTAGCGGTTATTATGGTTGATAATGTACCTGGCGAAGGCTTTATTCCATCTTACTTAGGTGGTAGCTATGGCTTCATCCCTACATTCTCAATGTCATACGAACAAGGGCAAGATTTAATTTCGAAAGTTAGTACAGGTTCAACATTCTCATTTGATGAAATGGGACAAGTAACGGATGAAGGCGGCAAATTAGCATCATTTAGTTCACGTGGACCAGCTCGTATCACATATGATATTAAGCCAGAAGTAACGGCACCAGGTGTTTCTGTATTCTCAACAGTACCTTCTTACATGCACGGTGCGGATCAAATTGGTAAATATGAATATGCTTACGATAATTTATCTGGTACATCAATGGCTACACCGAACGTAGCAGGTGTTGCAGCTTTATTATTACAAGCAAATCCAAATTTAACTCCGGCTCAGGTAAAAGAAACGTTAATGAACACTGCTGATCCTCTAAACGGAGATTATAGTGTATTTGAATCAGGAGCTGGACAAGTTGATCCTGATGAAGCGATTCATTCACAAACTCGAATTGAAGTAGTAGATGAAACAAAAGGCACAACAGATAAAAAAGGAAATCTTAAAACAGTTAAAAATTTAACTGGTGCACTTGCATTCGGAGTGTTCGCTCCAGCAGGAAAAAATATTAGCGACCAACGTACACTTAATATCTATAACAATAGTAATAAAGCAAAGACTTATGATGTAAAAGTTTCGTACCAAGCAGATCGTAGAGGATCATTAGATGCTGACGACAATGGCGTAATGGTAGTGACAGATAAGTCTATTAAAGTTGGTG
Source organism: Bacillus sp. AFS017336 (assembly GCF_002555445.1). Classification (NCBI taxonomy): domain Bacteria; kingdom Bacillati; phylum Bacillota; class Bacilli; order Caryophanales; family Bacillaceae; genus Bacillus; species Bacillus sp. AFS017336. The sequence continues at coordinate 45,674 of NZ_NUCO01000004.1, forward strand.
CAAATTCGAAAAAGAAATCAACTGTTGCGATTACAGTACCAAAATCAGCAAAATTAGGTATTTATGAAGGCTTTGTAACGTATACAAATCATGATAATCCTGATGAAACATATCAAGTTCCATTTGCAATTAAAACAGTTGAAGAAGGAATGAATCCAATTTCCTTTACGCCACAAGCATTTACACATGTATTTGATATTGCATTCCCAGGTCAGTTAGTCTATACAAATGCGACTATGAGTATAAAATCACATATGCGCTCATTCGATGTAGTCCTTGAAGATGGAAAAACAGGCAAAGAATTAGGCTTTGTTGGTTCATTTGATGGTCTAGCAATGGATGAAAATACTGAGTATTCAGTTACTGATATATTTGATGGTACTTATAATAAGGCTACGGGTGATGATGAAAGACCATTTGAGTACGATCCTACTTTAGCGAAGCCAGGATACTATAAGGTAAAAATCATTGGTACGAATGATGCAGGGAAAACATTCTCTCAAGAAGCACCAGTTTATTTTGATAATGCAGCTCCTAAATTAACGGTGAATGGTCCAGAGGTTGTTGAATATAAGAATGGACAATCTAGCGTAACAATTACTGGTTCGGTTTATGATAAAGACACAGAAGAAATGCAAAAACTTGGTATGGACGTTAGTCAAGCAAGTACAAAAGTTTATTATCAAGATTATATAAATGGTGGTAGACCAGTAGCGGTACCTGTAAATGCTGACGGAACATTTACTGCGACAGTTCCAACAAATGCAACAAACCCGAGGGAACTAAATTTCTATGCGATTGACGCAGCAACAAATAAAACATTGAAAGAAGGCAATGATATCTTTGTTACTCCTGATGATCTAACATATGGTTATATGAAACCTGAAAAACGTACAGTAAAAATGGGTGAAACAGCTACTGCCACTTTAATGTTAAATAAAGCAAGTGATGTAAAACAAGTTGTTTATAAGTTTGAACATTATGGAAGTGTTGCACAAATGAAAGTTTCACCAAATTCAAGTGTAGCAGATAAAGTAAATATTTCAGTGACAGACAATGAAGTTCAGGCTGGAACAGATGTATATGATACAACGGTTACAGTTACAACAAAAGATGGAGTTACTCCATTATCTGGCGATTTAAATCTTGTAGATCTAGCATTTAAAATGAATAATGACTATTCTGCTCGTCCGGTAGCCTGGTTAGAGACATTAAATACAACTGTAACAAAAAGTGATAACACGACAAATACAGTGGCTAGTGGAAATCCGAATATTTTTTATCAGGATGCAAAAACTTCATTACTTCGTGGTGGTAATGGTGCAGAAGCATTCTTAGCTCCTGATGGTGGTCCAATCGGAGGACTTGATTATTCAGCATTAGGAATAAAAGTATCAGCAACAAGTTCAAACGGTACAGTGTACAATGGAGTAATCGGTTCAATTGGTTCAACTACGTACAGAATTCCCAACTTACCATTAACAGATGACAAGTTCGAGCTTAAATTAGATGTTCCTGGTCACTTTACAGTACACAAAGACTTTACAATTGGATTCCATGATGAAAATGGAAACGTAACTCCTCAAAATCTTTATTTAACATTAAATCCAGCTTACGCAGGTGATGTTAATAAAGATGATGTGATCGATATAAATGATGTACTTTACCTACAAACTTACTGGGGTACAAATAAACGTGCTGCAGATATTAACAATGACGGTGTAGTTGATGAAAAAGATTTAGCATATGTAGAGAAAAACTATTTAATGCAAAACCCTACAATTAACTATGCACCAACACCTAAAAAGAAATATAAAGGTGAAACTTTAGAAACTGTTAAGAATGAATTAGGTATTAAGTAATAGAATCATAGAGTTTTAGAGTTAAGGGCTCCGGTATTAAACCGGAGTCTTTTTATATTTTATAGAAGTGATAAAAACTATGATTTGTCTAAATATATTAGAAAATTGATTAAAAAAGTCAAAATCTAAATATTATAAATTTTCCTTATAATCAAATAAGTAACATAAGCTTATTTGAATGGAGGATAAAAGTATAATGAATCGTCTCATCAAAGGTACTGCAATTATGATCTTAAGCACTGGTGTACTTTGTAATACATTTCCAATTACACATAACCAATCAATTGCGAAGGCTGCGACACAATCTTCAATTGAAGAAGTACTATCTAAGCTTACACCAGAGCAACGTCAAGCTTTACACAAGTTAGAGGTTACTAGTCAAGATGGTCTACAATTACCATCTTCAGTAGACTTACAAAGTTCCAAAAATCTATCCGTCATCGTTGAATTGAAAGACAAGCCTGCAAAAGTAGCTGTATTAGAAGAAGCTGCCGATGGTAAAAGTTTATCCATAGACGATGCAAAAGAAAAAGCAGATGATGCTCAAGAAACGTTTAAAAATGATTTGCAAACAATTTTTAAAGATGATTTAAAGCAAAATAAGAATCTATATAAAATTAAACGTACATATAAAAATACCCTAAATGGAGTGGCGATTGACTTACCGGCAAATAAAGTTAAGTCACTATTAAACTCAAAGGTAGTTAAAGCTGTATGGCCAAATAGTGTGATCCAAGTTGAACCACCAAAAGTATCTGAAGCTAGTGGGGATTCAGTAAAGAAGATGGAAACTGAAGTATTCCCAGGTGTGAGTAAATTACACGCAGAAGGATTTACTGGAAAAGGAGTTAAAGTTGGAGTAATCGATACAGGAATTGATTATAACCACCCAGATCTAACAGATGCTTATAAAGGGTATCGAGCTCAACCAGGTGTTGATCCAAAAACAATTAGCCCAAGCTCAGTAAAAGGCTGGGATTTTGTTGATAATGATGCGGACCCAATGGAAACAACATATGATGACTGGAAAAAATCGGGTTTAGGAGAAAAGGATCCACTAGATGGTTCAACTTACTACACAGAACATGGAACGCACGTATCAGGAATTATTGCTGGTCGTGGTAAAAATAATACGGATTATGCAGTTACTGGTGTAGCACCGGGAGCAGATTTATATGTTTATCGTGTTTTAGGACCTTTTGGTTCGGGTAGTACAGCAAATGTATTAGGTGGGATTGATAAGTCAATTTCAGATGGAATGGATGTTATTAATCTATCACTTGGTGCTAGCATCAATAATCCAGAAAATATTGAAAGCCTCGCGGTAAATAATGCAGTTCTATCTGGTGTGACAGCGGTTGTATCAGCAGGTAATTCGGGTGATGGAATGTATTCTTTAGGTGCACCTGGTGCCGCTGCACTAGCGATTACAGTTGGTGCAAATGATACAAAGACTGTTATTGCAACATCAAAAGGTACATTACATGGCACATCTGATGTAAGTGCTGATTTAAAGCTATTAGGTAAAGGTTTTAATGATAATGTTGATAGTTTAAAAGATAAAAACTTACCAATCGTTTTAGTACCAAATTATGGCGCAGATGCCGATTATAAAAATATTGATGTAAGTGGAAAGATTGTACTCGTACAAAGAGGTGTTTATGCGCTTGTTGATAAGATTACGACTGCGCAAAAACATGGCGCCATAGCAGTTATTATGACTAATAATGTACCTGGTGAAGGATTTATTCCAACAAACTTAGGCGCAGGATATGGATTAGTTCCTACATTCTCATTATCGTATGAACAAGGGCAAGGTTTAATTTCGAAACTTGGTACAGGTACAGTGACATTTTCCTTTGATGAAATGGGACAAATAACAGATGAAGGAAGTAAATTAGCTTCTTTCAGTTCACGTGGGCCAGCTCGTATCACGTATGATATTAAACCTGAAGTAACTGCACCAGGGGTAGCGGTGTTCTCTACCATTCCTCCTTATATGCATGGGGCAGATCAAATTGGAAAATATGAGAATGCATACGATAGTTTATCTGGTACATCAATGGCTTCACCGAATGTAGCTGGTGTAGCGGCACTACTTTTACAAGCGAATCCAAATTTAACACCGTCACAAGTGAAAGAAACGTTAATGAACACTGGAGATTCACTAAATGGAGACTATAGTGTCTTTGAAACTGGTGCAGGGCAAGTTGATCCTTATAAAGCGATTCATTCTCAAACAAGAATTGAAGTAGTAGATGAAACAAAGGGAGCAGTAGATAAAAAAGGAAATCTTAAAACAGTGAAAGACTTAACAGGTGCACTTGCCTTTGGTGTATTCGCCCCGGCAGGAAAGAATATAAGTGACCAGCGTTCTCTTAATATCTATAACAATAGTAATAAAGCAAAAACTTATGATGTAAAAGTAACATATCAAGCGGATCGTCGAGGTTCATTAGATGCTGACGACAATGGCGTAATGGTTGTAACGGACAAGTCTATTAAAGTTGGCGCAAATTCGAAAAAGAAATCAACAGTTGCAATTACAGTACCAAAATCAGCGAAATTAGGAATTTATGAAGGATTTGTAACGTATACAAATCATGATAATCCAGATGAAACATACCATGTTCCTTTCGCAATTAAAACGGTGGAAGAAGGTATGAATCCAATTACAATGACACCTCAAGCTTTTACGCAAGTATTTGATTCATCTTTTGCAGGGCAACTAGTTTATACAAGTGCGGTTATGAGTCTTAAATCGCATATGCGTACTTTAGATGTAATACTTGAAGACGGGAAAACTGGTAAAGAATTGGGATATATTGGTACAGCTGATGGGTTAGGAATGGATGAAAACAGACCATATACACTACAAAATACTTTTGACGGTGTTTACTACAAAGCAACTGGTGATGATGAACATCCATTTGCCTACAATCCAGATTTAGCGAAACCAGGTTATTATAAGATCAAAATTATTGGTACAAATGACGCAGGTCGAACATTCTCACAAGAAGCACCAATTTATTTTGATAATATCGCACCAAAAATGACGATTAATAGCCCGGATATTCTTGAATATAAAAATGGTCAAACGAACGTAACAATAACAGGTTCAGTTTATGATAAAGACACAGAGGAAATGCAAAAGCTAGGTATGAACTATAATCAAGGAAGTACAAAAGTTTATTATCAAGATTATTTAGGTGGAAGAGGAGTAGAGGTGCCTGTAAATTCTGATGGTACTTTTACAGCGACGGTACCAACAAATGCATCAAGAGCGATGGAACTTGTATTCTATGCGGTTGATGCGGCAACAAATAAAACATTTAAAGAAAGTAGAGAAATTTTTGTCACACGAGATGATGTAACGTATGGCTATATGAATCCTGAAAAGCGTACGGCAAATCCAGGCGAAGCAGCACATACTACGCTAATGTTAAAGAAAGCAAAGGATGTCAACCAAGTGGTTTATACGTTTTATCACGAAGACACTGCAGCATCCATGAATGTTACACTAGACCCAAGCATTGCGAATAAAGTCGATATGACAGTTACAGATCAACCGGCAGTTCCGGGCGTTACCACTTATTTAGCGACAGTTACAATCAAAACCAAAGATGGAGTTGCTCCATTATCAGGCGATTTAAAACTTGCTGATGTAACGTTTAAATTGAGTACTGACTATACGATAGTGCCTATATTGTCACCGGCCCATTCTAGTGCTTCAGTAACAGATAGCAATAATACGACAACTAATGTTCCGAGTGGAAATCCATTTATCTATTTAGGAGCACCAACTAGTTCATTACTTCGTGGATTGAATAATGCAGAAGCATTCCTAAATCCAGCGGGTAATCCACTAGGAGGGACAACGTTTGATTATTCAAAAGCTGGAATTAAAATTAAAGCAACAAGTTCGAACGGCAATGTATATAAAGGAGAAATTCCTCCTAATTCGACAACGTTTAAAGTGCAAAATTTACCATTAACGGATGACCAATATGAACTTGAATTTAATGTCCCTGGACATTTTACAGTACACAAAGACTTTACAATCGGATTCCATGAAGATGGAAAGGTGATAAATGAAAACCTTTCATTATATGGAGTAAATCCAGCAATCGCAGGAGATGTTAACAAAGACGATGTGATTGACGTAAAGGACGCACTTTACTTACAAACTTACTGGGGAACAAATAAACGTGATGCGGATATTAACTTTGATGGTGTGGTTGATGAAAAAGATCTGGCATTTGTAGAGAAAAACTACTTAATGCAAAATCCTACAATTAACTATGCACCAGCACCAAAGAAGAAATATAAATCACAAACTTTGGAAACTGTTAAGAGTGCTTTAGGAATAAAATAGTAGTAACAGAATCGACTCCGGTATTTTATCGGGGTCTTTCTATGTTAATGCAGAGGATTATTTTTAAATGGATATTACTCATAGAGGGTTCATGAGTTACTTAAACCTTAATAGTTAAAATAAAAATGTATACTACATCCACAAGTGATAAAATGATTAATAAAATACTAATCTAGTTGAGGTGAAAATAATGAGTGCATGTGCAGATGTTTTAATCGTAATCGATTTGCAAAATGGAGTATGTTACAGTGGAGAAAACTTATTTGAATTAGAAGATTTACTCATTAAAGTAAATAAAAGAATTTCCTTATATAGGAAAATGAATAAACCAATTGTTTTTGTCCAACATTGTGATGAAGAACTAATTCCAGGTGAAGAACTTTGGGCAATTGACGCTAATCTTGATGTTCAAGAGCAAGATTTTTTTATTCAGAAAGTACATGCAAATTCATTTTACAAAACGAACTTAAAAAATCTTTTAGATCAATTAAAAGTACGCAGTATAGAATTTTGCGGTGCGCAAACTGAATACTGTATGGATTCTACAATTAAATTCGCTCATGGTTTAGGCTATGAAAACATGATGGTTCATAAAGCAACTTCTACATTAAATAATCAGTTTATGTCTGCAAAAGAGACGATCGATTTTTATGAAAATATATGGAATGAGAGATTTTTAAAGCTCTTAGAGGATGAGGTATCTAGCTAATTGAATAACTCTATACAATATGGGGCTAAGCTTAGTTTTATAGATAAATTGGAGGGATCAGCATGGACCAGAGCAATGAAACGAACAAATACACAACTCAAGTAGGTGAAAATGAGATTGTGATTACCCGAATATTTAATACCCCACGTGAGGTCGTATTTGATGCTTGGATGAAAGAGGAGCACTTGTCAAAGTGGTGGGGTCCTAATGGATTTACCTCAACTTTTCAAAAGTTTGATATGAAGCCAGGTGGGGTATGGGAGTTTATTATGCACGGGCCTGATGGAGTTGATTTTCCGAATACTAACATCATTGTCGAGATCCTTCCACTCGAGAAAATCGTATTAAAACATGATGTTTTTCCTCATTTTGTTGCGACAGCAATCTTTGAGAACGAAGGTGGTAAGACGAAACTGACTTATAGTTCGTTTTTTGAAGAAGAACCTTCCGTATTCGATAAGGTGAAAACATATGCTGTCCCAGGTGCAGAGCAGACAATGGATCGTCTTGAGGTGCATCTGACTAGTATGGCTTAATGCTTTAGGAGAACGATAGGTTCGTCAGCAGTAGGATCGTTGGATAATTGAACTAATAAAGTACAAACGACTTACATTAAAATTGAAGAAGGTATTTTACAATTTTTAACGAACACCCAATAATAAACTTTATAAAGATTGGGTGGTATTTATTGTAAAGCAAAATCTAATTTATAGTAGTGATCAAATTAAAGGAAGTATTATCGAGAAACTTCGGAACGTAGGTTGTGTTTTTGCAGAAGAAGAGGCCGAGTTACTTATTTCTGAAGCTCGAACATTAGAAGAGCTTTTAACAATGGTAAAACTTCGAGAAACTGGTTCTCCTTTAGAGCATATACTAGGTTGGGCAGAGTTTTGTGGAATTCGAATCGAAGTAGTCTCAGGTGTCTTTGTTCCGCGTCGTCGCACAGAGTTTCTTGTCCAAAAGGCTGTTGAATTATCTGTACCTGGTTTCAAGGTGGTTGATCTTTGTTGTGGTTCTGGCGCAGTGGGTGTAGCGATTTCCAAAGCTGTGGAGAAGGTAGAATTGTATGCAGTCGATATTGATCCTACTGCAGTTCAATGTGCTAAACGCAATGTTTCTAAACAAGGTGGTTTCGTATTTGAAGGTGATCTTTATCATTCACTGCCTGCTCAATTACTCGGAAATGTTGATATTATAGTAGCAAACGCGCCATATGTTCCAACTGAAGCAATAAATTCACTCCCCCAAGAAGCACGACTATATGAGCCAAAAGTGGCACTTGATGGTGGTATTGACGGAAACGACATTCATCGAAGAGTAGCAGAGAAGGCGTTTTACTGGCTAGCACCAGGCGGCCACTTATTAGTAGAGTCAAGCAAAATACAAGCTCCGCAAACAATAGAGATTTTCACCCAATATGGGTTGATAGCTCAATTAATATACAATAATGAATTGGACGCTACAATCGTTATTGGTACAAAACCTACATTTACATAATAGTTTAACTGTAGACCATTATCTAGAATAGACTAAAAAAACCAGCAAAGCCCAGATACAGGGTTTCGCTGGTTTTTTCAAAATGAATAAAAAGTAGATTATTTTTTATTCGACTTTTTAGCTAAATTCTGAAGCTCACTTTGAGGCTCCGTTGAAAATTCAACGTCCTTCCCATATCCTTGTGGATTAACACTTGGAGCTTTTTGTCCTCTTCCAGTTGATTTTTTACTCATAAAATTCTCACCTCCAAGGATAGTTTTTCCTAACACTATTGATTTATGTGTTAAAGCAAACTGTATACTCAGACGGGTGCATTTTATATTGAAAGGTTTTTCTCCTTGTCAAAGCTAGACGATGTACTAGGGTGAGTTAGTACGCGGTCTAAAACTTTTTTAGTAATCGGCATAAAGAAATTAAGTATTAGCCCTCCAAAACACACTGTTAATATAGTACCAGCGCCGATTGGTCCCTTAAAAATCAATGCCATTATCAAAAATACAAGGTAAATAAATGTTTTTGATATAAATAGATTCGTTTTAGTTAATTCCTGTATGATTAATGTTAATCGGTCAACAGGAATAGGTGCGAAATTTGTGTGTAAATAGGTTGAAGTTCCTAGTCCTGAAACAATTAAACCAATTCCAAACCATATAACTTTGCTATACCATAACTCTGGGGTTAAAAAATTGTGCAATATAAAAAGCCACATATCAATACTAGCACCTGTTATAAATGCAGTTACCAGTCCTAAAAATTCTGGTCTTCGTCTTTTTAAAACTGAATTTAAACAGATTAATAGTAAGGCAATGATTATTTCCCAACTTCCCACAGTAAATCCCACATTTTTTGATAAGCCTACTAAAAGTGCATCAAATGGTCCGGTTCCAAGTTTAGATAGAATAGTGATCGAAACACCAAGTGCTAAGATTAAAATTCCTAATACAAAAAATACATATTTCATTAAACTGATTTGCTTTAACATTTAGTTGTTTGGTAATTCTTTTATCATTAGAATATGCGGGATTCCATCTTCCATAAAGATATCAGATGAAGTATGATATCCAAGTTTTTTATAGAAACCTTCTGCATAAGTTTGACCATGTAATTTAACTTTCGTAGCTTCACGTTCTTCCGCGATATCTTCTAGCGCTTTAATAATGATTTTACCAAGACCAAATTTACGGAAAGACTCAAGGATACAAATTCTTTCCAATTTACCGGCCCCATCAACAAACCTAATTCTTCCTGTTCCGACTGGTTGTTCATTGTAATGAACTAGTATGTGTTCGCAAAGTCCATCTAAAGTATCAAATTGATCAAATTCATCTTCAAGTGGTACGCCTTGCTCTTTCACAAATACATCTTTCCTAATCGAAAACGCAATCTTTAAATCCTCATCATTCAGTACTTTTGTTGCATTCATTTTAATCAGTCCTTTTAAATTAGAATGTTTTGTTGCAAATACAACAAAACTAGATTAAATTAAATATATATAAATTTTATTGCATTTACAACAAAAATGATTTTAAGGAGTTACTTATGAAAGAAATACTTCGTGAAATAGGAATGATTGCAAGGGCATTAGATTCGATTAGCAATATTGAATTTAAAGAATATGACCTTACAAAAGGACAATATTTGTATCTCGTGCGAATAGTTGAAAATCCAGGAATCATTCAAGAAAAATTAGCTGAGATGATAAAAGTTGATCGAACAACAGCTGCTCGAGCTATTAAGAAACTTGAAATTGCTGGCTTTATTGAAAAGAAAGAGGATAGCGAGAACAAAAAAATAAAAAAACTTTTTGCAACAGAACAAGGAGAAAATGTTTATCCATTTATTAAAAGAGAAAATGATTATTCCAACCTTGTTGCATTAGAGGGATTTTCAGATCATGAAGTAGAGATTGTTTTTGATCTCCTTCAGAGAGTAAGAAAAAATGTAGAAAAAGATTGGGAATTTGTAAAAAAAGGAAACAAGAGAAATTATTGATATAGGGGAGTGTCGTTTATGTCTATACAAGTAAAAAAGTGCAACCTCGAGGATTCGCACCTACTACAGGAAATCGGGTATGAAACATTTAATGAGACGTTTAAGGATCAGAATACTGAAGAAAATATGATTGCTTATTTGGAGAACGCATTTAACTTAAAACAAGTAGAAAAAGAATTATCTAATTTATCATCAAAATTCTTTTTCGTTTATTTTCATGATGAAATAGCTGGATATTTAAAGGTAAATACTAGTGATGCTCAGTCTGAAGAAATGGGTGAGGAATCACTTGAAATCGAGAGAATTTATATAATGAAGAATTATCAAAAACATGGACTAGGTAAATATTTGTTTAATACAGCTATGGAAATTGCGCTAGAACTTAATAAAAAGAAAATCTGGCTAGGTGTCTGGGAAAAGAATGAAAATGCAATTTCTTTTTATAAGAAAATGGGTTTTGTACAGACTGGTGCGCATTCATTTTATATGGGGGATGAAGAACAAATAGACTATATTATGATGAAAACATTCGAATAACTTCATTTATTGGAACGTAGTAAAGGAGCAAAAATGGGAATGACGATTAAACAAGTAGATAAAGAAGAAGTATGGGAAATTAGGCATAAAGTTATGTGGGCGGATAAGCCCTTTGATTATATAAAATTAAATGATGATGATCTTGGGATGCATTTTGGTCTTTTTAAAGAATCCAATTTAATTTCGGTCATTTCTCTTTTTATTAGTAATAGTGAATGCCAGTTCCGCAAATTTGCAACTCTTCATGAAGAACAAGATAAAGGGTATGGAAGTACTTTGTTAGACTACGTTTTAAAAGAAGTAAATAACACAGGTGTGAAGAAAATTTGGTGTAATGCCAGAATGAATAAAGCAAATTTTTATAAAAAGTTTGGTTTACAAGAAACAAATGCTAGCTTTATAAAAGATGGAAAACAATACGTTATTATGGAGAAAAATATGTAGAAGTAGATAAAAAACATTGACAATGATATTGATAATCATTATCATTTAAATATGGGCAACAGTTAATACTGACCACCCCGGTATTGATAAACGATGCCATAAAGCCTTTATATAATGAAAATTCCCCAACCCCTATTTCATACGATTTAACCAGAAAAGCTTGATTAGTCACCAAGCTTTTTTGGTGTTTTTAAGAAAGTATATTTCTTATTAACTGGATATTTAATAAAAATATGAAAATAATAATTAAATCACAACCAATTATAAATTAGAAAGGGAAGCACTTGAAAACTTTACTAGTCGTTACCATTATTATTTTCCCTATTATCATGTATGGATTAGCAAGAACCTATCCTATACTTAATACAATTTTTAATTTCATAGCAATTATTTCTTATATAGTTTTTGGTGGAATAGCATCAATATCAATTTATGACATTATAAAAAATAATGTTGTATTTATGACAAATATTCACGCCGTTTTTCTTAATATTTATTTTATTATGACTGGTTCATACTTAGGACTATACGGCCTATATCAATTGATTAATGTGACGATGAAACAAAATCTATCAAAGTCAAAATAAAGACACCACGACGCATGTTCCATAAATGGAGTTGCGTTGTGGTGTTTTTATACTTTATTTTTCCATTTGAATTTCTTGATTTGTTTCATAATCCTTTTTCGAAAGTTCGCCTGGCCAATATGCAAATCTACCTAAAACTGTAGTGATTGCTGGAACTAAAAGTGGACGAACGATAAATGTATCAATTAGGACGCCAACGCAAGTAACGATACCAAATTGGACTAATACTTGAATTGGGAGTGTTGCTAAAACTAGGAATGTACCAGCTAAGATTAAACCAGCTGATGAAATAACAGCCCCAGTTTTTGCGACTCCATTTGAAACGGCATCGCGATGGGTTTGTTTCTTTTTATTTTTCCAAATTTCAGAGACCATGAATATATTGTAATCTTCACCTAGGGCTACTAAAAATACAAATGAATATAAAGGAATCGAACCTTGTATTGCACTAGCTCCAAGACCGTAGTGAAGAATTAGCCAACCAGCACCTAATGCTGAAAGATATGATAATATGACTGTTACTATTAGGTAAATCATTGCTGTAACGGATCGTAAATAAGTTAACAACAATAATGCAATTAATCCAATCATGACCGGAATAATAACAGATTGATCTCGTTCAGTTGTATTTTTTGTATCTAAATTCGTTACTGTTTCCCCACCAATCCAGTAATGCTTATTTACTTTTTGGATTTCGTACTTGTTCAATAGATTTTTAATCTTCTTTTCAAGTTGAGGGATTCTCTCTAAACCTTTAATCGAATAAGGATTATCGACTAATGAAATTTCATATAATTGTAAGCTTTTTTGATTTTTACCTGTAATCGGTTCAGAAACTTCTTTTACGAATGAAAGTGATTCTAATTCTTTTTTAACAGGAATATCTTTATTTTCTGTATCAATAATTACTTTAACAGGTGCCAATAAACCTGATGAATAATGGTCTGATATTAAATCAAAACCTTCCCTTGAAGGCATATCTTTCGGAAATGATTGTAGTAGATCATATGTGTATTGTACTTTAGGCACAAATAGTGCTAGACCTCCTAAAAGAATGGTAGAGGCTAGTATAATTGTCCAAGGTTTATGAGTAACTAGTTTTCCTATTTTTTGATTAAATGTTATTTTGGTTTGTTCTTTTTTAATTGATTTTCCTTTTTTCTTAGCTCTTAATGATTCCATTTCTTTTGTTCTAGGAATAAAAGGATAAAATGAAACTCTACCAAAAATAGAAAGTAAGGCAGGAAGGATTGTAATTGCAGCGATACCCATAATAAGAACTGCCAAACTAAATGGAACGGCGAAACGATGAAACGCACCATAATGAGCAAATAAGAGTGTGCCTAACCCAATAACGACCGTTAAAGCACTCATCGAAATGGCCCCACTAGATTCTTTGATCGCGAGTTGCAGTGCCTTATATTTATTTTCTTCATAAAGTAAACATTCACGATATCTAGATATTAAAAATAAACAATAATCAGTACCAGCACCAAATAATAATACTGTCATGATCGAAACGGCTTGTGAATCAACTGTTATAATACCTTTTTCACCTAAAACACCTAATAAAGGGTTTACGATTCCGTATGCGAAACCAACTACTATTAACGGCACAATTGCCATAATTGGTGAACGATATAGGAGGATTAAGAAAACTAATACAAGTGATACTGTAGATAATAAAAGTTTAACATCGGCTTGTGAAAATAAACTGACAGCGTCTGTTTGAATACCTACTGGACCGGAAAAACGAACTTTTAGACCTGATTCTGATAATTTTCGTTTAACTGGGTCCTCACCCGTATTATTTTTAATTAACTTTTCTAGTTTGTTAATATTTTTTTGTAGTACTTGATCATCAGCTTTTTTATCAAAAAGAACAGCCGTAATGATTGTAGTACCATCCTCAGAAGAACTTTGTTTAATTGCCTCGGTAGGCATCAAATCATATGACGGTGAAGTTAATTGTTTTTTCAATGGCTTATTTCGAAGCGCTTTATAAACATTTTGAATGGCATTGAAATCTTCTCCATTTAGACCGTCTTTACGATTCCAAACAATTAATAAAGGGTTTCCAGAATCAGTTGGAAACTCTTTCTTAATTAACTGCTCTGCTTTTTGCGACATGGATTGCTTAGGTAGGTTATCTGCTGCATTATTTTCTACGTCATTTACAGATGGAAAAGTAAATGATAATACAACCGTTAATAAAACCCACACCAACAATGTTACCCATCTTGTGCGTTTACTACCAACAAATTTGCCCCATGAATGAAAGGGGTGATGTTTCATATGGAATTCACCTCTCGTAAAATTGATTACCATAATTATATATACTGGTCAGTTAATTATTCAAGAACTTTTAATATGATATAATGAAAAGGAATTAAAAGGTTAGGAGAGAAGCATATTGGAACAAATGAAACGTCCCCTCGGTAGACCGCCACAGGATTCTAAAAAAAAGCCTACAAAAGCAATAATCGTTGAAAATGCAATCCAATTGTTTCTTCAAAACGGATATCAATTAGTTTCAATGGATGACGTAGCTAAGAAGTGTGGTGTGACCAAAGCAACGGTTTATTATTATTATCCAACAAAAGCAGATCTCTTTACGGATGCAATGGTTCAAATGATGCTTCGAATAAGCGACCGAATTGCTGAGATTTTATCAACGGAAAAGTCTTTAAAAGAAAATCTCCACGAAATGGTTAAAGTCCATTTAAGAGCAACCTTTGAAATTGATTTAAAAACTTTTACGAAGGAAGCGAAAGTTTCTTTATCAGATGAACAATTACAACAGATGAATAACGCTGAAGAAACGATGTATAATGTGATTGAAAAAGCAATGACAACTGCAATTGAGAACGGAGAAATACCTAAAGGGAATCCAAAGTTCTATACTCAATTGTTCTTTGCAATACTATCGATTGGAAATTATAAAGACACAGATCAAAAGTCAATCTTTTCGACAATAGATGAAATGGCCGAACAAATCATTGATTTCTTTTGGAATGGAATAATGCGAAAAAAATAAAAGTTAGAAAACCCGCAGGGAATTACTATTCCTGGCGGGTTTTTTTATTGGTTTGAAGATGATTTTAAGCGAAATTACTGAAGGGCGAATCAGAATTGATGATTTACGAGTCAGTTGTAGTTAAATATTAACGAGTATTCGCATATTTCAACGAATTTCAGCAATATATCAACGAAGTTCAGCGATATATCAAAGTGTATTAGCAATATATCAACGGAGTTCAGCGATATATCAACGTGTAATAGCAATATATCAACGGAGTTCAGCGATATATCAACGGGTTTCAGCGATATATCAACGGAGTTCACAACTTTATCAACAATGTTCAAAATTTGTTCGCATAATTCAATAATTATATCTTTAGAATGTCCTTAAAGAAAAGCAGGAATTTAATTGAACAGGTTGAATTACATACTACAACTGGTAAATAATACAAAAAACAATTTAAAAAGGTAGTCGCATTGTGCATTCATTAATCCGTCATTTCTACTAGGCTTTCACTTTGATCAACCAGCAAAAATGTTTAAAAGTTAGGCTTAGGGTCAATGATTTACATAAATTTGCTTTCCAGAAATTTGAACTTTGAGGTGTCAACATTGAAAGATATTTTACTAATTTTATTATTACAATTGATTTATGTACCTGTCTTAACTTTGAGAACTATTTTCCTTGTAAAAGGATTGAGTGTGTCTGCTGCTCTTTTTGGTTTTTTAGAAGCTATTATTTATGTATTTGGATTATCACTTGTGTTTTCTGGAGACCAAAGTACATTATCAATGATTGTTTATGCGGTTGGATTTGGAATAGGTATTCTAATTGGAAGTTATGTAGAAAATCGCTTAGCGATTGGTTATACAACATTAGTAGTCAATTTAACGAATAAAAATAAATTGCTTATTAACCGACTTCGCGAGGAAGGATTCGGAGTGACGGTTTTCCAAGGTGAAGGAAGAGACAGTGAGAGGTATCACTTAGATATATTGACAAAGCGAAATAGAGAACCTGAACTTATGGATCTTATTGAGCATTATGAACCGAGTGCCTTTATTATTTCATATGAAGCGAGAAGATTTAAAGGTGGATTTTTATTAAACGCAATGAAGAAAGCAAAACATAAGAAATCGAATGTATTATAGCCACTAGTTAAATAAAAAATCAGAGAAACTGCCGTAGAGTTTCTCTGATTTTTTTTGATTTAAAGGGTAGTTGTTAAATAATAATATATGTTACAAATGATAGAAGAATTGATGTAATGATTATGGCGATCAGAGGGCGTAATGATTTTGTACGTAATTCTTTAAGGTTAATATTTAATCCTAAGCCAGTCATAGACATTGTTAAGATAAATGATGTAAAAGCAGCAATATCTGACATAGATTTATTTGATATAGGTACTTCCTTACCAAGAACATAACTCCCTACAAAACTCATGATGACAAATCCAATTAAAAACCATGGGAACTCCAGTTTTGCTTCTCCGTCTAATTTTCCTTTCTTTTTCATCCAGAATAAAAGGATAAAACAAACCGGAATTAATAGAAAAACACGTGCAAGTTTGGCAAGAAGTGCATGAGCAAGAGCATCTTGACCCGCAGGAGCAGCTGCTAAAGCAACTTGAGCAATCTCATGAAGACTTATTCCAGCCCATGCTCCATAGTCAGTTGGGCTTATTGGTAATAATGGATAGATTAAAGTATAGATGATTGAAAAAATTGTTCCAACTAATGCGATGATACCGACAGCCATTGCGGTGTCTTCATCTTTTGATTTAATGATTGGTGATACGGCAGCGACTGCAGCTGCACCACAAATTCCTGTACCAATACTTAATAATAAAGACAGATTAAGATCTGCTTTAAGCCATTTCGCTATAATCATAAGGACAACGATCGAAAATATGATTGTTCCGGCACCTCTCAGTAATAAAGGCAATCCATCATTAAAGATCACAACCATGTTCAACTTCAATCCGTACAGAATGATGGCAAATCTTAAAAGCCTTTTTGAAGAAAATTGAATACCAGCTCGTAATTTTTCAGGATATCCAAAAAATTGTCTATAAACTAGAGCAAGCAAAATGGCACATGCTAGTGGTCCTACATGATCGAATCCTGGTAACTTTGCCAATAGAAAACCTACAGCGGCTATGATGAATGTAAATGTGATTCCATATATCATAGAAACATTTAACTGTTTTGTAGGTTTTTTTTGTTGTTCAGGTTTAGTAGCAATGAGTACTTTTTGTTCCATTGTGTTCATCTCCTCGTGGGGTTCTTTATATTTATCCTATCGAATCATCTACGATAAGGAAAATAAATTATTATTATAGTTATGATAAGTAAAAACGATAGTATGCCAGTTTATAAATGCGAAAAACAAAGCATGTTTAGTTAGCCTATTGTTATTTTTATTGGTGTTTTATAAACGTTGAGTTGATACTCGCATTGATACATGATTTTCATATTAGTTAGATTTACATACAAATTAAAATCTTTAATTTTATTTCGTTTTTATTTATGAGTATACTAAACGTAGTAATATTTTTAATATTCAAAATAATTAATTTATAAAACACTTTCATGCGATTGAGAGGAGGGTAATGCACTTAATGCCTAATAACTTATATGAAAATCTAGAAGGTAGCGCTATTAATTTTCCAGAGCGTATCGCTTATCTGTATGGTGATCAGTATGCCACCTATAAGGAATTAAATGAGATGGTAAACAAATTAGCTGAAGGTTTGACTACACAAGGAATAAGTAAGGGAGATGGAGTTGCACTTTTATTAGGAAATACACCAGAATTCCTCATTGCTTATTATGGAATTTTACGAATAGGTGCATTTGTTGTACCAATTAATCCTTTGTTTACCCAAGATGAAATCAGCTACATATTAGAAAATAGTCAAGCTAAAGCCGTTATTGCACATGGCTCTGTAGAGGAGAAGTTATCAAAAGTAAAGAAACAGCTGAATAATCTTAAGCTAGTTGTTTACACCGAGGCTGAGAAACAAGATTGGACATGGAAGCAACTTATGGAAACGAGCACAAATGAAAGTGTAAGTCCGTCTGTTGATCAAGAAGACCTAGCAGTAATTTTGTACACATCTGGTACCACAGGCAAACCAAAGGGTGCGATGTTAACGCACCGAAATTTAGCATCAAATGCAGATTCCATTTCAAAATTGCTCGAACTTGATCATAGTGACAGGGTTGTAGCTGTTCTTCCAATGTTTCATGTTTTCTGTATGACAGTGTGCTTAAATGCACCAATTGCCTGCGGAGCAGCCATAGTCATTCAGCCAAAGTTTAGCCCAGGTGATGTGGTTAATACAATTCGAGAAAGAAAAGCAACAGTGTTTGCAGGAGTACCTACGATGTACAACTTTATGAATCAATTACCAAATGCTACGTCTGAGGATTTTATATCAATTCGAGTTTGTATTTCAGGTGGTGCCTCAATTCCTATTGAGCTGTTACATAATTTTGAAAACAAGTTTAAGGTTTCAATTTTAGAAGGATATGGACTTTCGGAAACAGCACCTCTTGTGTCGATTAATCCTTTAAAGGGAACTAGGAAACCAGGATCGATTGGCCTGAATATTCCTGCTGTAACAAGCAAGGTTGTCGATCAGTTTGGTGAAGAATTACCAAGAGGTGAAGTCGGAGAACTAATTGTTCAAGGACCAAATGTCATGAAGGGATATTTAGGAATGCCCGAAGCTACATCACTAGCTTTTAAAGATGGTTGGTTTTACACCGGTGATCTCGCAACAATGGATGAAGAAGGTTATATCTATATTGTTGATCGCAAGAAGGACATGATTATCGTTGGTGGATACAATATATACCCGCGTGAAGTGGAAGAAGTTCTATATCAACATCCCGCAGTTGTAGAGGCGGCTGTTGTTGGAATACCAAATGAAGAATACGGAGAAAGTGTAAAGGCTTTCGTTGTAATTAAGGATGAACAGTATACCGAAGCTGACATTATTCAATTTTGTAAAGTTAGGCTAGTAAAATACAAGATCCCAAGCTATGTAGAATTTTTTAAAGAGCTGCCAAAGAATTCAACAGGGAAGATTCTTCGCAGAGAGTTAAGGAAATTGACTGAAGTTAAGTAAGAAAATAATAGTTCACTAAGGGAGGATTACTTATGTCAACAATATTAAAAGAAAAGGTTAAAGGCTCAGTAGCATGGAAAGGAACAGACCTAGCAAAGGATGAATCATGGATTTATTATTTAACCGAAGAAACAATTGTTGAGCTTGAAAATGCGCTAGCACATGTAAAGCAAAAGGGACTAACTGCGCCAAATTTTAACAAAGAGGACTTCCCAATTACGAATCTGGTAGATGAAATCGATTATTTTGTTGAAGAACTTGAGAATGGGAGAGGATTTCTATTAATTCGCGGATTACCAATTGAAAGGTATACAGATGAAGAAGCAAGCATCATTTACTGGGGTCTTGGTCTACACATGGGCACTCCAGTTTCGCAAAATGCTAATGGTGATCTTTTAGGACACGTTAGGGATCAAGGTCTTAGTTTAGAAAATTCCAATGTACGTGGCTACCAAACGAAGCTACATCTTCCTTTTCATGCTGACGGCTCTGACGTTGTTGGTTTGCTAAGTCTTCGAAAAGGGAAATCCGGCGGATACAGTAGCATTATAAGCTCAATGGCAGTTTACAATGAAATTTTAGAGAGGAACCCTGAATATTTAGGAATTCTTTGTCGTCCATTTAACTTTGATCGACGCGGAGAGGAAGCTCCAGGAGAATCACCAGTCTTTACATCACCAATCTTTAGTTTCTATGATGGGAAATTAAGTTGCCGTTACGTTCGTTTATTTATTGAATCAGCACAAGCAAAAACGGGTATCCAACTATCCAAAGTTGAAATTGAAGCATTAGATTTACTGGATTCTCTTCTACATGATGACAATCTACATTTTAATATGATGCTAGAGCGTGGTGATATGCAATTCGTAAATAATTATACGGTTCTTCACTCACGTACTCAATACGAAGATTACGAGGAACTAGATCAAAAACGTCATTTATTAAGACTATGGTTAACGATGCCGAATGGACGTGAAATCTCTCCAGACTTTGCGATGTTTATTGATGAAAACACAGGAAAACCAGGGCGTGGTGGTGTACCCGCTCGTAATAAAACAGCTGGTGGTATTGTTGAAACATTAAAGTAATTTTAGTGGTAATAATTGTGAGCACCTTTTCTGTTATTGAAAGGGTGTTCCTTAAATAGGAAAAGTGAGGATCTATTTAATGTCAAAAACTCCAAAATACGCCTGGATTATCTTATTATTTCTAGTTCTTTCCGGCATGATCAACCAAGTTGATAAAATTATCATTGGATTGGTTTCCGTACCTATCATGAAAGAGTTGCATTTAAGTCCGACGCAATGGGGAGTAGTAGGAAGTTCATTCTTTTGGTTCTTCACTTTCTCTTCAATCATACTCGGAGGAATGGCAGACACGAAAAATACGAAAAAAATGTTAACGTGGTTGTCATTGGTTTGGTTAATTGTACAATTTGCTACGCCTTTTGCCTCTAGTTTGACGTTGCTATTGTTAACAAGGATATTTTTGGGGATAGGTGAAGGACCGGCACCAGCTCTTTCTACAGCTATTATGGGAAAATGGTTTCCTAAACATAGACATGGTATTGGCTTTGGAGCTGTTCTCTTAGGTACGACTGGGGGTTCGGCAATTGCTTCACCACTTTTAATATCTTTAATCGATAAACATGGTTGGAAATCAGCATTTCTAGCGATGGGTGTACTTGGACTGATTGTGCTAGTTTTCTGGTTAATTTTAGGTAAAGAAAATCCTGAATCAGCTGTCCATTCAGCAGAGATTCATTCAACTAGCCTACCAAAGGTTTCAATGCGTCAGTTTCTTCCGCATCTTCTTTCTAAAAATTTTGTATTGACCGTTTTATGCGGAGGTTGTGCATATTGGTTATTGTCTGTTCAAGCAGTATGGTTTCCAGCTTATTTTACAAAAATCCAGCAATTTAACGGTCAGACATTAAAACTAGCTATATCACTACCATTTCTTTTTGCAGCCTTTTGCCAAATTGGATTCGCATTGCTATCAGATCAGCTTTACCGCAAAACAGGAAATATTCGAAAAGCCAGAACTAATTTAGCTGGTCTTATGATGGTGTTATCCGCTTTATGCTTATATTTAGCGATTACCGTGAAATCAGCTACTATGTCGATACTCTTCTTTACCCTTGCACCTGGCTTTGCGTATGTCATTTTATCACTTGCACCTGCTATATTAATGGAGTTTTTTTCTCCGCAAAACATTGGAAAGGCACAAGGAGCATTTATTGCTCTTTCCAGTACAACAAGTATTATTGCTCCTTTAGTCTTTGGCTACCTGATTCAACACGCAGTAACTCAGTCATTAGGATATCATTATGCGTTTCGAGTATCTTCTCTAGGGATGCTGATTATCGGGATAGTATTTTGGCTAGGAGTAGGTCCGATAAATCGAAGACAGTCAATAAATGAATCAGGTGAACAAATGAGTAGTTAGTGATTATCCGGAAGTTTACGAAGTTGAAAATAATATTTTAATAAAATGGAAGTTATTAAATTAGTACTATTCAATTTTAAAGGAGGAACTTTGATGACAACTATCTTAAATGAAAAGATTCAGGGACGATCAGCGTGGAAAGGTATCGAACTTGCTAAAGATGATTCATGGATTTATTTTTTAACCGACAAAACGATTGCTACTCTTGAGAAGGCCGTATTACAAGTTCAACAAAGAGGCCTAAAAGCACCAGATTTTAAAAAGGAAGATTTTCCAATTTCTGAATTAGTTGATGAGGTGAAGTACTTTGTTGATGAGTTAGAGAATGGGAGAGGGTTTTTATTAATTCGTGGGTTGCCGATGGACCGTTATACAGACGAAGAAGCGAGTATCATTTATTGGGGACTTGGACTACATTTAGGACTACCGATTATCCAAAGTAAAAGTGGGGAACTTCTAGGTCATATTAAAAATGTAGGTAAAGATTTTAACGATAACACAAAAGTGCGTGGCTACCAAACGAATGTGCATCTTGATTATCATACAGATCTTGCTGATGTCGTTGGATTACTATGCCTTCGCAAAGCAAAAGCTGGTGGTCTAAGCAGTATCGCAAGTGCAATGTCCATTTATAATGAAATTTTGGAGAAGCATCCAGAGTATTTGGAAATTCTATATCGTTCATTTGCCCATGACCTTCGTGGAGAAGAGACGCCTGGACAATCTCCAGTAGTTCATTCACCTATCTTTAGCTATTACGATCGTAAATTAAGCTGCAGGTATATTCGTCAATATGTTCAATCAGCTCAATTAAAAACAGGTATTCATTTAACAGAAGAAGAAATCAAGGCATTTGATTTTATCGATTCGCTTACTCATGATAAAAACTTCCATATTGATATGATGATGGAACCAGGTGACATGCAATTTGTAAATAATTATACTGTTTTTCATTCACGTACTCATTTTGAAGATTACGAAGAAGACCATAAAAAACGCTACTTATTAAGGCTGTGGTTAATGATGCCAAATGGACGAAAAATTGCACCGGATTTCGAATTTTATATTGGTGGAGCACCTATAAGAAGATAAACAATTTGGTGATTTTATTCAAAGGTTTAGTCGTGAATAAAATCACCATTTTCTAATTCTTACGGTTTTCGATACGCGAAAAAATCTGGAATAACTGTTAAATAAAAAATGTGAGGATGATGTTCTTTGGTAAATTTAGATCCACAAGCAGAGTTGTTTTTACAGGGAATCAAAAAGATGCCAGCTATTCATGAGATGGAACCTAAGATTGTAAGAGAAATGCTATCAAATTTACCACGCCCTCTTATAGAACTAGCACCGCTTTTTAAGGTAGAGGATTTGATGGTGCCAGTAAGCGGGAATGAAGAAATAAAGTGTAGAGTATATATACCAGAAGGACAAGGCCCTTTTCCAATATTTATATACTATCATGGTGGAGGATGGGTTCTTGGCGATATTGATACAACCGATGCTAGCTGCCGATTAATTGCTAATCGAACGGGAAGTATTGTAGTATCCGTTAACTATCGTCTTGCGCCTGAGTATAAATTCCCGACGGCAGTAGAAGACGCATATACAGCATTAAAATGGTTTTATGAAAAAGGGACTTCCTTTAACGGAGATGTCTCTAAATTGATTGTTGGAGGGGATAGTGTAGGGGGGAATCTTGCGACGGTTGTGACGATGATTGCAAGAGACAGAAAAGGTCCCAACATTACTGCGCAGGTTTTAATTTATCCTCCGACGAATCTTGAGTTCAATACAGAATCACATCAAAAGTTTGCAAAAGGATTTGGTTTAGATAGAGAACAGCTAATATGGTTTCGAAATCATTATTTAAAGAATGAAGAAGACAGTAGTAATGAGTATGCCTCTCCTTTGACTGCAAGTGATTTAAGTGGACTTCCACAGGCGTTAATCATTACTGCGGAAAATGATGTACTCCGTGACGAAGGAATGGCTTATGCTAGACGACTGAGAGAATTTGATGTGCATGTTGAATATGCTTGTGAAACGGGAATGATCCACGGCTATTTTGCCCATATGGCTATTTTTCCTAACAACATAGAATCAACTGTTTCTAAAATAAATCATTTCTTAAGTACTGCAAATTATTCGCTAGAGTACTAAAAAAACGAGCCTCGTGGAAGTAAGAGGCTCGTTTCTTATGTATAAACTTTTTTAGAAATAAACTGTATTTCCAATGCCGCCAGTTACCGGGATTACTTCACCAGTAATTGATGCAGATAATGGAGAGGCAAGGAAGGTAACCACGTTAGCGATTTCCTCTGATGTAATTAAGCGTCCAAGAGAATTAAGAGCTTCTACTTGTTTTATAGCTTCTTTACTAGAGACACGGTCTCTAAAAGCTTCTGTATCAACAACCCCTGGGTAAATAGCATTCACATTAATTCCGTGTTTTCCTAATTCCATTGACGCAGATTTAGTTAAATGAACGACAGATGCATTACGTGGTCCAGAACTAAAGTAGTTACCACCAATTCTAGCAGCTAGTCCACTAATATTAATAATCCGTCCCCATTTATTTTCAATCATATAAGGAGCGACAGCGCGGATACAGCGGAAGTAACCCATATATTTTTCTTCAAAATCTTTTAAAATAAGTTCTTCTTTAATACTATTAAAATCCTCAGGCTCATGTCCACCAACTCTGGCACCACTATTTATTAATATATCGATGCTTCCCATTACTTCTACTGATTTTTCTACTAGATTGATAATAGAGTCTGGATCTGTAGTGTCAGCGACGATCGGATAAATCGTTTGATTTGTTTCCTGGGTAAGCTCCTCTGCTGTAATTCTTAATGTGGATTCATTTCTTGAACATATTGTGCAATCTACGCCCTCTAGAGCTAGTTGGCGTGCAACAGCTTTCCCAATACCACGGCTACCGCCAACAATAAGTGCCTTTTTTCCCGATAATTTTAAGTCCATTGTTTAGCCTCCAGTTCTCATTCACTAGTAATAATCTAAAAGATTTACTTTAGTTTCTACTTTAATTCTACCTATAAATAATATTTATATAAAATTAAAGATTTTAATTTGTAGTTTAATTGTGCTAATATACAAGTTGGATTTTAAATTTTTCATCGAGAAGTATTATTCCGTATATTAGTAGTATTGACATGTAAGTTAAAAAGTTTAATTTTATTTAACTGAAAATTATGAATATAATAAATATAATAAATGTCGCAATCTATTTTAAAGCTATTAAAAAGAAAAAGGGAGGATGGTCAACACGGTAGATTATTGATGGAGAAAATGATGCTATATTTTGTAAGCGCTTCATTATATGACGAGTTGTCTAGTAAAAGATGTTCAAACATTAAGTAGGTGAGAAAGGAAGATCTATTTGAACACACCAAAATATTCTTGGATTATTTTATTAATTCTAGTTGCTTCGGGTATGGTTAACCAAGTTGATAAAATTATCATTGGTTTAGTTTCCGTACCTGTAATGAAAGAATTACATTTAAGTCCATCCCAATGGGGTGTGGTTGGAAGTTCATTTTTTTGGTTTTTTACGATATCATCTTTTGTTCTTGGTGGCTTAGCTGATTCGAGAAATACGAAAAAAATGTTTACTTGGATTATGCTTGTATGGTTAGTTGTTCAATTTACAACACCTTTAGTATCAAGCGTTTCTCTATTAATGTTCTCAAGAATGGTTTTAGGAGCAGGAGAAGGTCCAGCTATTTCTATTTCAACTTCAATAATAGGTAAATGGTTTCCAAAACATCGACATGGTATTGGTTTTGGTGCAGTTTTATTTGGTGCAACAATCGGACCGGCAATCGCTTCTCCAATACTAATCTCCTTAATCAATAAACATGGTTGGAGAGCTGCTTTTGTAGCGATGGGTACGGTAGGGTTTATTGTTCTACTTTTATGGATGTTTTTCGGAAAGGAAAGTCCAAAAGATATTGGGATGCCTACATATGAACAACAGGATCAAAACACAGTAATCCCTAACAAAGTTTCATGGAAGCAGTTTTTTCCACATATTTTCTCTAAAAATTTTATGTTTACGGTAATTTGTGCAGGATGTGCTTATTGGCTATTGTCTGTGCAATCGGTTTGGTTTCCAGCATATTTTTCAAAAATTCAACATTTTGAAGGCAAAACATTAAAATTGGCAGTATCTTTACCATTCCTCTTTGCTGCTATTTGTCAAATTGGAGTTGCCCTAATTTCCGATCGTATTTATCGCAAAACAGGAGATATTCGCAGGAGCAGAATAAATCTTGCAGGTAGTTCAATGGTTTTATCAGGTATTTGTTTATACATTGGAAGTATCGCGGATTCAAGTGGTATTGCCATTTTTTGCTTCATCCTTGCACCGGGCTTTGCGATTGTGATTTTATCGCTCGCACCAGCAATGCTTATGGAGTTCTTTTCTCCTAAAAATATCGGGAAAGCACAAGGGACGTATGTTGCTCTATCAAGTTCAACAAGTATTATTGCCCCAGTAATATTCGGCAACTTTATAGAAAAGTCTGCATCCGAGGCAATTGGGTATGGATATGGGTTCCTAATAACCGCATTAGTTATGTTTGTTTTTGGATTATTATTTTGGATTACAGTACGCCCAGCGAAACAAACTAATGCTACTGTAAATATCGGTGAACAAGTCATTTAATCATAAACATAATTTAATTGAGGAGGAAAATACATGTGCAAATTTAAAAAAGACATTAATGGGATCGATTGTTGTGTAGAATGTAATGAAGAATTATCCATTATGGAGCGAAATCGCAGTAATTGTTGGAGTTGTCAAGATAAGGTAACCGAAACATACTCAGACGATCATATAGAAATGGAGGATAAAGTAAGAACTGCAAAACAGATTAATTTTTGAAAATAAAAGGATATAGTTTTTAAGAGGACCCTACTACCCTATTAAAAACAATATGAAAGAGAAGCTCTGCATTCAATTTGAATGTAGATGCTTCTCTATTTTTAATTTGCCTCTGTTTAAGTGGATGATTTTCTTATTCAAGTACATGGAAGTTTATGGAACAGGGATTTCAGTAAATCATGCCGAATAATATCTAGTAAATTAATACTTAAGGAGAAAAAAATGAAAAAGATTATCAAATATGTAGTATTATCACCCATAATTTTTTATTTACTTTTAATACTTTTAGTAAAATGTGGATTTGACGAGTATAATGCATTTGGTTTTACACTTTCAATATTTTTAGGTGCTATTATTGGTCTATTAGTAATGATTTATAAAAGACTTTCAAAAGATACACTAGAAACTGATAAAGTAAAAGCTGCTTATGATCATTACCGGAAAGAAAAAGGAGTTAAAAATCAACTAGAGGAAATTTAATGAACTCTTATACGACTAACACAATGCTTTAGTTGAACAACGTGATCGATGATATTGTCGGTCTTTTTTTATTGTACAAAATGGCAGTTTAGATAGATGAAAGAGGCTTAGAAATATAGTTAAATAATCTGCAAAAGAAGGAAAAATTTTCCTCTAAATAGAAATGAATATACTTAGATATCAATTTTTATAGGGAGAATTTTAAATTATGATTAAACGAAAAGTAGTCATATACACTATTATTGTAATTTCTGTATGCATTAGTGCTTTTTATTTTTTAAATTCTAATCAGACAAACTCAATTACAGCATTGGAGGATGTCAATGTTAAAAACCTTGATATAATTAAACAAATTGAATCTCCTGACAAGAAACATAAACTAACGATTTATTTAAATGGCGGAGTATTTATGAAGTCAGATTATAGTTATATTGGTCAGTTGAGTTCTAAAGACAAGAAGGAAAAAGAAAGATTTATATTGTGGTTACCAGGTGAACCTTTTAGTATTCAATGGATCAATAATAAAGAAATATTAGTGAATCAGAACCAAATTAATATCAACAGTGAAACCTATGATTTCAGAAATATGTAAAGTCTTATTGAGCTAACGCAGTGCATTAGTTCAATAACAATCGGCTGCTTCGGCGGCCGTTTTTTATTCAACAAAATGGCAGATTAGTTGCATAAGATATGATAATAAGTTAATAATTAATAATTTTTTAAAAAAACAGAATTATCTTGACAATTATCGAATGGATTGATATGGTTATAAAAAAAATATTTCTTATCCAGAGAGGTGGAGGGACTGGCCCTTTGAAGCCTCAGCAACAGGTCTACTTAAGTAGACACTGTGCTAATTCCAGCGGGTGATAACCTGATAGATGAGAGCTTTCGTTTTTATTTGTCAGTAGCGCACTCTTTTTTAGAGTGCGTTTTTGTTTTTTCTGGATAGTAACTAAAGGAGAGTAGGAATGGGGAACAAAAATGGGCAAGAATTTCAAAGGAACATGCAAGCACGTCATTTAGTCATGCTATCACTTGGTGGGGTGATTGGAACTGGCTTATTCTTAAGCTCGGGCTACACTATTCAACAAGCTGGCCCGTTTGGAACAATACTATCCTATCTGATTGGTGCGCTAGTGGTTTATCTAGTTATGCTGTGTTTAGGAGAGCTTTCCGTACATATGCCTGAAACTGGCTCATTTCACAGTTATGCAGTTAAATACATTGGACCGGCTACAGGGTATACAGTAGCCTGGTTGTATTGGTTAACTTGGACTGTTGCTTTAGGTTCTGAATTTACAGCCGCAGGATTACTTATGAAGCGATGGTTTCCATCGATTAATGTTTGGATATGGAGTGCTATTTTTGCCATTTTGATCTTTGTATTAAATGTCATGACTGTTAAATTTTTCGCCGAATCAGAATTTTGGTTTTCATCGATAAAGGTTATAGCTATTGTGATTTTTATTGTTTTAGGAGCAGCGGCAATGCTAGGGTTTCTTCCGATGAGTCATTCAAAAGCAGCACCATTATTTTCTAATTTTACAAGTGGAGGTTTATTTCCTCATGGTGCTACGGGCATTATAATGACCATGCTTGCGGTTAATTTTGCTTTTTCGGGAACAGAATTAATAGGCATTGCAGCTGGAGAAACCGCGAACCCGGAAAAAATGATACCGAAGGCCATTCGAACTACTCTGTGGAGATTGATCATCTTTTTTGTAGGAACGATTTTTGTTTTATCTGCGTTATTGCCTATTTCCGATGCTGGTGTATTAGAGAGCCCTTTTGTTGCAGTTCTAGAACGAATTGGGGTGCCATATTCAGCTGACATAATGAATTTCGTTATCTTAACAGCTATTTTATCTGCGGCAAACTCAGGCCTTTATGCCTCTTCTAGAATGCTTTGGTCACTTGCTAATAAGAATACGATATCTCCGATTTTTGGAAAAATGACGAAGCAAGGTGTTCCAATTAACGCCGTCATTTTCAGCATGGTGGGTGGAGCTTTGGCTTTGCTCTCAAGTATTGTGGCACCAGATACTGTCTATATCGTACTTGTTTCCATTTCCGGTCTAGCAGTAGTTGTAGTTTGGATGAGTATTAGTGCTTCCCAGTTCCTATTTCGCAGACAATTTTTGAAAGAAGGAAATTCTGAAAAGGACTTGATTTATCGCACACCACTGTATCCATTAGTACCAATTGCTTCTTTTATCCTTTGTCTGGCATCGTGTATTGGAATTGCATTCGATCCAACACAGAGAATTGCCTTATATTGCGGCATACCGTTTATTTTGTTTTGCTATGGAAGTTATTATCTAACAAAAAATTTAAAAAAGAGGGGCGTAGATTATGTCGAACAAAGTCAATCCAATTGATGCTATTTTATCCCAACATTCCATTATGCTTCTTGACGGAGCATTAGCTACAGAATTGGAGGCGCATGGATGTAATTTGGACGATCCCCTTTGGTCGGCACGTGTGTTACTAGAAAATCCGGAACTTATTTATCAGGTTCATTCGGACTATTTTCGTGCTGGTGCGGACTGTGCCATAACAGCAAGCTATCAAGCTACTATTAGTGGTTTTTCCGCGCGTGGAATACAAGAACAGGAAGCTTTGGAATTAATTAAGAAAACGGTGTTACTTGCAAGAAGGGCAAGAGATGATTTTTGGAAGGAAAATAAGCAAACGAATAGGCCTAAACCATTGGTTGTTGCATCGGTTGGGCCGTACGGGGCTTACCTTGCAGATGGTTCAGAGTATGTAGGCAACTATGGTGTGACAGATAAAACATTAGCAGACTTTCACCGTTCGAGAATGTCAGCGTTAATTGAAGCAGGTGCAGATCTATTGGCATTTGAAACGATCCCTTCCTTGCAAGAAGCAAGAGTATTAGATACATTATTACGTGAGTATCCAGAAACATATGCGTGGCTTTCCTTTTCGTTAAAAAATGAGAAAGAGATTAGTGAAGGTATGAAACTCGTAGAGTGTGCACGAGTTTTTGAGAAAAGTGAACAAATTGTAGCGATAGGCATCAATTGTGCGCCAGTAACCGTTGTGACTGGTGCAATACAAGAGTTGAGGGCAAACACCAAAAAACCGATTATTGTTTATCCAAACTCTGGTGAAACTTATAATCCAGAAACAAAAACATGGAATGGTCATGAACAATGTAATGTGTTGGATATTCAATCTGAAGAATGGTACCAAGCAGGTGCACGTTTAATAGGTGGATGCTGTAGAACGACACCTTATCATATTGAGGAGATATCGAACAAGTGGCGTTCTTCCGAGTATTGAACCAATTGAAGGTGAAGCGTAATTAAAGATAACAAAGAGGTTAATTTAGTTATTCAAAAAATAGTTCATATTTCTGAAAGTTATTGAACTAACGCATGCTTTAGTTCAATAACAATCGGCTGCTTCGGCGGTCGTTTTTTTATTCAACAAAGTGGCAGTTTAATTGAACAGAATTAGTAAAGTTTTTTTATTCGGAATCCGAAAAATATGGTAAGTTTATATCATGTTACATAACAATATCGAATTACTTTTTGAAGGGAAAAAAGGGGAATCAACCATGAATAATTTAAAGACTATATTTTCAATCGAATGGAAAAGAATGGGAATTATTTTGCTATTTACTTTAGTGGTAGTTACAAAATGGTCAGAACATGATTACGATTTTTACTTTTGGTTGGTTTTATTCTCGTTAATTATTTCTATATTTGTTGCAGTTTTCAATGTTACACAAATATATAAAAGAACAGATTTATAAGGATTTCTTATACAACTAACGCACTGCGTTAGTTGTATAACTTTTTAATTAAATCAACAAAAGGGACTGTATACGCTCGTCATTGCCAACAGTACAAACAATATCAAAATAAATAGTAAACCGTTCGAAGTCGCATCTCAGTCAACTTCTTC